>JAEKLF010000038.1 GCA_019509985.1 Burkholderiales bacterium | reverse complement strand
TTCAACGCGGCCAGGCCTTCGGCCTATCTCCCCAACCTGGAGCCGATGTTCGCCAAGCCCGACCCGCTGTACCCTGGGCATCCGAGCTACCCCAGCGGGCATGCTGCGCAGTCCCGCATGGTGGCGCTGATCTACGGCGCTATGTTCCCGTCTCCCGCACTCGTAAGCCGGCTGACCGAATTGGGGAACGACGTGGCGCACAACCGCGAGGTGGCCGGGGTTCATTTCGAATCGGACTCCAAGGCCGGGCAGGCGATTGCCGAGCGGGTCTTCGAGCTACTGAAAGAGAACCCGAAGTTCGCGAACTTGCTGGAGCTGGCGCGGGTGGAATGGCCGGGAAACAAGGGCCTCTAGGCACAGCCCAGGCGTGCGCATGGCAAAACGGTCCGAGCAAGTTCTCGGGCTGTTCAGCTGCGCGCCGAATTGATGGCCAGCAGGCCGTCGAAGATCAGACCCTCGATGAGCTCGTGCGGCGCATCCAGCGCCGGCGCCACCTTCCAGCCGGCACCGCCGGTCATCAGCAGCATCGGCTCGCGGCCCTCGCGCTGGGCCAGCAGCCGGTGCATGCGCTCGATGGCGCCGGTGATGGCGAAGGTGCCGCCGGTCGTCAGCGCGTCGCTGGTGTTGGTGGGGAAGTCGCGCACCTCCCCCGTGGGCACGCGCAGGCCGGCCGTGCCGCCTTCCAGCGCGCGCAGCATGATGCCGTGGCCGGGCAGGATGAGGCCGCCGAGGAACTGACCGTCGCTGGACAGCGCATCCACCGTGACCGCCGTGCCGATCATGACGATCAGCACCGGCCCGTCGAAGCCGCGCTGGAGTGCATGTGCGTGAGCGCCGATGACGGCCACCCAGCGGTCGGCACCCAGGCGCGTCGGGTGGTCGTAGCCGTTCCTCACGCCGGCGGCCTCGGCCGCGGGCACGACCCAGCGGACGCTGAGGTCCCAGTGTTCCATCTGCTCCTCGACGCGCCGGCGCACCGCGTCGCCGGCGACATTGCTGCCGAGAATGCGCGTGGGCGGGGCCAGGGCTTGCCAGTCGTCGTCGGCAAGGCGGTCGATGTTTTCGAGGAAGACGGCGCCATGCTGCTCGGGCGCGCTGCCCGGCTCGGCCCCGTCTGCGTAGACGGCCCATTTGAGACGGGTGTTGCCGATGTCGATGGCCAGGAAGCTCATGGTGGGCTGTGCCGTGAACGATGCCGCGAGCCTACCAGCAGGTTTTGCCTGGGCCGCCGGGGTTTCTGCTTCAATGATGGGCTACCCCTGGTCGTCCCTTCCACAAGGAGATATCCCATGCTGCGTCGACTGCGCATCCAAGCCCGCCTCTGGCTGGCCTTCGGCATCATCCTGGCGATGACGGCGCTGCTGGTGGCCGTGGGCGGCTTCGGGCTGAGTGTGTCGCAAAAGGCCATCCAGGGCATCACGCAGAAGCTCATTCCCACGTCCAACATCACCGTCGCCGCGCGCAGCCACCTGCTACAGAGCAAGACGGCAACCTCCACGCTGGTCGCCTCCATCTTCAACAAGGAAGGCACGGCCCGCGCCAAGAAGGAGTGGGATGCCGCCCAGTCGGGCCTGGACAAGGCCATGGACGACTTCGGCGCGATGGCGACCGAGGACAAGGGCAAGGAGGCGCTGGTCAAGTTCCGCGCGCTGATGGCTGACTACCGCAAGGCCGTCAAGCCTGCGGCCGACAAGCTCGTTGCCGACGGCTACCCCGACGCCCAGGCCGCCTTCGAGGACATGAAGGCCGCCGACGCCGCCTACGACCCCGCCCTGGCCATGCTCAACAACATCGAGGCCGACCTGAAGAAGCGTGGCGACGATGTCTTCGCCAAGGTGGACGGCCTGGTCAGCAGCGTCTTCGTCGGCTTCATCGTCGCCTTCGTCGTCTGCATGATCGTCGGCGGCCTGCTGGCGGTGCAGATCTCACGCTCCATCATCGGCCCGCTGGTCGCGGCCAAGCGCTTCGCCGAGCGCATGGCCGGTGGCGACCAGCGGCAACATGGACCTGTCGCACCGCACCGAGCAGACGGCGTCCAACCTGCAGCAGGCCTCCAGCTCCATGACCCAGCTGACCGGCACCGTCGGCCAGAGCGCCGACTCGGCGATGACGGCCAAGCAGCTCGCCGGTGCCGCTGCCGAGACGGCCGGCCGCGGCGGCGCGGTCGTGTCGCGTGTCGTCAGCACCATGGGCGAGATCAACACCGCCAGCCGCAAGATCGCCGACATCATCGGCACCATCGACGGCATCGCCTTCCAGACCAACATCCTGGCGTTGAACGCGGCCGTCGAAGCGGCGCGCGCGGGCGAACAGGGCCGCGGCTTCGCGGTCGTGGCGGGCGAGGTACGTTCCCTGGCCCAACGCTCGGCCGAAGCCGCGCGCGAGATCAAGGCGCTGATCGGCGCCAGCGTCGAGCGCGTCGAGGCCGGCACCCACCTCGTCAATGACGCCGGGACGACGATGACCGACATCGTCGGCTCGGTGCAGCGTGTGACCGACATCATTGGCGAGATCAGCGCCGCGGCCGTCGAGCAGAGCCAGGGCATCGCCCAGGTCAACGGCACGGTGACCGAGCTGGACCAGATGACACAGCAGAACGCCGCGCTTGTGGAAGAGTCCGCCGCGGCGGCTCAGTCGCTGAAGGAACAGGCGGTGCGGCTGGCCGGGTTGGTGAGCAGTTTCAAGCTGAGCTGAGGCTTCGGGAGTTGTTGGTTGGCGCCAGCGAGGCAGTTGGGCGGGTTTGAGGGGGGGCGGCAGTAGCGGCTGGCGCCCCGGGGCGGTGCTCACCGGCTGTTCACGGCCACAAGCTGTCCGTCGCCAACGGCAGCTCTCGGGTAGCTCGCGCATAGCGCCCTACCTTGCGCAGGACGTTTTCCCAGCTCAGGCCACCGATGGTCGCCGGATGAAATTCAATGCGATGCAACCCAGACCTGTTTGCCCGGTAGGCGAGGCATCGCAAAGCTCGATTTCAGGCGCGCAACCTCTTCGCCGGGGCTGCGCCCGAAGAGTCGCTTGAACTCACGGCTGAACTGGGATGCGCTCTCGTATCCCACCTCGAGGCAGGCTGCTGCTGCGGTCTTGTCTTCGCGCAGCATGAGCAGGCGAGCCTGGTGTAGGCGAACCGATTTCAGGTACTGCATGGGAGAAGAGTGCGTCACCATGCGGAAGTGGGCGTGGAATGTCGGGACGCTCATACCCACCTCGCCCGCGAGCCGCTCCACGGTCAGCCGATCGCCGAAGGTCGCGTGGATACGCCGTACCGTCTTGGCAATTTTGCCGAACTGCCCATGGCTGGCCAATGCCGCCCGCATCGAGGCACCCTGTTCGCCGGTCAACACGCGGTAGTAGATCTCTCGCACGATCGCGGGCGCGAGCAGTCGCGACTCCACGGGCGAAGTCAGGGCTTCGAGCAACCGCAGTACCGTCTGGGAAAGGGCATCGTCCATGGGCGTCGAGACCATGCCGGCAGGCTTGGCGTAGGCGGAGTTGGCCAACTCGTCAAGTTCGAGCGCAAGCTTCGCCAGCACGGTGAAGTCGATCGTCAGGTAGATGGCAAGCAAGGGCTCGACCGCGCTGGCGTCTGTCTCCATCGTGAACGGGAGGGGCACGGACACCGCCAGGTAGTGTTGCTCGTCGTAGAGGTACACCTTGTCGGCCCAATACCCGCGCTTGCTGCCCTGGCAGACGATCACGATCCCTGGCTCATAGAGCACCGGCGTCGAGGGGAGCGGTCGGTCCGAGCGCAAGAAGCG
This sequence comes from Burkholderiales bacterium, assembly GCA_019509985.1. Taxonomy (GTDB): domain Bacteria; phylum Pseudomonadota; class Gammaproteobacteria; order Burkholderiales; family Burkholderiaceae_C; genus Pelomonas. The sequence goes on along the minus strand of JAEKLF010000038.1, from coordinate 96,583 downwards.
CACATCCGGCAAAACCGTCAACGTGTACCCCTCCTGCGGGGCCAAGCGCTTCATCAGCGCAATCATCTTTTCTTGCCGCTCGATTCTCTCCATCAGAGGATGGTGCATCAAATCCGCCAGAAGTGCGTCCGTTAAACACGGCACTCATAGGAACAGGCAAGAATGAAATAGGAGTGCGGATGGACTTGCGCGCTCGGATTGCCAAGAATTGCGGCATGGAAAACGCAAAAACCTTCTTCGTCACGGGCGTCAGCAGCGGCTTCGGCCGCGCGATCGCAAACGCGGCCCTTGCGGCCGGGCACAAGGTCATCGGTACCGTGCGCAATGCAAGGGCCGCGACCGATTTCGATCTCCAGTTCCACGGGCGGGCTCATGCCAGATTGCTCGATGTCTCTGAGTTCGACAAGGTGGCATCCCTCGCAGCCGAGGTTGAAGAGCAACTCGGTCCCGTCGACGTCGTCATCAACAACGCTGGCTACGGTCACGAAGGAGTCTTCGAGGAGTCCCCGATGGAGGAGATGCGGCGTCAGTTTGATGTGAACGTCTTTGGCGCAGTCGCCGTCATGAAGGCGTTCGTTCCGTTCATGCGCCAGCGTCGCCGCGGCCATATCGTCAACATCACATCGATGGGCGGCTACATCACGATGCCGGGCATCGCCTACTACTGCGGCAGCAAGTTCGCCCTCGAAGGCATCTCCGAGACGCTGGCCAAGGAGATGAAGAGCTTCGGCGTGGCCGTGACCGCCGTCGCGCCAGGGTCCTTCCGCACCGACTGGGCGGGGCGGTCGATGGTGCGCAGCGATCGCTCCATCTCCGACTACAACACGCTGTTCGATCCGATCAGGCAGGCGCGCATCGACAAGAGCGGAAAGCAGCTGGGTGATCCGGACAAGGCGGCACAAGCCATCTTGGCGCTGGTCGGTATGGCGGAGCCTCCGGAGCATCTCCTGATCGGCAGCGATGCACTCGGCCTGGTGCGTGCCAAGCTGGAGGCAATGCTTGCCAGCCTTGATCGCCACGAAGCATTGACGCGCTCCACAGACATTGCCTAGCTGCCGTGCAGTGCGAACTGCCTGTTCCACGCGTCCGTGCCAACAGTCAGGTTTCGGGCAGGCAGTTTGGAACCTCGACTGACCGCCCTGGGTCGACAGCAACCAGCAGGCGCCGCACCTTCGGTGCCCCCCACTTGGAGTCAGTCAGCGCCCGATAGACCGACCGGTGATGCTGACCCGACCAGGCATCTCAGCCCGCCTGGCGCATCCCCTGCGCCAAACCTTCGAGCGCCGCCATGGCGGCCACCTCGCCAATCACCAGCAGCGCCGGGCTCTTCAGCCCCTCGCGGGCGATGCAGTCGGGCAGCCCGGCCAGCGTCGTCACCGCGTGGCGCTGCTGGGCCGTGTGCGCCGCGCTGACGATGGCCGCCGGCAGGTCGGACTTCAGGCCGGCCGCGATCAGCTTGGCCGTGATGTCGGCCGCACGGGCAACACCCATGTAGATGACGAGCGTCAGCCCGGTGCGGGCCAGTGCGGCCCAGTCGGGTTCGGCGCGGCCTTCGCCGGGGTGGCCGGTGACGAGGACGACGCCGGGCGAAGCGCGGCGGTCTGTCACCGGGATGCCGACGGCCGCGGGGCCGGCGATGCCGCTGGTCAGGCCGCTGACGACCTCGACGTCGAGGCCTGCTTCGCGCAGCGCGTCGACCTCTTCGCCGCCGCGGCCGAAGACGAAGGGATCGCCGCCCTTGAGCCGCACGACGCGATGGCCGGCGCGGGCCTCGCGGATCATCAGCGCGTGGATGAAGTGCTGGTCCGTCGAGATGCAGCCGCCGCGCTTGCCGACGCGCAGCAGGCGGCCTTTCACCAGGGCCAGCACGCGCGGGTCGATGAGGTCGTCGGCAAGGACGACGTCGGCACTCTCGATTCGCTTCAACGCGCGCAGGGTCAGCAGCTCCGGGTCGCCGGGGCCGGCGCCGACAAGAGAAACGGTGTAGTTCATGCCGGGACTTCCTCAGGCGTTGTGTTGACGAGGCGGCGCAGCGCCGGCAGGCAGGAGCCGCATTGGGTGCCGCAGCGCTTCTCGCCTTGCAGCTGCGCCAGGCGCTCGGCCGGGCTGCCGCTGCAGCGCGCCAGCGTCAGGCGGATGACGTCTTCGCGCACGTCGAAGCAGTTGCAGACCTGCGCGCTGACCGGCTTGCTGTTGGTGGGCGGCGCGCCGGGCGACAGCAGCCAGCGGCCGACCGCCGATGCGGCCGAACGCTCGCGCCAGAGGTCGACGAGCCAGGCGCCTTCGTCATGCTGGCCGATGCGCAGCAGGGCTTGCAGCGGAGCAGTCTGCAGCTCATCGCCATCGAGCTTGAGCAGGCGCAGGCGCCCGCGCTGGGCATCGGCATAGCGCAGCACATCGACACCCGCCAGGCCCAGGGCCTGGGCGAGTTCGTCGACCAGCTCCGGCGCGGGGGCCTCGGTGCAGGCGGCCTCGAAGGTCCAGCCGACCTGCTCACTCTTGCCGGGCTCGGGCAGGCATTGCGCATAGCCGAAGCGCGGCATCAACGCGCGCAGCTGTTCGCGCAGCACGGCGCCTCGCTCGGCGGCGACCCAGGCGCAGGCGCTGATGCGCCAGGGCAGCAGGGCGGGCTCGATGGCGACGGCGCTGAACTTCAGCTCAGGCTGCTTGGAGTCGGGGCAGAAGGCGCCGTTCGTCAGCGCGTTGATGCCGTGCTGCGCGCCGACGAATTCATCGCCCCAGTGCATGGCGATGTCGGCACCGGCCAGCGGCACGCGCTCGTCCAGCCTGAGCGGCAGCACGACGGCGGCGCGGCGCGAGCGCACGGTGACGAGCTCGCCATCGGCCAGCTTGCGGCGCGCGGCGTCGCTGGGGTGCACACGCACCAGCGGCTGGCCTTCGTGGGCGAACAGGCCCGGCACGCTGCCGCTGCGGCTCATGCCATGCCACTGGTCGCGCAGGCGGCCGGTGGTCAGCGAGAAGGGGTGCTTGGCGCCGGCGCTCTCGGCGGGCGGCTGGTAGGGCTTGGCGATGAAGCGGGCGCGGCCGCTGGCGGTCGCGAAGCGGCCATCGGTGTAAAGGCGCGGCGTGGCGGCGGCGACGAAGGGCCATTGCTGCGGGCCGTCGGCGTCCAGCGTGGCCCAGGTCAGGCCGGTGATGTCCAGGTCACGGCCGCGCGTGGCGGCGCGGTGTTCCAGCCACAGGTCTTCGGCGCTGTTCGCAACCAGGCGCGGCGCGCGGCCCAAGGCCGCGTCGATGAGGGCGGCGATGTCGCGGGCGATGCGCCAGTCCGCGCGCGCCTCGCCGGCGGCCGGCACGGCGGAGCGCACGCGGCTGATACGGCGCTCGCTGTTGGTGACAGTGCCTTCCTTCTCGCCCCAGGTCGCGGCGGGCAGCAGGTAGTCGGCGTAGCGGGCCGTGGCGGTGTGCGCGAAGGCTTCCTGCAGGACGACCAGCTCACAACGCTCCAGCGCCTGGCGCACCAGGGTCTGGTCGGGCATGGACTGGGCCGGGTTGGTGCAGGTGATCCACAGCGCCTTGATCTCACCGCGCGCGGCGGCCTCGAACATTTCGACCGCGGTGTGGCCGCGCCGGCCCGGCAGGTCGGGCACGTCCCACAGTGCGGCGACGTCGGCCCAGTCTTCAGCCTTGCCCGGGTCGCGGTGGCCGGGCAGCAGCGTCGCCATGCCGCCGCTCTCGCGGCCGCCCATGGCGTTGGGCTGGCCGGTCAGCGAGAAGGGCCCGGCGCCGGCGCGGCCGATCTGGCCGGTGGCCAGATGCAGGTTGATGAGCGCGGTGTTCTTGGCCGTGCCGCTGCTGCTCTGGTTCAGGCCCTGGCAGTAGAGGCTGAGCGACGACGGCGACGTGGCGAACCAGGTCGCGGCCTGCCAGATGTCGGCCTCCTCGACGCCGCAGACCTGGGCTGCGCGCGCCGGCGGCCAGTCGCGCACGAGGTCTTTCAGCGCCTGGAAGCCTTCGGTATGGTCGCGGACGAAGTCGGCGTCGGTGTGGCCGGCCCAGATGAGGGCGTGCAGCAGGCCGTGGCACAGCGCGACGTCGGTGCCGGCGCGGATCTGCAGATGCAGGTCGGCCAGCTCGGCGGTCTCGGTGCGGCGCGGGTCGATGACGATGAGCTTGTGGTCGGCCTTGCCGGCCAGCTTCTTGTCGCGCGCCGCTTCGAGGCGGCGGAACAGGATGGGGTGGGCCCAGGCCGGGTTGGCGCCGCTGACAAGGATGCAGTCGGCCAGCTCGATGTCCTCGTAGCTGCAGGGCGGCGCGTCGGCGCCCAGGGCCTGCTTGTAGCCGACCACGGCCGAGCTCATGCACAGGCGCGAGTTGGAGTCGATGTGAGGCGTGCCAATGACGGCGCGGGCCAGCTTGTTGAAGGCGTGGTAGTCCTCGGTCAGCAGCTGGCCGGAGATGTAGACGCCGATAGCTTCGGGGCCGTGCGCGGCGCGGATGGCCAGCAGCTTGTCGGCGATCTCGCGGTTGGCCTGGTCCCAGCCGATCACCTCGGCCGCCTGGCCGCGCGCCGCGCGCTTCATCGGCTCGCGCAGGCGCTGGTGCTGGTGATCTGCGTGCCATCGTGCTCGATGACGACTCCGCAACCGACGCCGCAGTAAGGGCAGGTGGACTTGGTCTCGCTCATATTCTTCTGACTGGGCTGTTCTCAGCCTCTCAAGCCACCGCAATCGAAATCTTCGGGCCAGCCACTGGCGCGGCCAGGTCCAGCGCCAGCGTGTCCAGTTCGGTCTTCAGCAGGAAGACCTCGCCACCATCGAGCTTGACGCTGAAGGCCGGCGTGCAGCCCTCGTCGGGCTCGCGCGCGCTGCCGTCGGTCAGGCCGATGGTCCAGTTGTGCAGCGGGCAGGCCACGTGCTTGCCGAAGACGATGCCCTGGCTCAGCGGGCCGCCCTTGTGCGGGCAGCGGTCCAGCAGCGCGAAGACCTCGTCGTCGGCGCTGCGGAACAGGGCCACGTCGATGCCGGCCGGGCGCTGCACGCGGCGCGAGCCCAGCACGGGGATGTCCTGCAGTGCGCAGATGCGGGTCCAGTCGTCCATAGCGTCTACCTCAGTTGTCCAATCCGAACGTGGCGGGGCGAGCGACGGGCCGCTCCCTAGCCGGCCCGCGCTGGCGATGTGCTTGCCGGTCGATCCGGCAAGCGTCGCCGTCCCCGCGGGGAACCGACTGGACTCGTTCGCGTTCAGCGACGCGAGGCTGGGCGAGGGGCAGATTCATGCCAGTTGACGGGCGAACTGCCCGGTCACGGTTTCCATCACGGTGAGCAGGTTCTCGCTCGCCACGAACACGTCATTGGCGGCCTGCGGGCCCTGGCTTTCACCGGCCAGCGCCGATTGCAGGAAGACCCATTGGTTGCGTGCCAGCTCGAGGTTGTCGCGGATGGCGGGCGTCACTTCGGGGGCCGAGCCGAGCACGCGCAGGGCGGTCTCGAACTCGCCGCGGGCCTTGGCCGTCTCCTTGGCGACCAGGTCGGGCCGCGCACCCTGCTGGCCGGCCATGAAGAACAGGGCCAGGCGCTGCGACAGCATGCGCTGCCGGCCCGACATGTTGACGAGCATGGCCGTTGCCGCGGCGGAGCGTTGCTGCAGCTCGCCCGTGGCGACCTGGGCCAGGCTGAGCATCTCGCCCGAGGTCTGCAGCAACTCGTCGACGCGCTCCCGGCTGGGCTTGCTCTGCAGCAGCGCGCGGTAGTCGCCGAAGCGGTGCTGCATGGCCTTGTAGCAGCCGACGATCTCGGGCGTCGGTGCGTAGGCCAGCAGCTCGCCGAGCTGGCGCTCGAAGCGCGCCTCGCTGGCCTGCAGCACGGCGCGGGCGCGCTCGGCCAGCTCCGGGCGCAGCTGGCCCAGCCAGGCCTTGCCCATGCGCTGGCTCAGCATGCGCTGGGCGCCGGCCTTGTCGATGGCATCGCCGAGGCGGTCGATGTGCCCCTGGGCGAGCACGGGCCGGCCGGTCAGGGCCAGGCCGGCGAGCAGGGTGGTGCGACGGCTCAGCATCAGACGGCCACCTTGTCGAACTGGCGCAGGTCCACATGGGCCTTGTCGAAGTCGAACCAGGGGTCGGGCTCGCCGTCCAGGCTGAACTGCAGCTGCGTCCACAGCGCCTTGCGGTTCTCGGCGTCGTCGAGCACCTTCTTCTTCACGTGGTCCAGGCCCACGCGCGCCACGTAGTGCACCGTGCGCTCCAGGTACCAGCCCTCCAGCCGGTAGAGCTGCAGGAAGGCGCCGCTGTACTCCAGCACCTCCTCGGGTGTCTTGAGCTTGCAGAAGAACTCGGCCACCTCGGTCTTGATGCCGCCGTTGCCGGCGACGTAGATCTCCCAGCCGGAATCGACGCCGATGACGCCCACGTCCTTGATGCCGGCCTCCGCGCAGTTGCGCGGGCAGCCCGACACGGCGATCTTGACCTTGTGCGGCGCGTACATGCGCCACAGCGCCCGCTCCAGGTCCTTGCCCATCTGCGTGCTGTCCTGCGTGCCAAAGCGGCACCACTCCGAGCCCACGCAGGTCTTCACCGTGCGCAGCGCCTTGGCATAGGCATGGCCCGAGGGCATGCCGATGTCCTTCCAGACGTTGACCAGGTCTTCCTTCTTCACGCCCAGCAGGTCGATGCGCTGGCCGCCGGTGACCTTGACGGTGGGGATCTGGTACTTGTCCACCGCATCGGCGATGCGGCGCAGCTCGGCACTCGTCGTCTCGCCGCCCCACATGCGCGGGATGACCGAGTAGCGGCCGTCCTTCTGGATGTTGGCGTGCGAGCGTTCGTTGATGAAGCGGCTCTGCGGGTCGTCGACGGCCTCCTTGGGCCAGGTCGAGATCAGGTAGTAATTGATGGCCGGGCGGCAGGTGGCGCAGCCGTTGGGCGTCTTCCAGCTCAGGGCGTGAAAGACCTCCTGCGAGGTCAGCAGCCGCGCCTTGGCGATGGCCTCGCGGGCGTCCTGGTGGCTGGCGTCCGTGCAGGCGCAGATGGCCTTCTTCTTCGGCGTGGCGGAGTAGTCGCCACCCGCCGTGAACATGATGAGCTGCTCGACCAGGCCCGTGCACGAGCCGCAGCTCGCCGATGCCTTGGTGTGCTTGCGCACCTCGTCCAGCGTGAACAGGCCCTTGTCACGGATGGCCTTGCAGATCGAGCCCTTGTTGACGCCGTTGCAGCCACAGACCTCGTCCGTGTCGGCCATCGCCGCCGCGCGGCTGACGCCCTGGTGGCCCACGTCGCCGATGTTGGCGCCGGCCTCGCCGAACATCAGCTTGTCGCGGATGTCGGCGATCTTGCGGCCTTCGCGCAGCAGTTTGAAGTACCAGCCGCCGTCCACCGTGTCGCCGTACAGGCAGGCGCCGACGAGCTGGTCGTCCTGGATGACCAGCTTCTTGTAGACGCCGGCGAAGGGATCGCTCATGACGATCTCCTCCGTGCCCGCGCCACCGGTGAAGTTGCCGGCGCTGAAGAGATCGATGCCGGTCACCTTGAGCTTGGTGCTGACCGACGAGCCGAGATAGCGGCCGATGCCGAACTGGGCCAGGTGGGTGGCGCAGACCTTGCCCTGCTCGAACAGCGGCGCGACCAGGCCGTAGGCGATGCCGCGGTGGGCGGCGCATTCACCGACGGAATAGATGCGCGGGTCGGTGACGGTCTGCATCGTGTCGGTGACAACGATGCCGCGGCTGCAGAGGATGCCCGCGCTTTCCGCCAGCGCGGTGTTGGGGCGGATGCCGGCGGCCATGACGACGAGATCGGCCGGCACTTCGATGGACTGGCCATCCTTGTCCTTGAGTTGGATGGCACGGACGCGGCCGGCCTCGTTCCCCAGCAGCGCTTGCGTCTGCGCGCCCAGCATGAAGTTCAGGCCGCGGTCGACCAGGGACTTGCGCAGCAGGTCGCCGGCCACGCCGTCGAGCTGGCGCTCCATCAGTGTGTCGACCAGGTGCACGACGGTGACCTGCATGCCGCGCAGCATCAGGCCGTTGGCGGCCTCCAGGCCGAGCAGGCCGCCGCCGATGACGACGGCGTGCCGGTACTTCGTGGCCGCGTCGATCATCGCGTTCGTGTCGGCAATGTCGCGGTAGGCGATGACGCCCTCCAGCTCCTTGCCCGGCACCGGCAGCACGAAGGGATTGGAGCCGGTGGCGATCAAGAGTCGGTCGTACTCGGCGCTCGTGCCGTCGGCCGCGACGACGCGGCGGCGCACGCGGTCGATCTGCGTGACGGTCTTGCCCAGGTGCAGCGTGATGCCGTTCTCCGCATACCAGGAGAGCGGGTTCAGGATGATCTCGTCGACCGTCTGCTCGCCGGCCAGCACGGGGCTGAGCAGGATGCGGTTGTAGTTGGGGTGGGGCTCGGCGCCGAAGACGGTGATGTCGTAGAGATCCGGCGTGATCTTGATCAGCTCCTCCAGCGTGCGAACGCCGGCCATGCCGTTGCCCACCATCACGAGCTTCATCTTCTTCATGCCGAACTCCTAATTGGCCTGTCAATTGCTTTGCAAGCGATGTGCCAGCGATGAAGCTGGCCTCCAGCCCTGCCGCAGCGTGCAAAACGACTGGCGGCGCCCCACGCCGAAGCGCTCGCTGTCCCGGTGCGGGTGCACTCATCCCCAAATCGCACCAAACTGAAGCCCCTCGTCCAAGGGGTACCTTGGCCGATCCCCCGAGGGGACGCCGATGCTTACCGGCATGACCGGCAAGCAGCGCCCAACGCGGGCCGGCTTGGGAGCGGCCCGGCGCTCGGCCCGCAATGCAGACTGTTAACTGACAACGACCACTCGCATGCGCTTCGAACTCGACACCGGCCTGTCCAGCCTGCAGGGCAAGCGCCCTCGCAACGAGGACTTCGCCGGCGTGCAGGCACCCGCCGCGCACGAGGCCGAGCGCGGCTGGGTGGCGGCGCTGGCGGATGGCGTGAGCGGTGGCGAGGGGTCGTCGGGCAGTGAGGGCCTGATGGCCGCGCAGACCTCGGTGATGAGCCTGTTGCGTGATTTCCATGGCGTGCCGGCCGACTGGGACAGCAGCGTCGCGCTGGATCGGCTGCTCGGCCACCAGAACGCCTGGCTGGCCGCCCACAACCGCCGCCCCGGCGAAGACGGCCGGCCGCGCGAGGCGCTGACGACGCTGACGGCCCTGGCGCTGCGTGGCCGCCGTTACGCGCTGGCCCATGTCGGCGACAGCCGCGCCTGGCTGCTGCGCGACGGCCAATGCCTGCTGTTGACGCAGGACCATCGCCTGGAGCGCCGCGACTTTGCCGGCCTCACACGTGCGCTGGGCCTGGACGACGCGCTGCGCCTGGACCACAGCCAGGGCGAGCTGAAGGTCGGCGACCGCCTGCTGTTGACCAGCGACGGCGTGCATGGCGCCCTGCGCCATCGCCAGATCGCCGACCTGCTGCGCGGCACGCCAGGCGCCCAGGCCGCGGCCGATGCGCTGACCCAGGCGGCCCTGGCCGCCGGCAGCCACGACAACGCGACGGCCCTGGTGCTGGACGTGAAGGACCTGGCCGACCCGGGCCTGAACGACCTGGCGGCGCTGGGCCGAACGCTGCCCAGCCCGGGGCCGCTGGGCGTGGGCGCGCAACTCGATGGCTACCAGGTCACGGCCATCGTGGCTGACAACGGCGTGCACCGCCTGCTGCAGGCCCGTGAGCTGGCCACGGGTCGCCTCGTCGCACTGAAGATGCTGCGCCCCGGCCGCGCCGACGACCCGGAGGAGCGGGCCATGCTGGCCCACGAGATCTGGCTGGGCCTGCGCCTGGCCGAGGCGCCGCGCCAACGCCGCGGCGGCGCAGGCGGCGGCGGCCTGGTGCGCGTGCATGCACCGGCCGACGGCTCGACACATTTCTACGCGGCGTTCGACTGGCATGGCGGCCACACGCTGGAGCAAATGCTGGCGAAAGGTCCGCTGGACGCGGCGCAGGCCTTGGCACTTGGCACGGCCGTCGCACGCAGCTTGAGCCTGCTGCATGCCGCCGGGGTCGTGCACCGCGACATCAAGCCGGCCAACCTGCACCTGGGTGACGATGGCCAGTGGCGCGTGCTGGACCTGGGCGTGGCATTGAGCCCGCGCGCGCCGGCCGCGCTGCGCGAGCTGCACGCGGGCACGCCCAGCTACATCAACCCCGAGCAATGGCAGGACCCGCCGCAGCCGCCCGATGCCGGCTCGGACCTGTTCGCGCTCGGCGTGACGCTCTACCGGGCCCTGACCGGCCGCCTGCCCTACGGCGAGATCGAGCCCTACCAGCTGGCGCGCTACCGCCGCGAGCCGGCCAGCGTCAGCCGGCTGCAGCCCAGCGTGCCCATGCCGCTGGACCGTCTCGTCATGCGCGCCGTGGCGCGCGAGGCCAAGCTGCGCTTCGAGACGGCCGACGAGCTGCTGCTCGCGCTGGAGCGCCTGGCCGCGCGTGACCAGCCGGCGTCCGCGCGCCCGGCCCGGGTCGCGCGTGACGCGATCAGCGTCTGGCAGATCGGCCTGGCGCTGTCGCTGGTACTCAACCTGCTGCTGGTTGCGTGGCTGGTGTTCCTGCCACGCTGACGATCAAAGTCCGAGCCGGTCGCGGTTGATGCCCTTGACCTCGACGTCAAAGCTGCAGGAGCCGCTGGTCTGGTCGGTCGTGAACTCGACCGTGCCGGCCGCGCGGCCTGCCGAATCGTGCATCTCGAAGCGCGTGAACTTGAACTTGCCGCCGGTCACCTTCTGCTGCTTGCCCTGCACGCGGATGACCGAGCGCCAGAGCGACTCGTTGGAGACCGCGTAGTCGCCCGGCGTCGTGATGTCCACGGCCTTCAACTCGACGCTGCTGGTCGGGCCTTCGCCGCCGTCCAGCGTCATCAGCCGGAAGCGCGACACCTTGCCGGTGTGGCCCGGTTTGCCGCTGGGCGAGTAGTTGAAGTCCGCCAGGCTGTCGGACACGCGGATGTCGGCGCCGCCAATCTTGCAGCTGACGCCGGCCTGTGCGCCCGTGGCCAGGGCAAGAAGTACGAGAGCGAAGGGGATCTTCATGGCCTCGCAGTGTGCCGAGCCCCCGGCGCTGGTCTGTCCCCCGCGCGAGGGGCAGCGGCGCGTCAGGCGCGCTGGTAATGCGCGGGCTCGTCGGCGCTGGCTGCCGCGCCGGCGCTGCGCGCCCGGCCACCCTTCTCGGCCCAGGTGCGCGTCCAGCGGATCTGCATGATGCGCATGACGCCCAGCATCAGCACGGCCAGCACGGCGAAGATGACGAAGCCCCACAGGTAGGTGCCGGCATGCTGCTTGGACAGGCCCATCAGGTTGGGCACCAGGCCGCCGCCCAGCGCGCCGACCTCGCCGATCATCGAGCCCGCCACGGCCGTCGCGGCCGGCCAGCGCAGCGGCACCAGTTGGAACAGCGCGCCGTTGCCGGCGCCTAAAGCGCCGAAGCAGACGATGAGCAACAGCGTCGTCAGCACCAGCGAGCCGCTGGCCAGGCCCACGCCGGTCAGGCTGACGGCGACGACAACGAGCACCAGGGTCAGCACGTTGACGCCGCCGAAGCGGTCCGACAGGCCGCCGCCGACGACGCGCACTGCCGCGCCCATGAAGGCCGCCAGCATCGTCAGCTGGCCGGCCTGCACCTTGGAGACGCTGAACTGGTCGTAGTAGTAGGTGGGCAGAAAGGTCGTCAGGCCGATGAAGCCGCCGAAGGTGACGCCGTAGATCAGGCTGAAGGCCCAGCCGTCCTTTTCGAACAGGCAGGCCGCGTGCTCGCGCAGCGAGGCGTGGGCATCAACGTCGGGCGGCTCCTTGGCGAAGACGATCATGACGATCATCGGAATCAGGATGGCGCCGGCGGCGAAGGCGTAGACCGTCTGCCAGCCGTAGGCCTGGGCCAGTGGCGGCGCCACCAGCACCGACACGGCCGTGCCGACATTGCCCGCGCCGACGAGGCCCATCGCCAGGCCCTTGTACTGCGGCGGGAACCAGCCCGAGCCCAGGCTCAGCGCGACGCCGAAGCTGGCACCGGCGATGCCCAGCAGCACGCCCATGGCCAGCAGGTCGTCGTAACGCTTGACCATGAAGAAGCCGTAGAGCATGGCCACGGCGATCAGGCTCATCTCCACCAGCGTCGCGTTCTTGCGGCCGATGTACTGCGACAGGATGCCCAGCGGGAAGCGCATCAGCGCGCCGGCCATGATGGGAATGGACAGCATCAGCCCCTTCTGGGCCGGTGTCAGGTGGAAGGACTCGCTGATGAAGGGCGCCAGCGCGCCGTTCAGCACCCAGATGCAGCAGGAGAACGCGAAGTACAGGAAGGCCGCGAACAGGGTCGGGCTGTGGCCGGCGCGTTTGAAGTTTTGCAGGGCGGACATGTCGGGCTCGTTCGGGCTTGCTGCCGCGTCGTTCGCCCACGCCCGGCCGCCGGTCACGTGCCAGGGCAGGCTCGGACGTCGCGGCGGGAAGGCGACCGCACCATTGCGAGCGCCACACTCCGATACTTGCAAGCCTCATGCCTGCGTGGCTCTCGCCGCGTGGCCTGATTCTTGCGCCGTTTTGGGGCGTGATCGCCCGAGCCATGTCCGATATCTCTTCCTCCATCGAGCACACGACGCTGATCTGCAGCCCCGCCGAGCCGCCGCAGGGCGCCGATCTGCGGGCCCGCGGCTGGTCGCTGCGCACCGTTTCCGAGCTGGCCGCGCCGACCGACGGCCCCGCCCTGGGCCTGCTGTGGTGCCCGGACCGCACCGCCTTGGCGCATCTGCTGCACACCGATCGGGCCTTCGGCCTGCCCGCGGTGCTGCTGTCGCCGCCGCCGACGACCGAGGAACGCCGGGCGGTTCTGGCCCGCGGCGCGCTGCTGTGGCTGCCCGCCGATGTCAACGCCGGCGTGCTGGCCGACTTGCTGCTGTGGCTGCGCGACCTCGCCAGCCATCAGCAGGCGCGCGACAGCGCCGCCCAGGCCAAGCTGGATGAGCGCAAATGGACCGAGCGCGCCAAGGGCCTGTTGATGCAGGCGCGCGGCATCGACGAGGCCGCGGCCTTTGCGCTGCTGCGCAACACGGCGATGCAGACCCAGTCCAAGCTGCCCGAGGTGGCGCGCGGCGTCGTGCACACCAGCGAACTGGCCGAGGCGCTGGAGCGTGCGGGCGCGCAGCGCATGCTGAGCCAGCGCATCGTCAAGCTGCAGGCGCTGCGCCAATGGCCGCGGCTGGCGCCGCCCGAGCGCCGCGAGGCCCAGGCGCTGCTGGATGCCTCCGCCGAGCGCGTGGCGGCCAACCTCGCGCGCCTGGCCGAGCTGCTGCGCCACGATCTGGCCGAGGAGCTGGCCGCCGTGTCGGCCGCCTGGGCCCAGCTCGACGCGGCGCTGGCCCACCGCCAGCCCGACCTCGCCCGCAGCGACCGCGCCGCCCAGCGCCTGCTGGAGAGCAGCGAGACGCTGGTCGCCGGCCTGTCCGAGCGCGCCGGCCAGCGTCCGGTCGGCCTGCTCGCCCAGGTCACGCGGCTGCGCCTGTTGAGCCAGCGCCTGGCCAAGGAAGGCCTGCTCAGCCAGGTGCTGCCCGGCCACGACGCCAGCGGCCTGGCGGCGGGCCTGGACGAGTTCATCCAGGCCTATGACCAGGTGCGCGCCGCGCCGCTGGCCGGCCCGGCGTTGCAGCCCGCCTTCGCCGCCGTCGACGAGGCCTGGCTCGTGCTGTTGCGGGGCCTGCGCGTGGAGCAGGGCGACGCCGTGCAGCGCATGCACCAGGGCAGCGAGCGCCTGCTGCAGGCGCTGGAGGCGTTGATCCAGGCGCTGCAGGGGTCGCTGCAGCTCATTCTGGGCTGATCGTTTCAGCGTCGACACAAACTGCCGATCCGCCCGATACATCGCGGCGCTGCAATGTCTCCATCCGCCACCCGAAGGAGACGCCATGCGCCACGACCACCACCCCAGGCATGACCACGACCTGGGCCTCGCCCACGACCTGAGCCGCCTGCAGCAACAAGCCCTGGAGCGCCGCGCCGCGCTGCGCTGGCTGCTCGGCGCCGGCGCGGCGTCGCTTGGCAGCGCTGGCGCCCTGGCGCTGGGCGGCTGCGGTGGCGGCGGCGGTGGCAGCAGCACGACGAGTGATTCGTCGTCTTCGGGTTCGTCAACCTCGTCCGGCAGCAGCTCGAGCGGTTCGACGGTGGGCAACTGCTCCGTCATCCCGGAAGAGACCGCCGGCCCCTACCCGGGCGACGGCTCCAACAACGGCGCCAGCGGCGGCGTCGCCAATGCGCTGGCGCTGTCCGGCATCGTGCGCAGCGACATCCGCGCCAGCATCGCCGGCGCCAGCGGCGTCGCCGCGGGCGTGCCGGTTCAGGTCATCATCGAGCTGGTGAACACCAATTCGTCCTGCACCGACCTGTCCGGCTACGCCATCTACCTCTGGCACTGCGACGCGCTGGGCCGCTACTCGATGTACTCCAGCGGCGCGACGGCCGAGAACTATCTGCGCGGCGTGCAGGCCACGGCCAGCGACGGCACGGCGACCTTCACGACCGTCTTCCCCGGCTGCTATTCGGGCCGCATGCCCCACATGCATTTCGAGGTCTACCGCGCCACCAACACGGCCAGCAGCTGGAGCAACAAGCTCAAGACCTCGCAGATCGCCTTCCCGAACGACATCAGCAGCGCCGTGTACGCGAGCAGCGGCTACACGGGCAGCGCGAGCAACCTGGCGCAGATCAGCTTCGCCAGCGACGGCATCTTCAGCGACGGCTACAGCACCCAGCTCGCCACCATGACCGGTTCGGTCAGCGCCGGCTACGTCGCCACGCTCAGGGTGGGCATCGCCGCATGACGGGACATTGCCTGGTCGTCGACGATGACGCCGAGATCCGCACCAGCCTGACCGCCTATCTGCAGGGCTTTGGCTGGCGGATCAGCGCGGCGGCCGATGGCCAGGCAATGCGGCGGCTGCTGGCCGCCGACGCGGTCGACGTCATCGTGCTCGACCTGATGTTGCCCGGCGAAGATGGCCTGGCGCTGCTGCGCTGGCTGTCCACCCAGCCGGAGGCGCCACCCGTGCTGATGCTGACCGCGCGCGGCGACACGATGAGCCGCGTCATCGGCCTGGAGCTCGGTGCCGACGACTACCTCGCCAAGCCTTTCGAGCCGCGCGAACTCGTCGCGCGCCTGCAGGCGCTCACGAGGCGCGCGAGCAAGGGCGCCGCGGCGCCGGAGGACACGCGGCTGCTGCGCTTCGGCCGCTGGCGTTTCGACCGCCTGACACGCCAGCTCATCAACGCGGACGACGTGGGCATCGCACTGTCCAGCGCCGAGTTCCGGCTGCTCGCGGCCTTCGTGCAGCGGCCCGGCCGCGTGCTCAGCCGTGACCAGCTCATCGAGCTGACCCGCGCGTCCGGCGTCGAGGTCAACGATCGCAGCATCGACCTCGCCGTGTCGCGGCTGCGCGCCAAGCTCGGCGACACGGCGCGCGAGCCCAGCCTGATCCGCACCGTGCGCGGCGAGGGCTATCTGTTCGATGCCGAGGTGAGCCCATGTTGAAGCGCTGGCGCGATTGGGACGGCCTGGGTCTCAGGCTCTTCCTGCTGATGTGGGCCGCGCTGGTGCTCAGCCATCTGGCCGCCTGGACACTCGTCACCCAGGGGCCGCTGAACGTGATGACGCGGCCGGCTCACGTCGAGCCACTACCGCCGCGCGAGCCGCCAGACTTTGGCGACGACGCCCCCGGGCCCGGCCCGCGTGGCGCGGTAGGCCCCGAGCGTGGCTCCGCAGGACCCGGCGGACCTGGGCATGCGGCCAGGGGCCATATGCCGACCTTCCCGTCGCTGCCGCCAACGCTGTCGCTGCGCGGCAGCCTGGTCGACTACGGCATGCGCGTGCTGGTCATCGCGCTGGCCGCCTGGTGGGGGTCGCGCTGGCTGGCGCGACCCATGGGCCGGCTGGTGGGCGCCGCGCGCGGGCTGACACCGGCGCTGGCGCGCGGCCTGCCGGCGCCCACGCTGGACGAGGGCGATGGCACCCGCGAAGTGCGCGAGGCCGCCACCGTGTTCAACCGCATGGCCGCTGAGCTGAGCGGCCAGTTCGAGGAGCGCGGCCTGATGATCGCGGCCATCTCGCACGACCTGCGCACGCCGCTGACACGCATGCGCCTGAGGCTGGAGACGGGCGAGGTCGAGGCCGGCGTGCGCGAGCGCTGCGTGGACGACATCCGCGAGATGAACCGCCTCGTCGAGAGCGTCATCGAGGTGTTCCGCCCGGCTGAGGCCGCCGACATGCAACGTGTGGACCTGTCGGCGCTGGCGCAGTCGGCCGTCGACGACCTCGCCGAGGCTGGCGCCACGGTCAGCTTCGAAGGCCCGAGTGCGGTCATCAGCGCCGACCCGGTCGCGCTGCGCCGCGTCGTCGACAACCTGGTTGGCAATGCGCTGCGTTATGCCGGCAACGCCCGGGTCAGCGTCGACCTCGCCGCCGGCGTGACGCGGCTGGTCGTCGAGGACAACGGCCCCGGCATTCCCGAAGCCGAGCTGGAGCGCGTGCGCCAGCCCTTCCGCCGCGTCGAGAGTTCTCGCAACCGCGCGACGGGCGGCACGGGGCTGGGCCTGTACATCGCGCAGCAACTGGTGCGGCGCCAGGGCGCGCTGCTGGTGCTGAGCAACCGGCCCGAGGGCGGGCTGCGGGCCGAGGTCGTCTTCTAGGCCGCCTGCCGCCCGTAGCGCGCCGGTGGCTGGCCCATGTGGCGCGTGAAGGCCACGCTGAAGGTGCTGGCCGAGCTGTAGCCGACGCGCTCGGCCACCTCGGCCACGGCCAGGCCTTCGTCGCGCAGCAACTTGCGGGCGAGCGCCATGCGCCAGGCCAGCAGATAGCTCATGGGCGCCAGGCCCACCGCGCGGCTGAAGCGCTCGAAGAAGGCCGAGCGCGACAGCGCCGCTTCCTTGGCCAGTGACGCGACCGTCCATGACCGGGCCGGCTCTTCATGCAGGCGGCGCAGCGCCGCGGCCAGGCGCGCGTCGGCCAGGCCGCGCACGAGGCCGGGCGATGCGGTCGGGCCCTGGGGTGACCGCAGCGCCTCGATGAGCAACACCTCCAGCAGCCGCGACATCACTTCCTCGCGTGCCGGGCGCTGGGCGCGCGTCTCGTCAACCACCAGCTGTACCAGCGCGATCAGCCGCGGCTCGCCGCTCACGTGCAGCAGTTGCGGCAGCAGCGACACCAGCAGCGCCGCGTCCGGCGAGCCGAAGGTGCAATGGCCCACCAGCAGGCGCACGTCGGGCGGGCCATCCGGCCGGCCGAAGCGGAAGCTGCCGTCGGGCTGCTGCACCGGCAGCGTGTCGGGCATGTCCGGCGGGGGTGGTTCGGCGCTGCTGTTGGTGAAGGGCTGGGCGGCCGGGACGAGGACGAAGTCGCCGGCCTGCAGCGGCAACGGCTCCTGCCCGTCGACGGCGAGTCGGAAAGCGCCCTCCAGCACGACGGCGTAGAAGGGCAGGCCCGCCTCCGCGCGGCGCACCCGCCAGGCGCCCGCGCCGGCGACGACCTTGGAGAAGCGAGCGCCCGGTTGCAGCAGGCCGACGACCTCGGCCAGAGGATCGATCATGGCAGGACGATTGCTAATGTTTTACGGATTTTCAAGTGTAGTCAGTCCTGCGGCACCGTCCTATCGTGGCGGCATCCGCAACCCAAGGACTTCCCCATGAAAACCGTTCTGATCACCGGCTGCTCGTCCGGCTTCGGCCTGGAAACCGCCCGCTACTTCCTCGCCCGGGGCTGGCAGGTCATCGCGACGATGCGCACGCCGCGCGAGGACGTGCTGCCGCCCGCCGAGGGCCTGCGCGTGCTGGCGCTGGACGTGACCGACGCCGACAGCATCCGCCGCGCCGTCGCCGCGGCCGGCCCCATCGACGTGCTGGTCAACAACGCCGGCATCGGCCTGCTCGGCGCGCTGGAGGGCATCCCCATGGCCCAGGTGCGCGAGATCTTCGAGGCCAACACCTTCGGCACGATGGCGATGACGCAGGCCGTGCTGCCGCAGTTCCGCGAGCGTCGCGCGGGCGTGGTCATCAACGTCACGTCCAGCGTGACGCTGAAGGCCTTGCCGCTGTTGGCCGTCTACACGGCGAGCAAGGCGGCCGTGAATGCCTTCACCGAAGTGCTGGCGCTGGAGCTGGCGCCCTTCGGCATCCGCGCGCGCCTGGTGCTGCCCGGCCGCTCGCCGACGACGCGCTTCGGCGAGAACGCCCGCTCGCGCATGCAGGGCAGCATTCCCGAGGCCTATGCGGAGCTGGCCGGGCAGGTGTTTGCCGGCTGGGCCCAGTCGACCGAGGAGGTCACGCGGGCGCAGGATGTGGCCGAGGCGGTCTGGCGCGCGGCGACCGAGGCCGATGGTCCGATGCGGCTGGCGGCGGGCGCCGACGCGCTGGCGTTGATGTGAACGTTAGTCCGGCTCGGCCACGCAGGCCGCGGCCATCAGCGACGCTACATGCCAGCCCTGGGCCGCGTACAGCGCGCGGCCGTCCTCGGTCGCCACCAGCACACCCTCGCGGGCGCCGCGCAACTGGGCAGCCCGGCCCAGGCCGGCCATCGCGTGCCGCGCCAGGCCGCGGCGGCGGTGGGCCTCGTGCGTGACGACCTGATCGAATACCGCATGCGCGCCGGCCAGGCCGGCGCGGGCGCTGGCGGCCAGCTGGCCGTCGGCCGCCAGCACGCGGCATTCGATGGCCGCCGTCTCGTGCAGCCAGTCGGCGCGGTAGCCGGAGGCGAGCGATGGCAGCGGCGCGTTGATGGCGCCGGCAAGCGGCGTGTTCATCAGGTATTCGGTGGCCTGAATTTGCCAGCCCGCCGGCAGGCACAGCGTGGCCGGGTCGGCCAGGGCCTTGATCCACATGCCCGGCGCGGCCACGCGCTCCGCCCAGGCGAAGAGGCGCTCACCGCCCCAGGCCGGCAGCAGGTCGCGCCAGCGATGGCCGGCCAAGCCGACCTCGATGCGCCAGGCGCCGTCGCCCAGGGGCAAGGGTGCGGCGGTGCCGCGCGACGCGGCCCAGCCGCGACCCCAATCAACCAGCAGTTCGTTGCAGTGATTCATCCAGCCAGTCTGCACGACGCAGCACCGAGCGTTGTCAGCAGGCGGCCCGGCCGGATGGACGTCTACGGTTCGACCTGGGGCCTGAAGCTCATTGGCGGCAGGCGCAAGGCGGTGGATCCGTCCTTCAAGTGCTATTTCGGCGTGACCGGTCAGGCGGCCTTCTCGACGTGAGCGTGGCGCGTGTAGAGGAAGTCGATGACCTCCTTGCGCGCGGCGATGTAGCGGGCGTCCTCGGCCAGCTCCACGCGCACCCGCGGCCGCGGGATGCCGACGTCGAGCACCTCGCCGATGGTCGCCGCCGGGCCGTTGGTCATCATGACGATGCGGTCGCTCAGCAGCACGGCTTCGTCGACGTCGTGCGTGACCATGACAACCGTGCTCTGCGTGCGCGCGACGATCTTCAGCAGCTCGTCCTGCAGGCGCGCGCGGGTCAGCGCGTCCAGCGCACCGAAGGGCTCGTCCATCAGCAGCACCTTGGGCTCCATGGCCAGCGCCCGGGCGATGCCGACGCGCTGCTTCATGCCGCCGGAGATCTCGTGCGGGCGCTTCTGCAGCGCATGGCTCATGCCCACCAGCTCCAGCGCGGCCTTGGCGCGCAGGTGCAGGCGCACGCTGGGCTCCTTGCCGCCGAAGACGGATTCGACGGCCAGCAGCACGTTCTCCAGGCAGGTCAGCCAGGGCAGCAGCGAATGGTTCTGGAACACGACGGCGCGCTCGGGGCCGGGTGCGGCGATCTCGCGGCCGTCGCAGATCAGCGCACCTTCGGTCGGCAGCAGCAGGCCGGCGATGAGGTTGAGCAGTGTCGACTTGCCGCAGCCGGAGTGGCCGATCAGCGTGACGAACTCGCCGCGCTGAACCTGCAGGTTGACGTCCTGCAACGCATGGAAGCGGCCCTTGCGTGTGTTGAACGCCATCTCGGCGTGCTGGACTTCGATGAAGGCGCGTTCGCTCATGGCTCAGTCCTCGAAAGAGAAGTGCTTGGCAAGGGACATCAGCGCCCACTCGAGCAGCAGCCCGACGGTGCCGATGACGAAGATGGCGATGATGATGTGGGCGACGTTGAGGTTGTTCCACTCGTCCCAGACCCAGAAGCCGATGCCGACGCCGCCGGTCAGCATCTCGGCTGCGACGATGACCAGCCAGGTTCAGGTAGTCCACCGGCACGCGCTGCACGCCGACCGCCGTATTGACGACCATGGGCCAGATCGAGCAGATGAAGATGGTCCAGATCGCCGCCGGGTTGGCGCTCTTGAACACCAGCAGGCCGATGGGCAGCCAGGCCAGCGGCGACACGGGCTTGAGCAACGAGATCAGCGGCGACACCATGCGGTTGGCGAAGTCGAAGCGGCCGATGATGAAGCCCAGCGGGATGCCGACCAGCGCGGCCAGGCCGAAGCCCATGCCCACGCGCCCCAGCGAGTTCAGGATGTTCCAGCCTATGCCCTGGTCATTGGGACCGTTGCTGTAGAAGGGATCGGAGAACAGCTTGACGGCGGCATCGAAGGTGGCGGCCGGGGTGGGGAAGCTGCCGCCCTTCATCGTCGCCAGGGCCCAGATGCCGATCAGCATCGCCAGGCTGAGCACCGGCGGCAGCACGCGCAGCGCGATGGCGCGCCAGTCGATGCCGCCGCGACGCAGCCTGACCTTGGGATCGGGTGCGGCAGCGGGCTCGGCCGTCGTGGCCGGCGGGCGGCTGACGCTGACCGCGGCGGTGGCCGAGGTGGGGGTCGAGGCGGCGCTGTCGCCTGGGGAGTGGAAGACTGCGGAGACCATGATTAAGCCTTGATCTTGAAGCCGTCGGCGTACTTCGCCGGGTCCTTGCCATCCCAGACAACGCCGTCGATCAGCTTGCTGGTGCGGAAGTCACTCTTGGGCACGCTGATGCCCATGGCCGTGGCCACCTGCTTGTAGAGCGCTGTCTGGTTGACCTGCTTGGCGACGGCCAGGTAGTCGGGGTGGGCCTTGAGCAGGCCCCAGCGCTTGTGCTGGGTCAGGAACCACATGCCGTCGGACAGGTAGGGATAGTTCACCGCCCCGTCGTTGAAGAACTTCATGTGGTCGGGGTCGTCCCAGGTCTTGCCCAGGCCGTTCTGGTAGCGGCCCAGGATGCGCTGGTTGATGGCCTCGACGCCGGTGTTGATGTAGGCCTTCTGCGCCACCGTCTCGGCCATCTTCAGCTTGTTGGACAGGCTGGCGTCGATCCAGCGGCTGGCCTCCAGCACGGCCATCATCACGGCGCGCGTGGTGTTGGGGTACTTCTGGACGAACTCGGCCGTCGTGCCCAGCACCTTCTCGGGGTGGTCCTTCCAGATGTCCTGCGTCGTGTTGGCCGTGATGCCGATGCCGTCCATGATGGCGCGGTGGTTCCAGGGCTCGCCGACGCAGAAGCCATCCATGTTGCCCACGCGCATGTTCGCCACCATCTGCGGCGGCGGCACTGTGATGAGCTTGGCGCCGGACAGCGGGTTGATGCCCGCGGCCGCCAGCCAGTAGTGCATCCACATCGCGTGGGTGCCGGTCGGGAAGGTGCCGGCGAAGGTGTATTCGCGCGGGTCGGCCGCCATCACCTTGGCCAGCGAGGGGCCGTCTACGGCACCCTTGTCGGCCAGGGTCTTGGACAGGCTGATGGCCTGGCCGTTGTTGTTGATGGCCATCAGCACGGCCATGTCCTTCTTGGGGCCGCTGGTGCCCAGGTGCACGCCGTAGACCAGGCCGTAAAGCACGTGGGCCATGTCCAGCTCGCCATTGACGAGCTTGTCCCGCACGCCAGCCCAGGAGGCTTCCTTGGTGGGGATGATCTTGACGCCGTACTTCTTGTCGAAGCCCAGCACCGAGGCCATGACGACGCTGGCGCAGTCGGTCAGAGGGATGAAGCCGATGCGCACTTCCTCCTTCTCGGGCTTGTCCGAGCCGGCGGCCCAGGCGCCGCCCGCCAGTGCGGCTGCGGGCAATGCGGCGGCCGCGGCGAGCAGGCGGCGGCGCTGCGGGTCGGGCATGGGGGCGAGGGCGGTCGAAGGGTCGCTGACGGTCATCACGGGCTCCTGCGGATTCCAAAGCGGCAACGACGTCGCGACCGGGTCTCTCCCGCGCCGCGATGGGCGCAGGAAAGGGGGAGGTCGGACGTCGTTGTCCTGAAGTGCCGGCCGATTCATCAGCCGGCCGGCCCAAGAGTCCTGCGCCATTGCAGGTCTCGGTTCCGTTTCAGCAGGTTGCGTGCCAGCTTTCGCGATGGCGCTTCGCGCCCGGCTTGCACGGGCTTGGCGCATGGCGGGACCCGCGGCGCACGGTTTGCGCCGGGCCGGTGCGTGGGACAGGGGCTGGTGTTGGTGCGCCGCGCCCTCAGCGGGGGCGTAGCAACTGGTGCGCATCAATGAGGCGCATGGACACGGCGGCCAGCGTCTGGCCGCCGTCCATGGCGAGCTGGCGCAGGCGCTGGAAGGCGGCTTCCTCGTCCAGGCCCTGCTCGCGCATCAGGATGCCGCGGGCGCGCTCGACGAGCTTGCGCTCGGCCAGCTGGGTCTGGGTGTGGCGCAGGTCGCGCTGCAGCGCCTGGTCGTGCTCGAAGCGGGCCAGGGCCAGCTGCAGCAGCACGCCCAGGCGCTGGGGCTGCAGGCCGGCCAGCTGCAGCGCGCTGACGCCGGCCTGCAGCGCCGCGCGCATCTGCTCCGGGGTCATTTGCTCGGCCACCAGCAGGACGGGGCGCGGGCGCAGCGCCTGCGCTTCGCCGAGCTGGGCGAGCAGCTCGGGCGTGGGGTGGTCGCAGTCGATCAGCAGCAGCTCGGGCGCAAGGCGCTGCAGCGCATTGACCAGCGCATGAGGCTCGGCGACGAGATCGAGCACGTCGACGAGCTGGCAACGCAGGCGGATCAGCTCCAGGCGGATGACGGGGCTGCGCCGCTGGCCGGCGTCGGCCAGCAGCACGCGCAGCCCGGGCAGGGGGAGCGGGGGCGGGTTCATGCCCCCGGGCGTTGCAACTAACGTGCCGTCAGCGCAGCAGCGGCAGGTGCAGGTCGACCGTGCCGCGCTGCCCGGGCGCGGCGTCGACGAGATAGCGGGCATAGGGCGGCAGGCGCGGGTCGGGGCGGCGTTGCTCGACGCGCAGGCGCTGCATGGCCTGGTACCAGGCCAGCTCCAGCGCCTCGGGCGGGCCGTCGAAGCGCAGCACGTAGGCGTTGTGGGCGGGCTGCTCGTGGGCGGCCAGGCCGTCGGGCAGCGCCGCGGCCGCGGGCAGCTCGATGCCGATCTTGCAGTCGACGATGCGCCGCTTGAGCTGCGTCTTCAGATAGAGCACGCGCGCCACGCCGTCGGCGGGCAGGCCGGCCCGGCCCAGTTGGCGGCGCAGCTCGGCCACACGCGGCGGCAGCTCGCTGGCCAGCGTGTCCAGCGGCCCGCGGTAGGCCTGTTGGGCGCTGAGGCGCGCGGGCTGCGCGTGCACGCCGGTGTAGTTCAGCGTATAGGCCGGCGTGGTTGCCGAGGTGGTGCCTTCGAGCGTGGCGGCGAGGCGGTCCAGGCCGAAGCGCAGGTCCAGTGCGGTTGCGCCCTGCACGGTCGCGGCGAAGGCGCGCAGCGTGAAGGCGACACGACCCTTGAAGCGCCAGGTGACGCGCGTGCCGCCGGGCACGGCCTCGAAGTGCCAGTCCGAACGGCCACGGAAAGCGAAGGGCAGGGCGAAGTCCAGGTGCTGGCGCAGCGTCAGCGGCCTGGCCGGCGTGAACTGGCGCACGCGCGCGCTGCCGACCTCGGGCACGTCCCAGGCCAGCGTCTCGCCATCGACCGTGACTCGCGCGTCGCGCGCGTGTTCCAGCCAGGGGTTCCAGGCCTGCCACTGCGCCAAGTCGGCCACGCGGGCCCGAACGGCCTCGGGCGGCGCGGCGATGACGCGCGCGGCTTCAGCCCGCACGCGGCCGCTGTAGCGACCCATGTAGACCAGCAGGACCATGACGGCCAGGGCCAGCGCGAAGAGAAGGGGGCTCATGGCTGCGGGATGTCGGGTGGAAGAAAAAAGCCCGGCCGAGGCCGGGCTTGAGCGCTCAGACGAGCATCAGAGCATGCCCATGGTCTTGGGCACGATCAGCGTCAGCCACGGCCAGTAGGTGACGATGATGAGGAAGACGATCATCGTCAGCAGCCAGGGCATGACGGCCTTGGTCAGCTCGGTGATGCCGAGCTTGGAGATGCCCGAGGCCACGTAGAGGTTCAGGCCCACCGGCGGATGGCACAGGCCCACTTCCATGTTGACGTCGATCAGGATGCCGAAGTGCACCGGGTTCACGCCCAGCTGCATGGCGGCCGGGAAGAAGATCGGCGCCATGATCAGGATGATGGACGACGGGTCCATGAAGTTGCCCGCGCCCAGCAGCACCAGGTTGACGACGAACAGGAAGCCGTTCTGGCCCAGATTCATCGACAGCAGCCAGTCGGCCAGCTGGTGCGGCAGGTTCTCGTTGGTCAGCACGAAGGAGAACAGCACCGCGTTCGTGATGATGTAGAGCAGCATCGCGGACATGTTGGCCGAGTCCTTCAGCACCTTGGGCACGTCCTTCATCTTCAGGTCCTTGTAGACGAAGATGGACACGAAGAACGAGTAGACCGCCGCCATCGCCGCGGCCTCGGTCGCCGTGAAGGCGCCCGACCAGATGCCGCCGACGATGATGACGACCAGCAGCAGGCCCCAGAAGCTCTTGCGGAAGGCCGTGAGGCGCTCGCCCCAACCGGCACGCGCCAGGCGCGGATAGTTGTTCTTGCGGGCAATCCACCAGGTCACCGCGGCCAGCATCAGCGCCAGCACGATGCCAGGCAGCAGGCCGGCGACGAACAGCGCGCCGATGGAGGTGTTGGTCGAGATCGCGTAGATGACCTTCGGGATCGACGGCAGCATCAGGATGCCGAGCGAGCCGGCCGTGATGATGACGCCGGCACCGAAGCGCATCGGGTAACCATGGGCCACCATGGCCGGCAGCACGATGGAGCCGATGGCCACGACGGTGGCGACCGACGAGCCGCAGACCAGCGCGAACATCGAGCAGGCCAGGATGGACGCCAACGCCAGGCCGCCGTGGAAGTGGCCGACCATCGACGTGGCGAAGTTGATCATCCGCCGCGCGACGCCCCCGTGGGTCAGGAAGTTGCCGGCCAGGATGAAGAAGGGGACGGCCATGATCTCCCACTTCTCGATGCCGGTGAACAGCTTGTGCGCCACCTCCATGGCTGGCACGTCGGTCATCGTGAAGATGAAGGTCAGCACCGTCAGGCCGAGCGAGATCGAGATCGGCATGCCGGTGAGCATCAGCACCAGCAGCAGGCTGAAGATGATGAGGGCGTTCATGGCTTGGCCTCCTCGACTTGCAGGGGCGTCTGTTCATCCACGCCTTCGACGTGGGCGTGGTCGTGCGTGGGCAGCTCGCCGGTCTTCCAGAACGCGACGCAGACCTGCATGAAGCGGTAGGACATCAGCGCCGAGCCCAGCGGGATGGCCAGGTAGATGATCCAGGTCGGCCACTCCAGGTCGGGGTCGGTCGGGCCTTCGGGCACGTCGTCGGTGGGCTGGCCGATCAGTTCGAAGAAGGCATGGTGGGCGCCGTTCTTCCAGACGAAGACGGCGCCCAGCACGGCGATGACGCCGGTGAAGAAGGCGCCGGCCAGCAGGCCGAAGATGACGAAGCGGCTGCGGTTCTTGGGCGCCATGCGGTTGATGACGACGTCCACGCCGACGTGGATGCCGGTGCGCACGCCGTAGGCTGCGCCGAACTTGCACATCCAGACGAACAGAATGGTGCACAGGGTCTGCGCCCAGCTCATGTCGAGCTTCAGCGCGTAGTCCTGGATGTAGGGCACACCGGCCAGATAGCGGTGCAGCACGGCGAAGAAGATGATCAGCGTCGCCGTCGCCATCAGGATGGAGATCAGCCACTCCTCCAGATGATCAAGCACTTTGTTCAGCATTGTTTTTCTCCTGACCCCTGAAGGCCTGGCCCGGCAGCGCCCCGGGCCGGCAACGCCGGTCGGGGCTGGGCTTCGATCTCGGATGAGCTTATTTCGGCGCGACGAAACCGGCGGTCTTGTAGGCGGCT
Source organism: Burkholderiales bacterium (assembly GCA_019509985.1). Taxonomy (GTDB): domain Bacteria; phylum Pseudomonadota; class Gammaproteobacteria; order Burkholderiales; family Burkholderiaceae_C; genus Pelomonas. The sequence continues at coordinate 70,497 of JAEKLF010000038.1, read as the reverse complement.
TCGATGGTGGCCTTGCCGACGCGCGATTCCATTTCCTTGTGGACGGGCATCAGCGCCTTCTTCCACTCGTTGGTCTCGGCCGGCGTCAGCGTGTAGATGGTCACCTTGCCGCTGGCCTTGATGCCTTCCAGCGCGCGGCCGTTCTCGGTGCTGGCGATGGCATTGGCGTAGACTGTGGCGTCCTTGATGGCGCCTTCGAGCTGCGTGCGGATGTCGGCCGGCAGGCCGTCCCAGAACTTCTTGTTGACGATGACCGCGTAGGCCAGGTGGCCGTGGTTGGACAGCGTCATGTGCTTCTGCACTTCGAAGATCTTCTGCGTGTAGAAGTTGCTCGGCACGCCTTCGGTGCCGTCGACGACGCCGGTCTGCAGCGCCTGGTAGAGCTCGCTGAAGGCCATGACCTGCGGAATGGCACCGAGGGCGCGCATCTGCGCGTCCAGCACCTTGCTGGACTGGATGCGCATCTTCATGCCCTTGAAGTCCGCCACGTTGTGCAGCGGCTTGTTGGCGCTCATGATGTGGAAGCCGTTGTCCCAGTAGGCCAGGCCCTTGATGCCCTTGGGCTCGAGCTTCTTGAACAGGTCGGCGCCCAGCTGCCCGTCGGTGACGGCGCGGAAGGCGTCGGTGTCCTTGAACAGGAAGGGCAGGTCGAAGACCTCGAATTCCTTCACGCCCAGCGGCCCGAACTTGGCGAGCGACGGGGCCAGCATCTGGACCGAGCCCAGCTGCAGCGCTTCCATCTCTTCCTTGTCCTTGTAGAGCTGGCTGTTGGGGTAGAGCTCGACCTTGACCTTGCCGCCCGTGCGCTGCTCGGCCAGCTCCTTGAAGCGCTGCGCGCCCTTGCCCTTGGGCGTGTCGGGGGCGACGACGTGGCTGAACTTGATGACGATGGGCGCCTGGGCCTGCACAGAGAAGGGCAGGGCGAGGGCGGCGGCGGTGGCCAGAGCCAGGGTGGCCAGGCTGGTGCGGCGGCTGAAGAGCTTCATGGGTGATGTCTCCGTGTTGTGTGGGGAAAGAGGTTGGCGGCGGTTCACTTGGCGGCGCCGGTGGCTTGGTAGACCTGGTTCAGCAGGCCGGCGCCGATGCGGGATTCCATTTCCTTGTGCACCGGCCACAGCGTGGTGCGCCAGACCTCGCGCTCGGCATCGGTCAGGTCGTGCACCTGCACGCGGGGGTTCTTGCGCAGCTCGGCCAGGGCGTCCTGGTTCTCCTGCGCGACGAGGTGCATCTCGTAGTCGGTGGCCTGCTTCATCGCATCGGCCAGCGCGGCCTGGATGTCGGCCGGCAGGCCCTCCCAGAACTTGCGGTTGATGACGACCGCGTAGCCGGTGTGGGTGTGGTTGGTCAGCGTGATGTGCTTCTGCACCTCGTAGTACTTCTGCGAGGTGTAGCTGGACAGGATGTTCTCGGTGCCGTCGACGACGCCGGTCTGCAGCGCCTGGTAGACCTCGGAGAAGGGCATGGTCTGCGGCAGCGCGCCCATCAGGCGCAGGCTGGCTTCCAGCACCTTGGAGCTGGGGATGCGCATCTTCAGGCCCTTGACGTCGGCGGGCTTGAGCAGCGGCTTGTTGGCCGAGAACACATGGAAGCCGCCGCTCCAGAACGCCAGGCCCTTGATGCCCTTGTTCTCCAGCGAACCCATCAGCTGCTGGCCGATCTTGCCGGTCGTCACGTCGACGAACTGCTGCTCGGTGCGGAACATGTAGGGCAGGTCGAAGATCTCGAACTGCTTGGCCCCCAGCGGGCCGAACTTGGACAGCGACGGCGCCAGCATCTGCACGGAGCCCAGCTGCAGCGCCTCCAGCTCTTCCTTGTCCTTGTAGAGCTGGCTGTTGGGATAGACCTCGACCTTCACGCGTCCCTTGGTGCCGGCCTCGGCCAGTTCCTTGAAGCGCTGGGCCGCGCGGCCCTTGGGCGTGTCGGTCGCCACCACATGGCTGAACTTGATCAGGATGGGTGCTTGGGCCTGCACGCCGGTCGTGGCCAGGCCGCACAGCGCCAGGGCAGCCGAAAGCAACAGGCGGCGCGCCGCAATGGCCATGCTGAGTCTCCTTTGAATAATGCTCGGCATTCTTCCGGCGCCCGCCGGCGTGGGGTAGTTGTGGAGTTCCACATTCCTGTCACGGGCGTGGCTACTTAGACTCGTCGCATGAGCCTGCCCGACCGTCTTTCACGCAGCCTGTGGCTGGCGCCGCTCGGGTTATCCCTGGTGTTCGTGCTCGGCGTGCTGGCCTGGGTGCGCGGCAACGAGGCCGAGGAGCAGGAGTTGCAGCGCCAGACGCTGATCTCCGACGCCCTCAGCACCGAGGCCCAGCTGCGCGACCGCATCGACGACGAGCAGGTCCATCTGCGCCAGCTCGCCGCCGGCCTGGCCGGCCAGGCGCCGAGCGAGGCCGCCCTGGCGGCCCATCCCGAGGTCAACGCCGGGCTGCGCCGGCTCTGGCAGTCCGTCACCTGGTTGGATGCGCGCAACCGCGTGCTGGCCGAGGTGCCGACCGAGTCCGAGGCCAACCGCTACGAGGACGGCCTGTCGCTGCACCTGACGGCCCGCGTTGCGCCGGACGGCGTGCTCGTCGTGCGCTACGCGCCGGCCCTGCTGCTCAAGCGCGGCGTGCCCTGGTGGCTGGCGCGCAAGTACGACGTGCAGCTAGTGGACAGCGCCGACCAGGTCATCGCGTCGACCACCGATTCGCCGCTGCGTGCGGCCCAGGGCGAGAAACCGAGCTACCGCGTCGCGCTGACCGGCCCGTTGCGCGCCAGCCCGCTGGCCCAGGCGACGCTGACCGACGCGGCGCTGGAGCTGACCGTGCGCGACCCGGCCGTCAACGCCATCCGGCCGCTGGCCTGGGTGCTGGTGGCGGGCTTCCTGCCGCTGATCGCCGTGGCGAGCTGGCTGCTGCGCCGCCAGATGCGCCAGGTGCAGCGCGCCGAGGTGGCCGGCCGCACCGAGGCCGCGTGGCGGCGCGCGATGGAGGACTCGGCCCTCGTCGCGCTGCGAGCCCGCGACTTCGACGGCCGCCTGCTCTACGTCAACCGCACCTTCTGCGACATGGTCGGCATGAGCGCCGAACAGCTCGTCGGCCTGCTGCCGCCCATGCCCTACTGGCCGCCGGACGCGCTGGCCGAAGTGGCCGAGCGCAACCGCCGCAACCTCGCCGGCCATGCGCCGCGCGAAGGCTACGAGGCGCGCTGGCAGCACTCGTCGGGCCGCATGCTGGACGTGATGGTCTTCGAGTCGCCGCTGGTGGACGCCGGCGGCCGCCAGATCGGCTGGATGGGCAGCATCATCGACATCACCGAGCGCAAGCGCCTGGAAGACCGCGAGCGCCGCCAGGTCGAGACGCTGGCCCACAACGCGCGCCTGACCATGCTCGGCGAGGTGGCCTCCACGCTGGCCCACGAGCTGAACCAGCCGCTGACCGCCATCGCCAGCTACGGCGCCGGCATCAGCAACTCGCTGGCCAAGCTGGGCGTGCAGGACGAGCTCGTCCTCGGCGCGCTGCAGCGCCTGGGCCAGCAGGCCGCGCACGCCGGCCGCATCGTCGCCCGCATCCGCGAGTTCCTGACCCGGCGCGAGCCACGCCACGAGCGCTGCGACCTCAACGAGGTCATCACCGCGGCGCTGGACCTGCTGCAGCGCGACTGCCAGCGCCGCGGCGTCGCGCTGGAGCTGTCGCTCGCCGCCGGCGTGCCGGCCGTGCTGGCCGACGCGGTGCTGATCGAGCAGGTCGTCATCAACCTCGTGCGCAACGCGGCCGACGCGTTGCAGGCGAAGGACGGCGGCCGGCGCATCGCCGTCAGCAGCCGCGTGGCCGGCGACTTCGTGCGCATCGACGTGCAGGACAACGGCCCCGGCCTGGGCGGCCGCCGCGTCGAGCAGCTGTGCGCGGCCTTCTACTCCACCAAGCCCGACGGCATGGGCATGGGCCTGGCCATCTGCCGCTCCATCGTCGAGGCCCACCAGGGCGTGCTCGACGCGAGCGAGGCGGCCGGCGGCGGCGCGTTGTTCTCGTTCAGCCTGCCGCTGAGTCGGGAGGTTGTGCATGGCTGACGCCGTGGTCCATCTCGTCGACGACGACCCCGGCGTGCGCGACGCGCTCGCCTTCCTGCTGCGCTCGCGCGGCCTCGTCGTGCGCGCCTTTGACAGCGGCCCGGCGCTGCTCGACATGCTGGACCGCGAGCCGGCGCCGCTCGGCGTCTTCCTGCTCGACGTGCGCATGGAGCCCATGACCGGCACGCGGCTGCACGACGAACTGCTGGCGCGCCGACTGAAGAACCCCGTGCTCTTCCTGACCGGCCATGGCGACATCCCGATGGTCGTCGAGGCGCTGAAGAAGGGGGCCTTCGACTTCCTCGAGAAGCCCTACAGCGACAACGCACTGGCCGACCGCATCGAGCAGGCGCTCGCCGTCGACGCGGCCATGCAGAACGAAGGCGCCCAGGCCGCGGAGCGCGACGCCCGCCTGGCCAGCCTGACCGAACGCGAGCGCGAGGTCATGACCCGGGTCGCGGCCGGCAAGCTCAACAAGGTCATCGCCGATGAGCTGCATGTGTCGGTGCGCACCGTCGAGGTCCACCGCGCGCGCGTCTTCGCCAAGCTGGGTGTGCGGTCGGCGGCCGAGGTGGCGACGCTGCTGGCCGGTCGCTGAGCGACACGTTCAGGCCTGCGCGTAGCGGATGCCGCGGATCGGCGTCAGCACGGCGCCGACCGCCACCACGGCCAGCAGGCACAGCGCCGAGGCCGTGAAGAGCCGGCTCACGTCCAGCACCCGCAGTGCGGCGCCCGCGGCGGCCGAGGCGAGCGGCGCCAGGCCCATGACGATGAACATGAAGAGGGCCATGCTGCGGCCGAGCATCGCCGGCGGGATGCGCCTTTGCAGCCAGCTGAACACGGCCACCTGCACGAAGCCGCCCAGGGCGCCCAGCGGCAGCAGCAACAGCGCACCCTGCCAGGCGGCATGCACGTGGCCGAAGACGAGGAAGACGCCGCCGGCGACGCTGTCGATCAGCAGCACCGTGCCGCCCAGCGTCGACAGCCGCCAATGTGGCTTCAGCCCCGACACCGCCATGCCGGCCAGCGCCCCGAGGCCGTGGGCCGCGAGCATGAAGCCGAGCGCCGCGGCGCCGCCGGCCAGCCGTTCACTGGCCAGCACCGGCAGCGCCACCTGGATGGGCCCGCCGACGAAGAAGGCGATGGCCGCGAAGTACAGGAAAAGCGCGCGCAGTTCGCGATCCTGCCAGCAGGCGCGCAGCGCCTCGGCGATGGCGCCGAGCACCGGCTGCGCCGGCTTGGCCTCGGCCGGCGCGGCCTGCACGCGCGACAGCGTCCAGGCCGACACGGCGAAGCTGAACGCATCGAAGCCGAAGGCCCAGGCCAGGCCGGTGCGGCCCAGTGCCGGGTCGCTGCCCGAGGTGACGAGCAGGCCCGCCAGCACCGGCCCGAGCAGCAGCACGAGCTGGCGCGCACCCATCAGCACGCCATTGGCCGGCTGGATCAACGCGGCCGGCACCGTCTGCGGCAGGATGGCACTGCCGGCCGGATAGCTGAAGGCGGTGGCCAGGCCGATGGCCAGCGTCAGCGCGTAGACGCCGGGCAGCGTGATGTGCCCGCCGGCCACCAGCGCCGCGAGCAGGCCGAGCAGTGCGGTGTTGATCCACTTCGTCAGCCACAGCACGCGCTTTGGCGAATAGCGGTCCACCAGCGCGCCGCCGACAAGGATGAAGATGGCGCGCGGCAGGCTCCCGAGCGCCAGCACGGTGCCGAGCACGAGCGGGTCCTTGCTCAAGGTCAGCACCAGCCAGGGCAGGGCCAGCAGCGTGAACTGATCGCCCAGCATGGACAGCAGGCCGCCGCCGAGCAGCCAGCGGAAATTGGTGTTGGCGAACAGCGCGCGGCGCGCGTCGGGGGCGGTGGGCGTGCTCATGGGTTGTCCTCCGGGGGCAGGGTCTCTTTGGAGCGGCGCAGGTAGGCGATCAGCTCGGGCGTCACGCCGGACTGGCGGGCGAGTTCGGGCTCCGCGGCGTACATGCGCTGCATCGTGTCCTTCACGCCGGGCGCGACTTCGAGGAACTGCTTCTGCAGCACCAGCCAGCGCCGCACCAGCGCCTGGACCTCGGGTGCAGCGGGGTCGCGCCCGGCGTCCATCGCCTCGCGTGCCTGGCGGATCAGGGTCGGCCACTCGGCCTCGACGGCATCGCGCTCGGCCTCGGGCAGGGCCTCCCACTGCTGGCGCAGCGCGCGCATCTGCTCGGGGCTGAACCAGCGCTCGTGCACGCGCCGCATCTGCATCGCGTCCAGCAGCACCTGCATCGCGTCGCCGCCGTCTCCGTGCAGGGCCAGTCGCTTCGCGGCATTGCGCAGCGTCTGCAAGAGCGTCTCCTGGGCCAGCAACTGGGCCTCGATCTGCTCGATCTGGGCCTTCAGCACGGCGGCCAGCGGTTGGGGCGCTTCGCCGTCCAGCAGCGGGCCGATCTCTTTCAGCGACAGGCCGGCGTCGCGCAGCGCCAGCACGCGGTGCAGGCGCAGCACGTCGGCCTCGCCGTAGCGGCGGTAGCCGGCCTCGCTGCGGCCCGAGGCACGCAGCAGGCCGAGCTCTTCATAGTGATGCAGCGTGCGCACCGTCAGGCCTGCGCGCTTGGCCAGTTCTCCCACCGTGTAGTCCATGTCCGGGTCTTGTTTTGGCAACGGGCCGGATGATGAAGCCTCACGTGGCGTGAGGGTCAAGCGGCGTCGTCGAAGGCGCCATGACGAGGCATGCGGCCCAAACCCGGCGCGTGATCGCGGAGTTACAGCCCGGAACTGGGGCAGATCGCGGGCAAATGACGGCGTTGGAAGCTGGCATGGGGTTTGCACTAGGGATTGCGCCGGGACGACTGGTCCCGGGAAACCCAAGGAGTACCCACGATGAATACCACCTTCAACAAGATGCGCCCGCTCACGCTGCTGGCCGCATTGCTGGCTTCGATGACGCTGCTGACCCCCGCAAGCGCCCTGGAACCCACCGTCCCCGATCAGGGACGGATGCTGCTGAGGGAGGCCAATGGCCAATACCAACTGGACGACGGCCGCTGGGTCAAGGTGAGCGTCGGCTTCTCGCGTCTGGCCGTCAGCGTCGACGAAGGCACCACGGAGCAGTGGCGCGCCGAGGGCACCGAACTGCTGATCAGCCCGGACCGCATGCGCCGCGTGCGCCTCATCCGCAACGCCGATGGCTCTGTCGACCGCATCGCTCTTGAGACGGATCGCTACCGTTAAGCGCCTGGTGAAAGCCGCGCCCGTCATTGGCGCGGCTTGCGTCCAATCACGCCGCGGTCAGTGCGCCACTGCGAAAGCCATGACCGCGTCCATCACGTCCAGGGTCGATATCGCACCCATCTGTGCGTCCAGGGACGCCACGCCATGGTCGGCCCCTCGCACCCGCTTGAGCACCAGTTTTCCGACGCAACTCGACCAGGTGTCCACGTTGCCCGAGGTCGTGAAGCCGTTGCTGCCGAGCCCTGCGCCGCAGACCATCGCCGTGCGGGCCTGCTGCTGGTGAAACTCGCCGACGACGACGTCGTTGGCCCAGGCCTCGATGGAGGCCAGGACCAGCGCCGGATTCACCGTCCAGGTGGCTGCTTCCCAGGCGCCGGCCGTCTGCATCACGCTGTCGCTGTCGCCGATGATGCCCATGTAGGGCGGCGCCGTTGCGCCCGGCGCGCAGGGCGTGCCAGCCTGGTTGAAGGTCGACGAGGCCGGCCCGGCCAGCGAGACATAACGGTTGAACGTGGCGGGTGACTCGCACCACATGCGGTTGGTCATCACGCCGCCCATGGAGTGGCCCATCAGCGTGATGTCGGCCAGGCCGTAGTCGCTGCGGATCTTGGCGGCCAGGGCCTGCAGGAAGGCCTTGTCATCCTGGCCCGAGGTCATCGCGTAGTTGCTCCAGGTGGTGGCGCCCGGGTTGCTGGCGATGTGCTGGCCTTGCGGGATCACCAGCGTCACGTGGTTGGCATCCAGCCAGGCCCAGTTGATGGTGCTGGCGGTGGTGCCGGTGGCGCTCGCGTTGAGGCCCACCTGATAGGCCACCGCGTTCAGGTCGCCACCGCCGCCGTGCAACAGCACGATGGCGCGCTGGGCACCGGCCGTGCGGTAGACGTTGACCGTGTGCGGATAGCCGGCCACGGTGGTGGACACCAGTTGGTCGGTCGCCGCGGGCGGCTCGCTTGGGGTGCCGCCGCTGCCACCGCCGCCGCAGGCCGTCAGCAGGCTCAGGATCAGCGACGGCACGGCCAAAGCCGGCAGACGTGGATGTCGGGTAGTTCGATCGCGCACGAGGTTCTTCCTGGGCAGAGGTGGGAGTTCCGGCATCGGTGGACAAGGCAGCCGCCTTCCCCGCTCGATCAGCGGCGCGGCTGGCCGTCCATCCACGCCGCGCGGATCTCGCGGCCGCAGTCCACCGAGGCGATGGCCGGCTTGTCGCTCGGGTCGCCGCTCATGACGCCGTGGCGCTGTTCGCGCGCCACCATGCCGTAGAAGCGCTTGTCGGCGCTGATCCACGGATAGAAGCCGAAGGCGCCGGGGCTGCTGAACGCGCCGTCGCCGGCCTGTGGGTCATCCTCCACCCAGTGGCCGATGCTGTAGTGCCAGCTCTCGGTCTCGGGAATGGGCGTCTTCACGGCTTCGCGCGGGCAGGTCTGCGGGTTGGTGCAGACGGCGTGCCTGCCGAGCAGCCGGCCGATCTGCAGCTGCTCGCTCATGGTCGCGCGCAGGAAGCGGCCGTACTCCGCCGCGGTCGTCTTGCCGCCGCCGGCCGGCTGGGCCTGGCTGTAGTCGAAGCGCCAGTCGTGGCCCAGCACGGGGCTGAGCGACTGGCGCACGGCCAGCGCCAGGCCATCGGGTCCGAGCGAGCCCAGGCCCATCAGCACCGCGTGCTTTTGCATGTGGCCGCCGTTGTAGTCGAAGCGGTCCTCCGTCGCCGGGTTCTCGCGGCCGCGGCCGTTGATGAGGCTTTCCTGGCAGGCCGCCACGCTCTGGGTGGGGCGGCAGACGTGGAAGTAGGTGTAGCCGGACTTGAAGTGCAGGAACTTCACGTCCTCGGCCGTCAACTGGCCCTGGCGGCGCTCGGCGACGAAGCCGGCGTAGATCCACTTGGAGGCCGACGCGATGGCCATCTCGGTGTCGCGGTCGGGCCCGTTGTCGCCGGCCTTGCCGCCGGCCAGCGGCTGCGTCGCATTGCCGACTTCCCAGTAGAAGGGCTGGGCGGCCACGCAGGCGGCGGACTTCTCGGCCGTGAGGCGTGCCGCGCCGGCGCGCTGCAGCGGTGTCGGGTCGGCATGGGCCAGCAGCGGCGTGGCGAGCAGCAGGGCGAGGGCGGTATGGCGCATGGAGGTCTCCGGGGTTGACGGTGAGGCATGGTGCGCCGCCAGCAGCAGCTCGGCGCCCATGTCGGCCCGGCCAGCGCGGCGCCCGTCGCCTTCGGCGCCTTCATCCTGTACCCGAGCGAGCGCCGGCTGGAGCGCGACGGCCAGGCCGTGGACATCGGCACCGTCGAGTTCAATCTGCTGCGCGCCCTGGCCAGCCAGCCCGGCCGGCCGCTGGGCCGCGAGAAGCTGCTGGCGCTGGCGCATGGCGACGAGCACGGTGTCAGCGACCGCAGCCTGGACGTGCAGGTCATGCGCCTGCGCCGCCTCATCGAGGCGGACCCGACGGCGCCGCGCCACATCCAGACGGTCTGGGGTCTCGGTTACGTCTTCATCCTCGAGCCCGACCCTGCGGGTGGTGCGCGATGAAGTTCCGCTTCACCCCCGCGACGCTGTTCGGCCGCAACCTGTGGCTCATCGTCTGCCTGATCGTCGGCGGCCAGGTCGTCAACGCGCTGGCCTACCGCGAACTGATCGCCAAGCCGCGGCTGCGCCAGTCGGCCGAGGCCACGGCGCGCAGCCTGCAGGCCGTCGCCGAAGGCCTGCGCCTGCTGCCCGAGGACCAGCGCGCCGGCTTCGCGGCCCGCTTCAACGCCCGCGCCGGCTCCGGCCTGCCCGATCAGGCGCAGGAGCGCGCCTCGCCGATGGAGCGCAGCTTCATCGCCGAGCTGGGTGCGCAGCTGGGCCTGGGTGGCGCGATCGAATGGCGGCGCGAGGCCAACGGCCTGATCGCCGTGCGCCTGCCCGAGGTGCCTTTCTGGCTCGTCGTGCCCTCGGTGCAGCCGGCCCACCAGTTCGCGCGCACCTGGGTGTTCGCCAGCCTCGTCAGCGCCGTGCTGGCCCTGCTCGGCGCCTGGCTGATCCAGCGCCGCATCAACCGGCCGCTCGCGCGCCTCGTCGACGCGGCCCAGGCCGTCGGCGCGGGGCAGCGCCGCCTCGCGCTGCCCACCGACGGCCCCGCCGAGACGGCGGCGCTGGCGCGCGGCTTCAACGACATGGCCGAGGCCTTGGCACGCGACGAAGAGGAGCGCCTCTTGATGCTGGCCGGTCTGTCGCACGACCTGCGCACGCCGCTGGCCAAGATTCGCCTCGCCAGCGAGCTGCTCCGCGACGCCGGCCAGGGCGACCGCGACCTGCTCGACACGCTGGACCGGAGCCTGCACGGCCTGGACGGCCTGCTGACGCAGTTCCTGGACTACGCGCGCGCCTCGCACCCGGCCGAGCAGGAGCGGCCGGCCATGGACATCGAGCTGCGCGAGTTCCTGGCCGACACGCTGGCGCTGGCGCCGGGCCTGCCCCAGCCAACGCTCGCGGCCGGCCCGGCAGTGACGCGGCGCGCGCGGCCGCAGGCGCTGCGTCGCCTCGTGCTCAACCTCATCGTCAACGCGCAGAACCACGGCGCGCCGCCCATCGAGCTGGCTTGCGGTGGGGAGAACGGCGCGGCCTGGATCGAAGTGCGCGACCGCGGCCCGGGCATCGCGCCGACGCGGGTCGACGAATTGAAGCGCCCCTTCCAGCGCGGCGACGCGGCGCGCGGCGGCAAGCCGGGTTCGGGCCTGGGCCTGGCCATCGTCGAACGCATCGCGCGCGCCGAGGGCGCCGAGCTGAGGCTGATGCCGCGCGAGGGCGGCGGCCTCATCGCCCGGGTCAGCTGGGCTTAGCCGCCACGAAGCGGTACTCGTGCTGCGCATCGCGCAGCACAAGCGTGGGCTGCGTGGCCTTGTCGTCGCGCACGAACTCGATGCCGGCAATGCCCGGGTCGATGGTGATGTAGCTCTGCGTGCCGTCCTCGTTCTTGCGCAGCGCGACCTCGCTGTTCCAGTGGTCGAACTGGAAGCGCAGCTTGCCCGCCTGCTTGCTGACCTTGACATGGCCGAGCTCGGGGCTGGCGTAGCTGGCGGCCAAGGGCTTGATCGCGTCGGCCGGCACGGGCAGCGTCATCAGCTCGCGGAACTTGGCCGACTCGGCCTTGCGGTTGGCCACGGCCACCTTGATCCGCTCGTCGGCTTCGGGGCGGCCGTCGAACAGCACCTCCAGCAGCTTGCGCTGCAGCGGCCCGCGCAGCAGCACGCCGGCGTCGGAGTTGGTCAGGATGGTCACGCCGATGCCGTACTCCGGCAGCCAGATCATGTTGGAGTGAAAGCCCAGCATGTCGCCGCCGTGCGAGGCGACGGTGATGCCGTACTGCTTGTCGACGATCAGGCCCATGCCGTAGGTGATGTCCTCGCTGACCATCACCTGCGGCTTGTAGCGCTCGGCCCAGTTGGCTTCGCCGATCAGTGGCTGGCCCTCGGGCGTCTTGCCCTTGTTCAGCTCCATCAGCACCCAGCGGCTGAAGTCGTTCGGCGTCGTCCACACGGCGCCGGCGGGGCGGGCCGGGATGATGGTGTAGTTCAGGTCCATGCTGGCGCGGCGCGTGCTGCCGTCGAAGGCATCGCCGTGCGGCATGGCGTGGTTGCCGCGCAGCACCTTGGCGTAGTCGAAGGTCGTGCTCTTCATGCCCAGCGGCCCGAACAGCAGTTCCTGCATGGCCTCGTCGTAGGCCGCGCCGACTTCCTTTCCTGGCTTGAGCGCGGCGGCTGCGATGTAGCCGCCAGCGCCCACCATCAGGTTGCTGTACTGGAAGACTTCGCCGAACTTGCTCGTCGGCTTCATCGTGCCGAGTTGGTCGAAGGTGGTCTTGGCCGGCGCGCGGCCGCTGGCGAACAGCCAGTCCAGGTCCTGGCGCGGCATGCCGGTGCAGGCGCAGACGAGGTGGCGGATCTGCACGGTCTGGGTCACGTCCGGGTCGGCCAGGTGGAAGGCCGGGTAGGCCTCGGTGGCGGGCTCGTCCCAGCGTAGCTTGCCGGCGTCCACCGCGCGCGCCATCAGCGCCGTCGTCATCGCCTTGGTGTTGCTGGCGGCCATGAAGAGGGTGTCGCCGTCCACCTTGGCGGGTTTGCCCTGCTCGCGCACGCCCAGGCCCCCGGCCCAGACGACCTGGTTGGCGTTGATGAAACTCAGGCCCACGCCGGGCACGTCGAGCTGCTTCATGCCGTCGGCGATGAAGGCCTTGAGCTGCTCGACGCGCTCCGGCGTCAACGGCTTGGCGGCCTTGCCGGCAAAGCTTTCGCGCGCATAGCCCTGGGGCCGCAGGCTGGACAGGAACTTGCCGATGGGCGCGCCGCGCTTTTCCAGCGTGGCGTCGGCGGCCTGCACCAGGATCACCATCCAGGCCTTGCCGTCGCCCGTGCTGGCGCGCCGCGCGACGGCCTGCACGCTGAGCTTTTCGTTGGGCGAGGTCTCGTAGTCGTAAGCCTGCTGGTCGACCCAGCCATTGCGGCTGGAGCGCGGCGTGGCCAGGCGCAGAGTGCGCTTGAAATCGGGTTGGGCCAGCTTCCAGGCCCGGGCAATGGCGTCGGCGGCATCGGTGGCCGAGGCCAGATCGACGAGGGCGATGCTGGCGTCGCCCTCGGGGGCCGTGAACTTCACGACCGGGCCCGTCGCCGCGGCCGTGAAGCCCTCCGGCGGGGTGTAGCTGTGGCCGGCGGAGGTGGTGTCGGCGTGGGCTGCGAAGGCAGCGGCAAGCAGGGTGGCGATCAGCAGGCGACGCATTCGGACTCCTTGATGAGGAGCCGGGATGCTAGGGCGAGTTTCAGGACGCGCTGATCGTCACGGTCACGTTGCCCGTCGTCGTCTTGCCGAGGTTGTCCTTCAGGGTGATAACGAGGGTGGACTTGCCGGCCACCGGCTTGGCCCAGCTGACGGCCAGGCCCGCGCTGGTGGCCGAGAAGCCCATGCCGCTGGGCGCGCCGCCGATCGTGATCGACAGCGACGTCGCGCCCGGCGCCGTGTAGCCGATGGTGCCGCTGAAGGCCTTGCCGGCGACGCCGGTCAGCGCGGTCGTCGTCAGCGTCGGGCCGCTCGCCACGGGAGTGGTGGTGGTCGTGCCGCCCGTCGCGCTGGCGCCGCTGAGACTCGTCAGCAGCGCGCCGACGTTGGGCGTGCCCCAGCCGGTGGGCGTGTCGTAGCCGGCCTTGGCGGTGCAGCTCGTGCATGTGCCGTTGCTGCCGCTGGCCACGTCCTTGAAGGCGGCCGAGTACTGCGTCGACACGGCACCGATCTGCTGGTAGACGGCCGTGTTGGGCTGGCCGAGCGCGGCCTTGCCGCCGGCCGCGCGCATCGCGTTGGCCACGGCGACGAGGCCGGCCCATTGCGGCGTGGCCAGGCTGGTGCCGCCAGCGCTGACCCAGCGCGTCGCGGTCGTGCCGGGCGCGAGCAGGGCCACGTACTGGCCGGAGTTGGGGTCGGCATTGAAGGCCACGTCGGCGACGGCGCGCCTCGCGTAGCCGCCGATCGTGCCGCTCTGATAGCTGGGCAGGGCGGTGTAGGCGCTGGTGCCGCCGCCGGTGCCGCTCCAGGTCGTCTCGCTGCGGGCGCCGCTGCCGCTGTAGCTCAGCGTCGTGCCACCCACGGCCAGCACCCTGGCCGACACCGAGGGCCAGGACACGGCCGCGCCGTTGTCGCCGGTGGCGGCGACATAGCTCATGCCCGTTGCGCCGAAGACGCCATCGTAGCTCGCCGTCCAGCTGCCCTCGCTGGCACCGAAGCTCATGGACACGACGCCCGTGCCCATCCTGTTGGCCAGCGCGACGGCGTTGGACAGGCTGGACACGCCGGCGTCCGGCGCCTCGATCAGCACCAGCCGGGCCAGCGGCGCGGTGGCGTGGGCCCATTGCACGTCCAGCGCGATCTCGGTGGCCCAGCCGCTGTCGTAGGCCGGTGTGGTGGACGTGAGGTTCGCGGCCGCGCTGTAGGCGATGACCAGCTCGCAGGCCGTGCCCGACGCGGCGGCCAGCGGCAGCGTCGTCGTGGCGGTCAGCGTGCGTGACGTGCAGGTCGGCAGGCCGAACTTGGCGTTGAAGGCAGCCAGCTCGGCGGCGATGTTGGGGTCGTGCTTGGCGTTGACGAGGTAGATGGTCTGGCCGGCGCCGAGCTGGGCGGCCTGCGCGGCGGCCAGTCCCGTCGTGCTGGCGGGCAGCGTGGGCAGCGCGTAGGCGGCGCGGATCTGGGCTGGCGAATAGGTCGTCACCGTCGTCGTCGCGGCCATGGGCGCGGCCTCGCCGGTGCTGGCGGCCAGCGCATGGGGGCGCAGCGCATCGTCCAGCGCGGCCGGCGTCAGGCGCCGGGTGGACAGGCCCGACAGCGCCAGCGCGCGGCGCGGCGCGGCGCCGTTGTCGGGCTCATCGAGCGCGACGGCGGCGGTGTGGAAGCTGGGCTGGGCCTCGATGCCGGCGGCCGGGTCGATGCTGTCGAGCTGCACGCTCAACGAAACGGTCGACGGCTCGTCGCCGGACTGGATGGTGGCCGTGTCGCTGCCGCCACCGCTGCCTCCGCCGCAGGCGGCCAGGGCCGCGAGCGTAATCAGGGAGGGAATCCAGAGAAGGCGGGAATTGCGCATGGCCGAGGCTCGAAAAGAGGCGAGGGCCACGCGGACAAGCGGGAAAGATTCCGGCTTGGCGGCCCCGCTGCCATGACACCGAAGTGCCTTAGGCCGGAAGCTTTGCGTCCCCGCCTTTCGACGGGTTTGCCCTCAGGGTGGATACAGCGATGGCAGTCTAGGGACGGCGCCGCCCGCGCACCAGTGCCGGCCGGCGGTAGGGCTGTGACTTCCTGCGCGGCCCCGGCCGTCACGTGGCTTTACGCAGCTTCATGGCCACTCGCCCGCTGCTCGCTAGACTGGCGCGGCCCATGAACGCCCTGTTCTCCGACATCCGCCTGCAACGCTACGCCGCCGGCCTGGTGATGGCTGCGCACGCACACGACGAGGCCAGCCTGTCGCTGGTGCTGTCGGGCCGCTACGAGGAGCGCATCCGCGGCCGCGCCGGCGAGTTCGAGGTGGGTTCGCTGCTGGTCTACCCACCACACGAGACGCATGCCCAGCGCTTCGGTGCCGCGGGTGTGCGCAAGATCGTGCTGTCGCCGACGCCCGAGGCCGTGTCGCGGCTCGAGGAGGCGGTGCGCTTTGCCGACGCGCCGGCCGTGCGCGCGCCGGCGCTGGCCGAGCTGGGGCGACGCATGGCGCAGGAGCTGCAGACGGCCGACGACTTCTCGCCGTTGGTGCTCAGCGGCCTGTCGCACGAGCTGGTCGGCCTGGCCGCGCGCGAGCAGGCCCGCCGCGGCGGCGCGCTGCCGCCCCGGCTGCGGCGGGCCGTGGACTTCATCCGCGAGCAGCCGCAGCAGGCGCTGGCGCTGGACGACCTGGCCGCGGCCGTGGGTTGCGACGCCGGCGAGCTGGCGCGGGCCTTCCGCGCTCACCTGGGTGCCACGCCGGGCGAGGTGCAGCGCCGCCTGCGCGTCGAGCGGGCGGCTACGCTGCTGGCCGAGTCGCGGCAACCGCTGGCCGACATCGCGGCGCTGTGTGGCTTCAGCGACCAGCCACACATGACGCGCGCCTTCAAGGCCCAGCTCGGCACCACGCCGGCGGCCTACCGGCGCGCGTTCAAAAACGCCTGAAGCGTTCAAGACGGCGGGTCGGGCCCGCGGCTACAACCGCGGCCTCGGGTTCCCCAAGAGGTCGACATGAATGTTTCCCGCGGGCTGGCCACGGCCGCACTGGCCCTGACGGCGCTGGCCGCGCAGGCCAGCGGCTTCGACGCTGCCGCCTGGCAGCGCGACTATGCGCAGTTGAAGAAGACGCTGGAGCAGGACTACGCCAACCTCGCCTGGTTCGCCTCGCCCGAGGGCGGCGTGAACCTGCCGCGCCTGGACCGCCAGACCCGCCGATCACTGCAGGCCGCGCGCAGTGACCGCGAGGCGCGCCAGGCCATCGAGAGCTTCGTGCGCGCATTCAAGGACGGGCATCTGTCGGTACTGCCCGACCTGGCTGCGCCTGCTGCTGCGGCACCCGCCGTGCCGGCCCGTCCTTTCGATGCAGCCGACCCCGTGGCCGCCTGCGCGGCGCAGGGCTTCCTGCCGACCGCGCGCGTGGCCTTCTCGCTGCCGCTGGAAAGCCTGCCCAACTTCCAGCTCATGTCGGACGGCCTCGGCACCGTCTACCGCGCCGGCCTCGCCACCGCGTCCGACGGGCGCCGCATCGGCGTCATCCGCATCCAGAACTTCCAGCTGCGTGCCTTCCCGGCCAGTTGCACGCTGGCCTGGCAAGAACTGAAGGCCAAGGGCGAACCGTTCGACGCGGGCGCGCTGTTCGACGCCGCCGACAGCCGCTGGCACGCAGCCTTCGCCGAGCAGATCGCTGCGCTGAAAGCAGCGGGCATGACGGCACTGCTGATCGACGTCGGCAACAACACCGGCGGCGACGACAGCGGCGACCTGTTCCCGCGGCTGCTGACCGACAAGCCTGTGCGCTCGGCCCGGCTGCGCATGGCGGCCTCGGCCGCGGCGCATGGTTATGCCGACGAGCAGCTGCGGGGACTGGACGCCGCGTTGAAAGCGTCGCCTGCTGGTGAGGCCCTCGACATGCTGACCCAGGCCCGCGCCTTCTTCGCGCAGGCCGGGGCGAACGCACAGCAGCCCTGCGACATGGCCTGGGTGTGGACGCAGCAGCGGCCCTGGACTGGCAGTGGCTGCCAGCGCCTGGTCGACATGGGCTACGCGGGCGGCTTCGCGGCCTCGCTGCCGCGCGGCGCCTTCGGCGACCAGACCCTGGCCTACCGGCTGTCCATGCCGTCCAGCGCCGACGACCTGTGGGCGATGTGGACCGGGCCGCTCTACGTGCTGACCGACGGCCGCACCTACTCGTCGGCCGAGATGTTCACGGCCGTCGTGCAGGACAACCGCATCGGCAAGACGGTCGGTGCGCCGACCGGCGGCGACGGCTGCGGCTTCATGGGTGGCGAGCAGCCCAAGACGCTGGCGCATTCGCGCATGCGCCTGCGCATGCCCGACTGCCTGCGCCTGCGCGCCGACGGCCGCGACGAGGTGGCCGGCGTCGCCCCCGACCTGCCGGTGCTGGCCACCGAGGGCGAGGACGCGCGCCAGCGCGCCGAGCGTGTGCTGCAGGCGGTCGCCGCCGACCTGGCAGCGCGTTAGGCCGGCGCGATCTCCACGGCCACGCCGCTGAGCACCGCATTGCCGCTCAGCGGGTCGCGGGCTGCGTCGTCCAGCAACTCGTTCATGTTCACGCCGGGCCGCTCGCGCGCCACGCCGAGCTGCACGCCATCGAGGTCATGCCCCCAGCCGTGCGGCAGGCTGACGACGCCGGGGCTCATGTCGGCGCTGCGCTCCACACGCGCGACCAGCTCGCCGACGGCGCTCCTGACCTTGGCGAACTCGGCCAGGCCCAGGCGTTCGGCGTCCTCGGGATTGACCAGCAGCGTGCAGCGGTCCGGTCCCTTGGCCAGCACGGGCAGGTTGTGCATCCAGCTGTTGCCCGAGCGCGTGTCGCGCCGGCCGATGAGGCTGAACGCGGGCGCCGGCTCGGCCTTGACCTCGGCGAGATCGGCCAGCACCGAAGGCGGCGCGAGTTCGATCTTGCCGCTGGGCGTGCGCAGCACTTCGGGGATGCGGGGCACCAGCGCGCCCAGGTCGACGCCACCGCCGTCGACGGTGCTCTTGGCCTTGACCTTGGCGAGGTTCAGCCCATCGGGCCTGCGGCCGAACTGGTCGCCGTAGGGGCCGACGCGCAGCTGCAGGTCGATGAGGCGCTCGGGGCCGCGCCACGGTTGCAGCGTGGCCAGGATGGCGGGCGTCCGGTCGCCGGCAAAGCGCTTCACGTCGGCCTCGATGGCCTCGTCGTCGAGCTGGGCCACGTCGACATCCAGCCCGCGACCCTCCAGCAGCGCGCACAGGCGCAGGATGGTCTGCCATTCCTGCGGCGTGCCCGGCTCGGCGTCGAAGACCGGGCCGGAGAAGCGCGCATGGTTGCGGTGGCTGAGCTGCGGGAAGGCGACGTCGAAATGCAGGTCCTCCAGCGGCGACAGCCCCGGCAGGATGACGTCGGCATGGCGGCTGGTCTCGTTGACGTAGATGTCCAGGCTGAGCATGAAGTCCAGGCCGTCCAGCGCCCGGGCGATGCGCGGGCCGCCGGGCGCGGACAGCACCGGGTTGCTGGCGATGCTGATCAGCGCCTTGATCTGGCCCTCGCCCGCGGTCTCCATCTCCTCGGCCATGACCGTGATGGGCAGCTCGCCGAAGACCTCCGGCGCGCCGCTGACACGGCTCTTGCGCCGGCCGGTCGTGATGCCTTTGCCCACTCCAACAGGATCGTCGGGCTTGCCCTGAGTGTTGGGCGCGAAAGCTGCGGCCTTGGCGAACATCGCGCCGCCTTCGCGGTCGAGGTTGCCGGTCAGCGCGTTGATGAGGTCGACCAGCCAGGAGTTCACCGTGCCGAAGCGCGTCGTGCAGGTGCCGATGCGACCGTAGACAGCGGCATGCGGCGCGGCGGCGAGTTCGCGGGCGATGCGGCGCTGCACGTCGGCCGGGATGCCGCAGCCGGCGGCAGTCACTTCGGGTGCGAAGGGCAGCACGGCGGCGCGCGCTTCGTCCAGGCCGTTGACGTGCTCGGCCAGGCGGCCGAGCTTCACCAGGCCTTCGTCGAACAGCGTGTGCGCGATGCCGGCCAGCAGCAGCGCGTCGCCGCCCGGGCGGATGGCCAGGTGCTCGTCGGCTGCCGCGGCCGTCTCGCTGCGGCGCGGGTCGACGACGACGATGCGCCCGCCGCGCGCACGCAGGGCCTTGGCCTTGCCGCGGTAGTCGGGCACGGTCCACAGGCTGCCGTTGCTGATCATCGGGTTGCCGCCGAGGATCAGCAGGTAGTCGCAGCGCTCGATGTCGGGCAGCGGGATGCTCAGCCAGTGGCCGAACATCAGGCCGGCGCTGAGCTGCTTGGGCATCTGGTCCAGCGTGGAGGCGCTGAAGGCGTTGCGCGTGCCCAGGGCCCGCACGAGGCGCGGCGTGTAGGCCAGCAGGCTCACCTTGTGCGCGGCCGGGTTGCCGATGGTCAGTGCGACGGAGTCTGGCCCGTGCTCGCGCCAGATCGGCAGCAGGCGTTTCTCGATCTCGGCGAAGGCCTCATCCCAGCTCGCTTCGACGAACCGGCCGTCGCGTTTGATCAGCGGCGTGCGCAGGCGGTCGGGGTCTTCGTGCAGGTCCTTCAGGCTGACGCCCTTGGGGCAGAGATAGCCGTGGCTGAAGACGTCGTTGTCGGCGCCGCGGATGCTGATGACCTTGGCGCCTTCGGTCTTCACCTCGAGGCCGCAGCAGGCCTCGCACAGCGGGCAGATGCGGTAATGGCTTTCGGACATGGCAGGTCTCCTGATCGATCTTTCGAACGATTGTGCGACGCCGAGCTTGAGGCCCGCGTCAACCGGGCGACATGGTCCGAGAGGTCATTGGCCGCGCAGCGCCAGGCACTCGACTCGCTCCAGCCCGCGCTTCACGATGCCGGCCAGACGATCTCGCGCCCGCCGCTGCAACGCAGCGTCCAGAGGCCGGCGTCGACACCGGCCCGCAGTTCCCGGATTGCCGGGTGCCCGCCGGCTCGCCGGGTATCCGGGGCGGTGGCGCCGACCCAGACGTCGCGGCCGCTGGCCTTGGCGACGTAGAGGCATTGGTCGGCCAGCGCCACGGTGTCGCTCCAGTCCGCCGGCGCTGCGCCTTTGGTGTCCTGTTGCAAGGGGTGGCAGGCGTAGCCGATGGAGCAGGTCTTGCGCAGCACCTGGCCATCGTCGAGCAGGAAATCGTGGGCGGCGATGCCTGCCCGCAGCCGTTCGGCCAGCACATGGATCTCCTGGGCATTGGCCTGGCGCGCGAAGACAAGAAATTCCTCGCCGCCCCAGCGCACGAGGGTGTCCGACTCGCGCAGCTGCCGCTGCAGCACCGCGGCGCACTGCCTGAGGACTGCGTCGCCGGCGGCATGGCCGTGCACGTCGTTGACGGCTTTGAAGTGGTCGACGTCGATCATCATGAAGACGATGTCGGCATTGCTGGACGCGGCGCCGGCGTTGGCATTGGCGCGCTGGCGCGCCGCCAGCGCCAGGTCCTCCTGCACCGTGCTCACCAGATGGCGGCGGTTGCGCAGGCCGGTCAGCGGATCGGAGAAGGCCATGTCGCGCATCGCCTGGTAGGCCCGCTTGACGTGATGGCGGCTGACGGCCGCGACGACGGCCGCCGCCAGCCCGGCCACGGCGGCCAGGGCCAGCACCCAGCGAAAGCGCTGCTGATGCTGCTGCTCCTGCTCCAGCGCTTCGATCTGGCGCCGGCGCTTGTCGGCCTCATAGGCCGCCTGCGCCTCGGCGATGCGCTTGTGGTCGGCGGCCTTGCGCACCTCGTCACTCAGGCGCTTGAACTGCATTGCCGCCTCGTAGGCCTGAGGGTAGTCGTGGACGAAGGCCAGCTCCTCGGCCAGCAGGCCCTGGATGTCGGCGGCATTGGTGGCCATGCCCGGTGTTGCGGCGAAGGCGGCGATGGCCTTGCGTATCCAATCGAGGCCGCCGGGCCGCCCCAGCCGGTTCAGCGCAATGCCCTTGTTGACCCAGCAGACCCACAGCGACTCCTTGTCGCCGGTGCGTTCCACGAGAGGCATGGCCTCCTCGGCGTAGCTGAGGGCGCCGCGGTAGTCCTTCTTCTGCAGGGCGACGTCGGCCAGGTTGGTCGCCGCCACGGCGAGGTTGTAGTTCCTCAGCTCGTCCTGCGCGGCGGCCCGGGCCTTGAGCAGCGCCTCGTGCTGTTCGTCGGGGCGCCCGAGCAGGCCGAGGAAATAGCCCTTGCGCAGGTAGTAGCTGGACAGGGCGGAGCGGTCTCCTGCGGCCTCCGAGACCTCGATGGCCCGTTGCACCGTGCGCAACGCTTCGTCGGCGCGACCGGACCGGGAATGCACGAGGGCCATGGAGGTCAGCGCCTGCGCGAACTCGAAGACGGCGTCCGGGCGCTCATCGAGGATGCGCAAGGCCTGCGTCAACAGTTCCGTGGCCTCGGGCAGCCGGCCGACGCCTAACGTCGCCATGCCGGCAAGCCGCCAGATGTCCGCGGCGATCAGGCGCGCCTCGGCATCCGCCGGGTCCCTCGCCAGCGCTGGCAGTCGGGGGGCGATGCCCTGGTAGCGCTTGAGCAGGTCGTCATGGCGGCGCGCGTCAGCCAGCGCTGCCATTTCCAGCCGGTCGAACTGCAGCCGCTCCAGCTCATCACGGGCTTCCCGCCGGCCGATTGCCGCCTGGGCGACGGCCTCGTCGGTCCGGTCCAGGCGGTTCAGGTCGCGCACCAGGCGTGTACGCAGCCAGCGACGATCCTCGGGCGCCAGCCCGGCCGCCGCGAGCGCCTGCTGGGCCAGTGCGATCGAAGCGACAGGCCGTCGGCGGTCGTCCGAAGCGATCCTGGCCTTCAGCTCGGCGATGTCCAGGACGGGCGCCTGGGCACCGGCAATGGAGGCCGCGCTCGCGGCCGCCGCCTGAGCCCGGCCGATGACCGGCATGCCGAAGGCGGCGCATCCGGCCAACAGGACGGCCACCAGCCGTGCAGCGGATCGCATCGCTGTCATGCCGATGCGAGACCGGTCCGTTCGAATATTTCTTTGCGCCATAGCCCCGACGAATGCGTGCCCTCGATGCCGTGGGCAGCTTCGCTGGCCAAGTCTATGGCGGCCCATGCCAACGCGCACGGCTGTCATTGCCTTTGGAAAACGGATGCGTGCAGCTTTCCTCGCTCGGGGCGCGCCTGATCGTCACGCGCCCCGCGCTACCAGTTGCCGATGCCCCGGGTTCACAAGCTTGAACTTGTCCGGACCTTCCAGGCGAATGTGGCCCTCCGCCGAGAGGACGGACTCATGGCTTCAACCAGCGCTGCAGCTGCGCCAGCACGGCGGCGTCGGTCTGCAGGCCCAGATGGCCCAGGCCGGTGAAGAGGGCGGTGTCGGTGAAGGCGAGGCGGCGCGTTGGCGAGCGGTGCTGGCCCAGCGCGCTGGCCACCGGCACCAGACCGTCGCCGAGCCACCGCGCGGGTGAGGTGCTCGCGACCTTGGACATCGTGGCGGCTATGGCATAGCAGGCGAGGCCCTTGGGCAGAGGCAGCAGGCTGATCTTGCCGGTATCGGCTTCGAGCAAACTGGCATGGCGCAGGTCGCGGATGCCGGCGCTGCGCCGCGCCGCCAGCAGGGACAGCGGGCGCGAATAGGCGCTGATGTTGAGCAGCTGCTGCACCTGCTGGCCACCGCGCTCCAGCGGCGCGCCCTGGTGTGGCGTGCCGAGCGTGACGAGGGCTTGCAGCCGCCTGGGCCAGCGCCGCCGCCCAGCCTGGGCAATGGCGCTGCGTGCCACCAGGCCGCCCATGCTGTGGCCGAGCAGCGTCAGCGGGCCGGGCACGTTCTCGAGCAACCTGGCCAGTTCGGCGCCATTGCGCCAGATGGCCCGGCCACTGTTGTAGCGCAGGCCCAGCGGCCGGTAGCCCAGCGCGGCGAGCGCGGCGGGGAAGTCTGCGCCGTCACGGCGCCACTGCGCCTCGTTCATGCACAGGCCATGCAGCATGACCAGGGCCGGCCCGGTGGCGCCCTCGACCAGCGGGTGCAGGCTCATGGCCGTGGCCAGCGGGTTGGCGGTGTCTTCCAGGTAGTCGCCCAGCACGCCGTTCAGCGCGGCCAGCGCGG
Organism: Burkholderiales bacterium; assembly: GCA_019509985.1. Taxonomy (GTDB): domain Bacteria; phylum Pseudomonadota; class Gammaproteobacteria; order Burkholderiales; family Burkholderiaceae_C; genus Pelomonas. Next base: position 47,519 of record JAEKLF010000038.1, on the reverse strand, counting down.
CGTTGGCGCGTTCGGGCCTGGCGTCGCCGAGTGCCGGTGCCAGCGCGCCCAGGGCCAGGTCCAGGCCGCCGCCCACCAGGCGCGTCACGCCGCGCACGCTGCGGTAGACCAGGCCGGTGATGCCGCCGGTGCGCTCGCGCTGCGCCGTCAGCGGCAGCCGCGCGATCTCGGCATGCATGGCCTCGACGAGGCGGGTGACGCCGGTGGTCGCGTCGATCGCGAGGCGGCTGGCGCCGCGCAGTTGCTGGGGATTGGGCATGCCTCATCATGCCCTTGCGGGGCTACATCTGCCGGAACAGATGCGCGCAGCTCTCGGCCACCAGCAGCATCTCGCTGCCGTGCTTGAGCTTGATCTGCATGCGGCCGCGGAAGTCGCGGCTCACACTCGCGATGGCGTTCACGTTGACCAGCGTGGAGCGGTGGATCTGCCAGAACTGCTGCGGGTCGAGCTCGTCGATGAGCTCCTTCAGCGGCTTGCGGATCAGCGCCTCGCCGTCCTTCAGTGCCAGCCGCGTGTACTTGTTGTCGCTCTGGAAGAACATGACCTCGTCGACGGTGATGAGGCGCAGCGTCTGGCCCACGGACGCGTTGATCCAGCGCAGCGGTGCGCGTGCGCCCGAGGGCGCGGGTCGGGCGCCGAGCTGGTCCAGCACGCCGCCCAGCGGCGCGGGCGCCTGGCCCAGCCGCGCCTTCAGCCGCGAGATGGCCGTGAACAGGCGTGCGCCGGCCAGCGGCTTGAGCAGGTAGTCGACGGCGCCCTGGTCGAAAGCGGCGACGGCGTACTGGTCGTAGGCGGTGACGAAGACGACGTGGCTGCGGCCGTTGACCTGGCGTGCCACGTCCAGACCGGTGGCGCCGGGCATCTCGATGTCCAGGAAGAGGATGTCGGGACGGTGCTGGTCCAGCAGGCGCAGCGCCTCGATGCCGTCGGCCGCCTCGCCGACGATGCTGAGCTCGGGCCAGAGCTTGCCCAGCTGTTCCACCAGTTCGCCGCGCAGGGCGGCTTCATCCTCGGCGACGACGGCGGTCGGCGCAAACAGACTCATGCGGGCAGCTCCAGGGTGAATTCGGTGCGGCCGGCGCCGCTGGTGCAGACGAGTTTCGCGCCCAGCACGGCCAGGCGCTCACGCAGCGAGGCGAGATCGGCGTCGTCGCTGCACAGGCCTTCCTGGTCGAAGCCGAGCGTGACGCGCTCGCCGGCCTCCAGCCAGCAGCGGCCTGGCTGACCCAGGCGCAGCGCGCGCTGCACCAAGGGCAGCAGCAGCATGGGCGGCAGCTGCGTGGCGCCGTGCGAACCCAGCTCGCAGTCGAAGGCAGGCGGGTGGCCGTTGAGATCGCGCAGCAGGTCGAGGTAGCTGGCGATCAGCTCGGCCTCGCTGCCCAGCGTGGCGCCGGCGTCGCGCAGCCGCGGCAGGGCCACGCGCAGGTGGCGGATCAGCCGCTCCAGCCGCACGCTGGCGTCGGCATCCCGGCGCGCGTAGGCCTGCTCGACGGAGACGAGGGCGTCGAACAGCAGGCCCGGTTCGACCTGGGCCTGCAGCGCCGCGAGCTGCGAGGCGAGGGCATGGCGACGCAGCTGGCTGTGCTCGCGCAGCAGGCTTTCGGCGGCTTCTTCCTGGCGGCTGCGCTGGGCACGGATCTCGAGCACGCCGACGATCATCAAGGCCGGCATGAAGACCCAGATCGTGTCGCCGATCAAGGCCGCGAGGCGGAACTCGCTGCAGGCCGGCTTGTGGTCGCTGGCACGGATGATGTCGCAGATGGACGGCCAGGGCAGGGCCTGCATGACGGCATAGGTCAGGGCCATGCCGAGGAGGGAGCCGAGCAGCGTCGCGGCGATCAGCACGCGCCGCCGCGCGAGGCCGGTGGCGGCGCTGCGCGTGGCTGGCAGCCAGCACAGCAGCAGCGCCAGGCCCGACACCTGAGGCAGCAGCATGTGGCGGGCCAGCACCTGGGGCAGTTGAGCGCCGACGCGGTATTCGAGCAGCGAGGTCAGGTCGATGGCGCCGAACAGCAGGCTGGCGACGACGAAGACCGCGGCTTCGCGCGGACGCAGCGAGCGCCAGGATTGCCAGATCCTGTTCATGCCGCTGCCAAAGCCTGTGCCGGCAGCCGCACGCGCGCGACGACGCCCCGCGGCTGGGCCGCTTCCAGCTCCAGCGCGGCGGCGTCGCCGAAGCGCGCGGCCAGCCGGGCGCGCGTGTTGGCCAGGCCCACGCCGGCACCGCCGCTGGCGGTGCCGAAGCCCTGGCCGTTGTCGGCCACTTCCACCGTGATGCCGCCGCCGGGTGCGGCCACGGCGCGGATCTCGATGCGCCCGCCCTCGGGCAGCGGCGACAGGCCATGCTTGATCGCGTTCTCCACCAGCGTGGGCAGCACCAGCGTGGGCAGCCGCGTGGTCAGCAGCGCGGGGTCGGCCGTGATCTCGAAGGACAGGCGCTCGCCCATGCGCATCTGCAGGATGGCGAGGTAGTGGCGCACCAGCTCCAGCTCGTCGGCCAGCGTGGACTCGTGCCGGCGCATGCCCGGCAGGGCAGCGCGCAGGTAGGCGATCAGCGCGACCAGCATGTGGCGGCCCCGCTCGGGATGGGTCTCGTACAGGCGCTTCACGTTGGCCAGCGTGTTGAACAGGAAGTGCGGCTCGATCTGCGCGTTCAGCGCCGACAGCTGGGCCTCGGTCTGCTGCGCCTGCAGCAGCTCGCGCTCGCGCGCCAGGCGGGCCAGCTGCTCGCGGGCCTCGCGTTCGGCGCGGCTGAAGCGCAGCAGCGCGTAGGCAGTGCCGCCCAGCAGCGTCCAGATGGCGATGGTGGAGATGGCCCAGGCGGCGCTCACGTCGGCGTCGCCTTTTTCCAGCTTGGCGACGAAATAGCGCGACCAGGTGCCAAAGGCCGCGCCCAGCCCCACCGCGGCGCCCTGCACGATCAGCACGGTGCGCAGCGGCCAGCGCCGGCGGGCCAGCAGGCTTTCGGCCAGCGCGACGAAGACGAGCAGCGACATGCCGGTCAACAGCGACTGGCGCGTGAAGCGCACCAGTTCGAACAGGGTGTCCGAAGCCGGCATGCTCTCGCCGAACCAGGTCAGCGAGCGCGACAGCGCATGCAGTGCGCAGAAATAGAAGACCACGGCCACCATGCGCAGATTGCACACGCGGCGAAAGGCCTGCAATGGGGTGGTGTCCTCCATGCGGCCATTGTCCGGCGCGGCCGGACGGGGCAGGGCGGGATGCGACGAACTCGGCTTAGGAGTCGTTGGCGGTGGCAATCAGCGCCTTGAGTTCACGCTCCGAGGCCGCCGGGTCGCCGAGGTTGACCTCGATGAGGCGGCGCAGGTGGGTGATGGACTCGATGTCGATGCTGCGGCACAGCACGCCGGCATGATCGCCTTCGACATGGGCCAGCTCGCCGGCCATCGCGATGACGATGTCGGTCGTGGCATCGTTGCCGAGCGGCAGCTTGACGAGGCAGGGCATGCCCACCTGCGGCGGGTGGCCGGCGGGCAGCTGCAGCAGCACGCCCTTCAGCGAAATGTCGATGACCTGGCAGCGCAGATGCTCCTGGGTCGTGATCAGCTCGGCGCCCGAAGCGAAGGCGACGCGGGCGAATTGGCGGCGTTCGGTGCTGATGATGGTCTCCCTGGAGCGAGCGAGGGCTGCCGACCGATCCTAGACGAAAGGTTCCAGCTCGGCGCCGCCGAACACGGTGCTGTGGTCCACGGCCTGCTGCAGCCGTTCGGGCGCCAGCGAGGCCAGGCCCATGGCCTCCAGCATGAACCAGGCGGCGCGCAAGAAGGCGACGGTCTCCTCGCGCGTGCCGTCGGGTGCCACGGGTTCGCCGTCCCAGTCCCGCTCCGGCGCCTGGCGCGGTGCCACGACGGCAGGGCGGTGCGCGCGGGCGATGCGGGCCAGCAGCTCGCGCGTGTCCACGGTGGCGCTGGGGGCGTCGATGAGGCGCACCAGGTCGCCCAGCTGCTGCTCCGCGGCCGCGGCCAGCAGGCGTGCGGCCTGGTCGGCTCCGCCCGCGAGATAGAGGCCGGCGGCGAGGTCGACGTATTCAAGAGCGGCCGACAGGCGCTGGAGGTCGGGGTTGGACGACATGGTCATTGAGTCTAGGTTGTGTGAAGCGGCAACGGGCGGCCAAACTTCACGCAGCTTTGTTTATGCTGGCCCTTCCCCCGGACCCAAGGACCGCGCCATGATCGACCGCCGCCAGCATCTGCAACAACTCGCCGCCCTGGCTGCCGCTTCGGCCCTGCCCGCCGTCGCCGCGGACGACTCGGACAGCACCTTTGACCAGGACTCCATCCTGAAGGCCGCCGCCGATTTCTTCGGCCAGACCACCGAGGGCCTGGCCAAGGTCGTCGAGAAGGCCTTCAAGGAGCAGGGCCGTCCCAACGCCTACGTGAAGGGCGAGGAGGCTTCGGCCGCGATCACCGTGGGCCTGCGCTACGGCGACGGCGAGCTGCTGATGAAGGGCGGCAGCAGCGCCAAGGTCTACTGGGCCGGCCCGTCCATCGGCTTCGACCTGGGCGCCAACGCGTCCAAGGTCTTCACGCTGGTCTACCACCTGCCCAAGGTCAGCGCGATCTATCAGCGCTTCCCCGGCGTCGACGGCAGTCTCTACTACATCGGCGGCGCCGGCATCAACTATCAGCGCCTGAACGGCATCGTGCTGGCGCCCATTCGCCTGGGCGTGGGGTTGCGCGCGGGAGCCAGCGTGGGCTACATGCATTACCGCCGCGAGAAGAGCATCAATCCGTTCTGAGCCGCATTGCCGGCAGGCGTAGACTGTGAATTCATACAGCATATTGGGGCGACCGTGAGCACGACCTTCGACCTGCCGGTGCAGGACATTTCCAGCGAAGTCCTGATCGAGAAATACGCCAAGGGCGATGAACAGACGCCCGACGAGCTGCGCGAACGCGTCGCCCGGGCGCTCAGCGCCGCCGAGAAACCGGCCGACCGCGCGCACTGGACGGCGGCCTTCCTGGACGCGCAAAAGCGCGGCTTCGTGCCCGCCGGCCGCATCATGTCCGCCGCCGGCACCGAGCTGTCGGCCACGTTGATCAACTGCTTCGTGCAGCCCGTGGGCGACTCCATCGCGACGCCCGAGGACGGCGTGCCCGGCATCTACACCGCGCTGACCGAAGCGGCCGAGACCATGCGCCGCGGCGGTGGCGTCGGCTACGACTTCAGCCGCATCCGGCCGATGGGCGCCTGGGTGGGCTCCACGCGCAGCCATGCGTCCGGCCCCATCAGCTACATGCGCGTGTTCGACCGCAGCTGCGAGACGGTCGAGAGCGCCGGCAGCCGCCGCGGTGCCCAGATGGGCGTGCTGCGCTGCGACCACCCCGACATCGAGGCCTTCATCCACGCCAAGGATCAGGGCGACCTGCGCAACTTCAACATTTCCATCGGCGTGACCGATGCCTTCATGGAGGCCGTGCAGGCGGACGCCACCGTGGAGCTGGCGCACAAGGCCCAGCCCAGCGCCGAGCAGATCGAGGCCGGCGCCTACCAGCGCGGCGACGGGCAGTGGGTCTACCGCAAGGTGCGCGCCCGCGAGCTGTGGGACCAGGTCATGCGCTCCACCTACGACCACGCCGAGCCGGGCGTGCTGTTCCTGGATCGCATCAATGCCGACAACAACCTGCACTACTGCGAGACGATCGCGGCGACCAACCCGTGCGTGACGGCCGACACCTGGACGATGACCAGCGAAGGACCGCGCCAGGTGGGCGAGTTGATCGGCAGGTCTTTTCACGCGATCGTCGACGGCAAGGCCTATGCAACCGAGTCAGCCGGCTTTTTCGCCACCGGCGTGAAGCCCGTGCTGAAGTTGACGACGCGTGAGGGCCACGCATTGCGCCTGACCGGCGACCACCCGGTGCGCCGCGTCACGCGCAAGACGCGCTACCTCGTCGAGGCCGAGTGGGCGCCGGCCGCCGATGTGACGCCGGGCGACGAGTTGTTGCTGCACGACCACCGCGCGCTGCAGGGATGGGATGGCGCGCACAGTGAGGCCGAGGGTTATCTGCTGGGCCTGCTGATCGGCGATGGCACGCTGAAGTCCGACAAGGCCGTGCTGTCTGTCTGGGCGCCTGAGTTGAAGGCGGTGGGTAGCGACATGAGTCACCGGCCGGCCAGCGTCGACAGCGTCATGCGCGCGGCTGAGACGGCGATGCAGGCTGCCATCGTCAGCCGCGCCGACTTCAAAGGTTGGCAGCGTCCGATTACCGGCCGGGGTGAGTTCCGGCTCGCGTCCACGGGCTTGCGCGATCTGGCTGGGGCTCTGGGCGCGACGCCCGGCAACAAGCGCATCACGCCGGCCATGGAAGCCACGTCGTCGGATTTCCATCGAGGCTTGCTGCGCGGTCTGTTCGATGCCGACGGTTCCGTGCAGGGCGCGCAGGACAAGGGTGTCAGCGTGCGCCTGACCCAGGCGGATCTCGCGCAGCTGCAAGCCGTGCAACGCATGCTGGCCCGGCTGGGCATTGCCGCGACGATTTACCGCGGCCGCCATCACGCAGGCCTTCAGCGCATGCCCGATGGCCGCGGCGGCGAGCGCGACTACGAGCGCCGCGCCGTGCATGAGCTGGTCATCAGCGGCGACAACCTGCGCCGCTACGCCGAGCTGGTTGGTTTCGAAGACAGTGCCAAGCAGGCGCGCCTGAATGAATTGCTGGGCGCCTACCGCCGCGAGCTGAACCGCGAGCGCTTCACGGCCACAGTCGATGCCGTCGAGCCCGACGGCATCGAGGCGGTCTACGACGTGACCGTCGAGCATGTCCATGCCTTCGATGCGAACGGCTTGTACGTACACAACTGCGCCGAACAGCCACTTCCGCCCTACGGCTGCTGCTGCCTCGGCTCCATCGACCTGACGCGCTTCGTGCGCGACCCCTTCAGCGCCAAGCCCGCCTTCGACGAAGCCGGCTTTGCCGAGGTCGTCGCCGTGGCCACGCGCATGCTGGACAACGTGCTGGACGTGACGCCGTGGCCGCTGCCGGCGCAAGCCGCAGAGGCCGGCAACAAGCGCCGCGTGGGCCTGGGATTCACCGGCCTGGGCGATGCCCTCGTCATGCTGAACCTGCGCTACGACACGCAGGAAGCGCGCGACATGGCCAGCCACATCAGCGAGGTGATGCGCGACGCGGCCTACTCGGCATCCAGCGACATCGCCGCCGAGCGCGGCAGCTTCCCGCTCTTCAATGCGGACCTGTATCTCTCCGGCGGCAGCTTCGCTTCGCGCCTGCCGCAGGCGCTGAAGGACAAGATCCGAGCACAGGGGCTGCGCAACTCCCACCTGCTGTCCATCGCGCCCACCGGCACCATCAGCCTGGCCTTTGCCGACAACGCGTCAAACGGCATCGAACCGGCGTTCTCGTGGACGTACACCCGCAAGAAGCGGCTGCCTCAGACCGAGGGCGGCGGCTTCAAGGAGTACGCGGTCGAGGACCACGCCTGGCGCTTGTATAGACATCTGTTCGGCGCCGACGCGCCGCTGAGCGAGGCCTTCGTCACCGCGCTGGAGTTGAGCGCGGCCGATCACGCGTCCATGGTCGCGGCCGTCGCGCCCTACATCGACACGTCGATCAGCAAGACCGTCAACGTACCGGCCGACTATCCCTACGAGGACTTCCAGAACCTCTACATCCAGGCCTGGCAGACGAAGCTCAAGGGCTTGGCGACCTACCGGCCCAACAGCGTGCTCGGTTCCGTGCTGAGCGTCACGCCCGAAGTCAAGCAGCCCGAGCCCCTTCGCCCGGATTCGGGTGCCGACGTGGGCAGCGCGAACCAGCGACTGCGCGTCGAGCGCCTGCCCAACGCGGTGGTCGCGTCGCTGCGCTGGCCCAGCCGGCCGGACATGCCCGGCGGCAACCCGGCCTGGAGCTATCTGATCCAGCACCCGCACGGTGACTTCGCGCTCTTCATCGGCGAGCTGCCATTGGATGGCCCCGACGGCGGCCTGTTCGGCCGCAACCTGCCCTTCGAGGTCTGGGTCAATGGCGCCGAGCAGCCGCGCGGCCTGTCGGCGCTGGCCAAGACCTTGTCGATGGATCTGCGCACCAACGATGCCGCGTGGCTGCGTCTCAAGCTCGACGCGCTGGCCACCGTGGCCGAAGAGCGCGCCTTCGAGATGCCGATGCCGCCCAGCGGCGAGAAGCGCCTGTTCCCCGGCGTGGTCGCAGCGACCGGCGCCGTGATCCGCTGGCGCTGCGAGCAGCTCGGCGCGCTGCAGGAGGGCGGTCCCACGCCGGTCGTCGACGCGATGTTCAGCCGCAACGAGCCGCGCACCGGCATCTCCGGCACGCTGGCCTGGGCGGTGGACGTGGACAACCCGGCCACGAACGAGCAGTTCACGCTGACGCTGAAGGAAGTCGTGCTGCCCACGCCCGATGGTGGCAGCGTCATGCGCCCCTGTGCGATGGGCTTCTCGGGCAACTATCCCAAGGCACTGGACGGCCTGGCCCGCCTGCTGTCGCTGGACATGCGCGTCATGGATCCCGGCTGGATCGCGATGAAGCTGCGCAAGCTGCTCAACGTCGGCGAGCCGCTGGGCCATTTCATGGCGCCGGTGCCCTCACTGAACGGCGAGCGCCGCCAGCAGGTCTGGCCATCGACGGTGGCCTATGTCGCGCGGCTCATCATCCACCGCTACGCGATGCTGGGCATCCTCGACGAAGCCGGCCAGCCGCTGACCGACATGGGCCTGCTGCAGACGCCGGCGCCCAAGCTCGCGGCCGCGTCCGGTGCGTTGCAGATCCAGGCCGGGCGCCCTTGCCCGGAGTGCGGCAACGCGACCATGATCCACAAGGACGGCTGCGATTTCTGCACGGCCTGTGGATATGTCGGGCAGTGCGGCTGACGGCCCCAGGAAGCCTGCGCGCCGGCTGACACCCGCAGCCCGTCAGTGCAGCTTGTCGCCGCTTCGCGGACTGCCAAACCATTGCTGCCGGTACTCGGCCCGGTAAGGCAGTGCGCCGTCGACCTCCTGCTGGCCGAGTTGGTGCAGCAGCTCCGTCGTGACGGCAATCGGGCGGGCGACGCGGCCGCTGGGTGGCTGCCTGGCGAAGGCCCGTCGCAGCTCGTCGGCCAGCTGCCAGCCCTGCAGACCCGTCGGCTCGGCGATGGTCGCGAGCTGCTGTGATCGGCCGGAGCGTATGCGGCTCAAGGCCGTGCGCGAACCGTCGCCTGCGGCAATGCCGACGATGTCGCCGCGTCCCAGGGACCGCAGCGGGAAAGACATGGAGTCCATGTAGACATCGTTGATGGCCAGCACATGGGTCCAGCGCGCGCCAAAGCGCCGATGCAGCTTCTCCAGCGCCGCAGGCACTTCCTTCGCCGCGCTGGAAATCGGGATGTCCTCGACGGCCAGCAGTTCGCAGCGCGCACAACGGGACAGGGCCTCGCGCATCCGCAACGTCTTGACGTTGGCGATATCAAAACGGGCGTCGTTGAAGATGACGACGCCCGCGTAGGGGCCTGGAGACAGGGTCACGAAGGCCGCGGCCATGTCCGCGACCATGTCGGGATCGGTGCTGACGTTGGTGAACAAGCTGGACTTGGCGCCGTGGCGCGACGACGCATGCCAGCCGACCAGCACCGGAGCGGGGCCGGCGGCCGCGGCCAGCCGGTCGGCGATGTCGGCTTCATCGAAGCCTCCCAACACGACAGCATCCGTGTCGGTGCGCAGCGCCTGGTCGAAGAGCCGCCTGATCGTCGTCCTGTCGCCCTCGCCGTTGACGAGGCTCAGCGTCCAGCCGAGCTCCCGGCAAGCCTGCTCGAAGCCGCGGTAGACCGCGGTGATGCCGCCGTTGCGGAAGTCCTGTGCCAGGAAGACGACACGTTTGGGTCCATCGGGCGGCGGATCGCCTTGTGCCGTCGCGGCGGTGGCGATCGAGGCGGCGAACGCGGCCAGCACCGAGCGGCGCAGCCATCGTGCAGGGGCGATGGACGCTGCATGCCATCCGCGGGACGTGGGGACCATGCGCGCAGCCTACCTCCGCGTGGCGCGATGCGCATGTGACCGTTGTCGACCCGCCATGCGCCGCCGCAAGCCGGCGCACCCGATTCAGGACGGCAGATTGCCGCGTGCGAAGCGCGTGCGGCAGACCTGGGTGCCGTTGACGGTGTCGAAGTCGCTGGCCAGCATCAGCAGCTGCTTGCCGTCGGCCGTGGGCAGCAGCGGCGACGAGTAGTTCTGGCACCAGTTGGTCACCATCGGCGGCGTGAGCGGCACGACGGGCGCGGCCATCGTCGTCCAGGTGCCGCTGCCGTCGGCGGTGGAACTGATGAAGATCGTGCCGCCGTTGCCGGCCGTGTCGACATTGCCCGCGGCGTTGTTCAGGATCTGACCGACCAGCGCGATGCGCTGCTGCGTGGGCAGCCAGACATGCGTGGGCGCGTGGCGGAACCAGCGGCCGTCGGCGGTCTTGGGCTCGAAGCCCTTGTCGCTCGGCGAACCCCAGTCCAGGCCATCGACGGAGCGCTTCAGGTAGACGCGGCAGTCCAGCCCGGCCGTGCTGCAGAACTCGTAGCTCAGCAGGTAGCTGCCGTCGCCCAGGCGGCTGGTGACCGCCATGCCGGGGCGGTCGCTGGGCAGCGTGCCGGCGACGAGCAGGCGCGGCGCGCTCCAGGTGAGGCCATCGGCGGTGCTGGTGATCTTCAGTACCTGCGAGCTGCCGGTCTCGGTCTCGTCGGAGTACATGCAGACCAGCTGGCCGTCCTTGGCCATCTGGAACTCGGGCTCCCAGATGCCGGTGCCGTCGCCGCCGCGGGCTTTCAGGCCGACGCCGCAGCGGGACAGGTAGGTCCAGGTCTTGCCGGCGTCGCTGCTGCGATAGACGGGGTGCGACATCGGCGTGCCCGGCGTGTCCTGGCCCACCGAGGCAGACCAGACCAGCGTGCCGGCGGGCAGTGCGCCGACGGCCGCGGGCAGCTCGAAGATCGAGCCGCAGCACAGGCCCTTGGGCCAGGCGGCGTCGGTCACCGAGCCCTGCAGCGCGAACGTCGCGCCGTCGTCGCGGCTGATGAAGATGCGGCCCTGGCCCTTGTCGCCGTCGAAGGCGATGGTGCTGGCGATGACGGCGCCGTTCAGCGTGGCATCGGCCTGGTGGGTCAGGCGGATGGCGCGCGGGTAGAAGGCCGCGGCCTCGCCATTGAGCAGGGTGCCGGTGCGGGTGGGCGTAACCGGAGTGGTCGGCGTGGTGGTCACTGGTGGCGACGAGGAACCGCCGCCGCAGCTGGCGCAGGCGCCGATCAGCAGCAGGGCCGGCAGCAGCACGGCGGTGGCGACGAGTTTCTGCCAGAGCTTCATCAGGAGGGACATTGTTGCGCTCCAAAAGCGAAGGGATGAGGGCACCCGGCCGCATCGCAGCGGACGCGGCGGCGGGCGTTGAAGGAGAGGGCGGGAACGGGGCTGTCAGGTCTCGCCGGATGGCTTGCGCTGGGGCACGTCGCTGGCGATCGGGAGGCCGAACACCGGCCGGCCGTCCACCGACCAGTTGAAGCGCTGGATGCGCATCGTGCGGCCGTGGGCGTCGCCGGCATCCTGGTCCTTGGCGTGGTAGACCAGCCAGTCCTCGCTGCCGTCCGGCGAGCGCGTGAAGCTGTTGTGGCCGGGCGCGAAGACCTTGTCCGTCGGGCCGAACAGCGGCTGCGGGCTCTTGGTCCAGCTCTTGGGGTCCATCGGATCGGCGCCGGTCAGCTCCAGCAGGCCCAGGTAGTAGACGGCCGCGGTGTGGCCGGCCGAATAGACGACGAAGTGGCGGCCGGCGTGCGGCAGCGCCTGCGGCGCCTCGATCCAGTAGTTGTCGCGTTGCGGCTGCCAGCGGCCGTCCACCTTGTGCCAGCCGCGCTCCCAGTCGTGCTCGCCGCGGGCGATGCGCACACCGGGGCCGGTCGCGCGGGTCGGGCCGCTCATCGGCGCGATCCACAGGCCGTTGTCGGCGTACATCCAGAACAGGCGGCCGTCGGCCAGGCGCAGCACCGAGCCGTCGATGGCATAGCGCTCGTGCTCGGCATGCACGCGGCCGCGGTCGACGAACGGGCCCATCGGGTGCTCGGCCTCCAGCACGTAGTGGCGGTGATTGGCGTCCACGCCGTCGGCGGCCGTGAAGTACAGGTACCAGCGGCCGTCCAGGTGATGCAGCTCCGGCGCCCAGATCATCTTGCTGCGCGGGCCGCCCGGCTCGGGTGTCCAGACCTTGCGGCGCTCGGCGTGGCGCCAGTCGCTCAGGCGGTCCGAGCTGTAGACCCACAGGCCGCCCTCGGGGTCGAAGGTGGCCGTCAGGTAGTAGCAGCCCTCGTGCCAGATGACCCAGGGGTCTCCGGCCTCGACGCCGGGCAGCACGGGGTTGGTGAAGCTGTCGTTCTGCGGCGTGGTCATCGCGGCTCCTGGCGCGCTCAAGGCCAGCGCCGCGGCCAGGCCCAGCAGGCCCCGGCGGCCCAGCGCCTGGCCCGGCGTGTCGTCGTTGTCGTTCATCGGTGGTCTCCTCGCCACGGTGGCCGATGTCGGCCCCGAGGCGGCGCGATGCTAGTCGGCTTTCTTGTTTATAACAAGTAAATTGGTTAATAATGGGCCGAACAACGATTGGAGATCCCATGCGCGTGCTCGTGACCGGCGGTGCCGGCTACATCGGCAGCCTCACCACGCTGCAACTGCTGCAGGCGGGGCATGAGGTGCTGGTGCTGGACAACTTCAGCAACGCCAAGCCGGCCGTGCTGGGGCGCGTCGCGCAACTGGCCGGGCGCGAGCCGGCTTTCGAGCAAGGCGACGTGCGCGACGGTGCGCTGCTGCGCCGGCTGCTGGCCGGCCAAGGCGTCGAGGCGGTCATGCATTTCGCCGGGCTGAAGGCCGTGAGCGAATCCGTGCACAAGCCGCTCGAATATTTCGACAACAACGTGCAGGGCTCCTTGAGCCTGCTGTCCGCGATGCGCGACACCGGCGTGCGCACACTGGTGTTCAGCAGCTCGGCCACCGTCTACGGCCTGGCCGAGACCATGCCGCTGCGCGAGGACGCGCCCACCGGCACGACCAACCCCTACGGCCGCAGCAAGCTGATGGTCGAGCAGATGCTGCAAGACCTCGCCGCGGCGGACCCGGCCTGGTCGCTGTGCGCGCTGCGCTACTTCAACCCGGTCGGCGCCCATCCGAGCGGCCTGCTGGGCGAGGACCCGCAGGGCATTCCCAACAACCTGATGCCCTTCATCGCGCAGGTCGCCGTCGGCCGCCGGGCGGCACTGCAGATCTTCGGGCGTGACTACCCGACGGTGGACGGCACCGGCGTGCGCGACTACATCCACGTGCAGGACCTGGCCACCGGCCACCTGGCGGCGCTGGGTCATGTGCATGGGCGGCCGGGCTGGCATGTCTTCAATCTCGGCACGGGCCGCAGCCACTCGGTGCTGGAGGTGCTGCGTGCCTACGAGGCGGCGTGCGGCCGCGCGCTGGCGCACGAGTTCGTGCCTCGCCGCGGCGGCGACGTCGCGCAGAGCTGGGCGGACCCAGCGCGGGCCGAGTCGGCGCTGAACTGGCGCGCCGAATTGAGCTTGGCGCAGATGTGCGAAGACAGCTGGCGCTGGCAGTCGCAGAACCCGAACGGTTACGACTGACGTGAGGTCAGGCAGCCCCCGGCCCGGTGCCGCGCGGGAAGTCGAACGCCACGCGCATGACCATGTCCTGCGGGTAGTTGCCGAACTTGCGGCCGAACAGGTTCATGCCGCCGCGGTTGCGGGCATCGGGCTTGATGCCCAGCCGCACCTTGATGTGGTTGGTCTGCGGCAGCGTCAGCTGCTCGATGGCCACCGCGCTCAGCTCCACGCCGTCGATCATCGAGCCCTTGGGGCCGATGCTCCACTGCTTGAGCAGCCCGTGCGTGGTGCGGTCGGTCTGCCACCAAGTCGGCATCAGCAGCGACGCCTTGCCGCCGTAGTCGCCGGGGCTCGTCCAGGTGCCGATCTCGATGTCGTTGATCCACAGCGTGATGTCCGACGGCCAGTCCTCGTTGAACTGCGGCGCCTCGGAGCAGATCTCCACCGACAGCTCCAGGTGGCTGGGCACCGCGCCGTAGGGCAGGTTGTTGGGGAAGGCGTATTCGACGTAGCCGTCGCCGCCGAACCACAGCAACTGTGCGTAGACATGCTCGGGCTCGAAGAAGGAGCGCGGGTCGTCCAGCATGCCGATGATCTTGCTCTCGCTGACCAGGCCGCAGGTGGGCTTGGCCTCCACATGCCGGTAGCTGCCGATGGGCATGCTGATGGACATCACATTGGGCTTGCTCTCCACCGCTGCGCCCGGCAGGCGCAGCCGCACCTCGTCGTAGCGCTTGGAGCAAAGCTTCTGCTGGCCGCGTGTGCCCGGCTCGACTTCCACCGATACCAGCCCCACCGCCTGCAGTTGGTTGATGTTGAAGCTGACCGTCGAATGCGGCAGGTCCATGGCCGAGGCCAGCTCGGAGACGTTGAGCACCTGGTGGGTCAGCATGCCCAGCATGGCCTGGCGGGTGTCGGACGCAAGCGCCTTGGCCACGGCCAGCGCGGCATCACCCTCCACCATCAAGATTCGGCTGCCCGAGACCTCCATCGCCCCACTCCCACCTTTGGACCCAAAGAAGTTGCGAGTTTATGCGGGCACCTTCGTCGGGCGCAGCGCGCTTTCCCTGGGCAGGCGTTCGCTTATTAGGGTAATGACTGATCGTTAATAACAACTAAAATGGCGACAATGCACCACATGAGTTCCCCTGCATCCCGCGAGCACGTCCACCGCCGCCGCAACCCGCTGACGGGCCGGCACGTGCTCGTCTCGCCGCACCGCACGCAGCGCCCCTGGCAAGGCGCGCAGGAGCCGGTCGACGACAGCCCGCTGCCCGCCCACGACCCGACCTGCTACCTGTGCGCCGGCAACGTGCGCGCCAACGGCCAGCGCAACCCGGACTACCGCGGCAGCTTCGTCTTCAACAACGATTTCGCGGCCTTGCAGCCCGCCATGGCCGAGGCGTCGTTCGGCGAAGCCAGCCCGCTGATGCAGGCCGAGCCGGTGGCCGGCGAATGCCGTGTGCTGTGCTTCTCGCCCGACCACTCGCTCACCCTGCCCGAGCTGGACCCGGCCGCGCTGCGCGCCGTCGTGCAGGCCTGGATGGAGCAGTCCGCCGACATGGGCCGGCGCCACCGCTGGGTGCAGGTGTTCGAGAACAAGGGTGCGGCCATGGGTTGCTCCAACCCGCACCCGCACGGCCAGGTCTGGGGCCTGGATCGCCTGCCCGACGAGGCCGAGCTGGCGGACCAGCACCAGCGCGACTACCTGGCCGCGCACGGCGAGCCGCTGCTGCTGCGCTACGCCCGCGACGAACTGGCCGCGCAGGAGCGCGTCGTCCTCGAGACCGCGCACTGGCTGGCCGTCGTGCCCTACTGGGCGGCGTGGCCGTTCGAGACGCTGCTCGTCCCGAAGGCTCACACGCTGCGTCTGGACGCGCTGACAGCCGTGCAGGCCGACGATCTCGCCGAGGCCGTGAAGCGCCTGACAACGCGCTATGACAACCTCTTCCAGTGCTCCTTCCCGTACTCGATGGGCTGGCACGGCGCACCGCACGAGGCCGGCCGCGCAGACGACGCCACGCTGCGCCACTGGCAGCTGCACGCCCACTTCTACCCGCCGCTGCTGCGCTCGGCCACCGTGCGCAAGTTCATGGTCGGCTTCGAGATGCTGGGCGAGGCCCAGCGCGACCTGACGCCCGAAGTGGCCGCGCAGCGGCTGCGTGACGTCAGCGACACCCTTCACTACCGACAGGCGAGGGCCGCATGACCGTCGACCTCCAGGCAACGCCGCATGAACGCGCGGCGCAGGGATTCCTGCGCGCCTTCGGCACCCCGGCGCAGCGCGTGGCGCGTGCGCCGGCGCGCGTGAACCTGATCGGCGAGCACACCGACTACAACGAGGGCTTCGCCATGCCCTGCGCCATCGACCGCGATACCGTCGTGGCCGCAGCGCCGCGCGATGACGACGTGGTGGAGGTGCTGGCCTGCGACATCGACGGCGCCACGGGGCGCTTTCGCGTCGGTGACGCGGCGGACGTGGGTGGCAGCCCGCAATGGCTGCGTTATGTGCAGGGCATGGTGGCCGTGCTGAAGGAGCAGGGACGAGCGGTCGGCGGCGCGCAGCTGGCCATCGCCGGCAACGTGCCGCAGGGCGCGGGGCTGAGCTCGTCGGCGTCACTGGAACTGGCCGTGGGCCACGCGCTCGCGGCGCTGAACGGCTGGCAGATCACGCCCGAGGCGATGGCGCTGGCGGGGCAGTGGGCGGAGAACGTGTTTGCCGGCTGCCAGTGCGGCGTGCTGGACCAGATGTCGTCGGCGCTGGGCGTGGACGGCCACGCGCTGCTGCTGGATTGCCGCAGCCTGGACGTGCGGCCGATTCCGCTGCCGGCGGGCACGGCGGTCCTGGTCATCGACTCCAAGATCCAGCGCGGGCTGGTGGACAGCGAATACAACCTGCGACGCCAGCAGTGCGAGGCGGCGGCTTCTGGATTGGGCGTGAAGGCGCTGCGCGACGTGGACGATTCGCTGTGGTCGCGTCGCGGCGGCTCGCTTGACCTGGTCGTGCGGCGCCGGGCGCGGCACATCATTTCGGACAGCCGGCGGTGCGAGCTGCTGGCGGTGGCGATGGAGCAAGGTGACTTGCAGGAGATCGGCCGCCTGATGCGCGAGTCGCACTGGTCCATGCGCGACGACTTCGAGATCACGGTGCCGGCGATCGACGCATTGGCGGCGTTGGTGCAGGACGTGATTGGCGACGCTGGTGGCGCGCGCATGACGGGCGGCGGCTTTGGCGGCTGTGTCATTGCGTTGGCGCCGCGGGATACCGTGGACGAGATTCGCGCCGCGGTTGTGCGTGGCTACCGCAGTCCGGATGGCCGCGAGGCGGAAGTCCATGTCTGTTCGGCATCCGGCGGGGCGGGGGTGTTGGCATGAGCGGCTTTGGCTGGGTGGCCAGGCCCGCCGGGGCGAACTCCCGGCACCGCACTCACGCGCTACAAGAGGTCTCGGCATGAACACGCCAAGCCTCTTCCGCGTGCAGTCGCAAGACGGCCTGCACATCGCCATCACCAACGCCGGCGCCGCCTGGACGTCCTGCCTCGTCCCGGTCAACGGCACGCCCCGGGAAGTCCTGCTCGGCTATCAAACGACAGCCGACTACCTGACCCAACCCGGCTACCTCGGCGCCATCGTCGGCCGCTACGCCAACCGCATTGCCGGTGCGTCCTTCGACCTCGACGGCCAGCACTTCCAGCTTGCGGCCAACGAAGGCCCCCACCAGCTCCACGGTGGCGCCGGCGGCTTCCACCGTCAGCTGTGGAGCGTCGCCAGCCATACCGACGACCAGCTCGACCTCACGCTGACCTCTCCCGACGGCGACCAGGGCTTCCCCGGCGAACTGAGCGTGCGCGCCACCTACCGCGTCGCGCCCCCGCTGACCGTCACGGTCACGCTCGAAGCCACCACCACGGCGCCGACGCTGTGCAGCCTCAGCAGCCACGCCTACTTCAACCTCGACGGCGGCGGCAGCATCGCCAACCACCGGCTGCAGATCGCCGGCAGCCGTTACCTGCCCGTGCGGCCCGACCTGATTCCGACCGGCGAGCAGGCACCCGTCGCCGGCACGCCCTTCGACTTCCTCGCCCCACGCCGCATCGGTGAGGCGCTAGACGCGCTGCACGCCACCGGCGCCCGGCCCGCCGGCCATGACCACTGCTGGCTGCTCGACGCAGCACCCGCCATCGACCGGCCCGCCGCCACGCTGCAATCCGGCGACCGCCAGCTCATGCTGGCGCTGCACAGCGGCGCGCCGGGCCTGCAGTTCTACGCCGGCGAATTCCTGCCCCGCACGCCCGACCGCCACGGCCGGCCCTACGCCGCGCACGCGGGCCTGGCGCTGGAGCCGCAGGCGCTGCCCGACAGCCACCATCACCCCGAGTGGCCCCAGGCCAATGCCGTGTTGCGGCCCGGCCAGACCTATCGCCACACGCTGACCTACCGATTCCTCCCGGCCCGCGCGGCCTGAACTCGACCACCATGAGCCAACCGACCCCGACCTCCCCCGCCCGCTGGACCCCCGAGCAGGCGCACGCCTGGTTCAAGGCGCAGCCGTGGGCGCTGGGCGCCAACTTCGTGCCCGCCACCGCCATCAACCAGCTGGCCATGTGGCAGGCCGAGACCTTCGACCCCGAGCGCATCGACCTCGAGCTGGGCTGGGCGGCCGGCCTGGGCATGAACACCATGCGCGTGTTCCTGCACGACCTGCTGTGGGCACAGGACGCCGCCGGCTTCAAGCAGCGCATCAGCCAGTACCTGGACATCGCCGAGCGCCACGGCATCCTGACGATGTTCGTGCTGTTCGACTCCTGCTGGGACCCCGAGCCCAGGCTCGGCCCCCAGCGCGAACCCATCCCCGGCGTGCACAACTCCGGCTGGGTGCAAAGCCCCTCGGCCGCGCAGCTGGGCGACCCCGCCACCTGGCCGGCCCTGCGCGCCTACGTCGAAGACATCGTCAAGACCTTCGGCCGGGACCCGCGCATCACCTATTGGGACATCTGGAACGAGCCCGACAACCAGGGCGGTGGCATGGGCTACTACCTGCCGCGCGAGACCAAGGACAAGATTGCACGGGTGGCCGAGATGATCCCGCAGGCTTTCGACTGGGCGCGTGGCCAGAATCCCATCCAGCCGCTCACCAGCGGACTCTGGCTGGGCGACAACTGGGCGCCGGGATCGCCCGAGCTGAACGCCGTGCAGAAGGCGCAGCTGGCCTGCTCGGACGTGGTGAGCTTTCACGACTACAACTGGCCCGAGAAGTTCGAGGCGCGCATCAGCCAGCTGCAGCAATACGGCCGCCCGCTGATCTGCACCGAGTACATGGCGCGCAGCCTGGGCTCCACCTTCGACATCGCGCTGCCCATCGCCGCGCGCGAGGACGTGGGCATGATCAACTGGGGTTTTGTCGACGGCAAGAGCCAGACCAAGATGCCCTGGGATTCCTGGAAGCGGCCCTACACCATCGACCCGCCGCTCGTGTGGTTCCACGACGTGCTGCACACCGACGGCAAGCCGTACCGCGAGCGCGAAGCGGAACTGCTGCGGCAATATGGAAGCCCCTCGTCCAGCCGCGCCCGCGCTGAACGCGCGCGCGACTGACCGGTCCCCCGAGGGGACGGCGATGCTTGCGGCATCGAGCCGCAAGCACATCGCCCAAGGCGGGCCGGCTTGGGAGCGGCCCGGCGCTCGGCCCGCTGAGACACTGACATGGACAGAGGCACCGCGATGACGGGACCCACTCGGAGATATCACCCTTGACCGCAAGCATCGAATTCGCCGGTGTCGCCAAGCGCTTTGGCGCCGTCGAAATCATTCCCGACTTCTCGCTGCACATCGCCGCGGGCGAGCTCATCGTGCTGCTCGGCCCCTCGGGCTGCGGCAAGTCCACGCTGCTGCGCATGCTCGCGGGGCTGGAGAGCGTGTCCGGCGGGCGCATCGTGCTGGGTGGCACGGACGTGACCCACCTGCCGCCCGGCCAGCGCGGCCTGGCGATGGTGTTCCAGCAGTACGCGCTCTACCCGCACATGAGCGTGTTCGACAACATGGCCTTCGGGCTGCGCAACATCGGCCTGGCCAGCGCCGAGGTCGACCGGCGCGTGACCGAGGCGGCGCGCATGCTGGAGCTGGACGCGCTGCTGCGGCGCTTGCCCGGCCAGCTGTCCGGCGGCCAGCGCCAGCGCGTGGCCATCGGCCGCGCGGTGGTCAAGGAGCCCAAGGCCTTCTTGTTCGACGAGCCGCTGTCCAACCTCGACGCCAAGCTGCGCAACCGCACGCGCATCGAGCTGGCGCGCCTGCACAAGCGCCTGGGCTCGACGATGGTGTTCGTCACCCACGACCAGGTCGAGGCGATGACGCTGGCCGACCGCATCGTCGTCATGAACGGCGGGCGCATCGAGCAGCTGGGCCGGCCGATGGAGATCTATCAAAAGCCGCGCACGAAGTTCGTGGCGGGCTTCGTTGGCAGCCCTGCGATGAATTTCCTGCCGGCCGAGCGTGTGCCCGACGAACAGGGCTTCGTGGTCGTTCGGCTGGGCGGTGTGCCGCTGCGCACGCGGGTTGCCGCTACGCCCGGCATTGGCGGCGAGCCGTCGCTCGGCGTGCGGCCCGAAGGCTTGAAGCTGGCGGACGACGGCCTGCTGTCGGGCCGTGTCGAGCTGATCGAGCGCCTGGGCGAGCGCAGCCTCGCGCACGTGGGCCTCGGCGACGAGCAGGGCACCGTCGTCGTCGCCGAGGTGCCGGTGCAACGCGCGCTGGCCCTGGGCGACGTGGTGCGGCTGCAGCCCGACCTGGACCAGCTGCATGTCTTCGACGCCAGCGGGCTGGCACACCACGCCGAGGTTGCCGCGGCATGAGTTCGGCCACCTTCACGCGCCCGGCCTTTGCCCAACCCGGCTGGGTCGGCTGGGCCTTCATCGCACCCTTCCTGATCTGCTACGTCGGCCTGCTGGCCGCGCCGGTGCTGGAGGGCTTCTGGCTGTCCCTGCACGCGGTGGACCTGCTGACCGGCCGCGGCCGGTTCGTCGGCCTGGCCAACTTCATCGACCTGGCCAGGGACGAGATCTTCCTGCGCTGCGCCGCCAACACGGTGCTGTTCGCCGCCATCTGCACGCCGCTCTTCGTCGGCCTGGGCCTGGCGCTCGCGCTGGTGCTGAACCGGCCCGGCAAGCTCGGCGCCTGGCTGCGCGGCACCTTCTTCGCGTCCAACGTGCTGTCGGTGACAGTGGTGACGCTGATCTGGCGCCTGGTGCTGCTGCCCGACCGCGGCCTGCTGAGCCAAGGCCTGCAGGCGCTGGGGCTGTCCGACCTGGCGCCGCTGTCCGACGAGCGCCTGGCCCTGCCGTTCATCGCCCTCGTCACACTGTGGTGGGGCATCGGCCTGCCGATGACGCTGATGCTGGCCGCGTTGCAGCAGGTGCCGCCCGACCTGTACGAAGCCGCGGCGCTGGACAACGCCAGCCGCTGGCGGTCGTTTCGCTTCATCACGCTGCCGGCGCTGCGCCGCACGCTGGTGTTGGTGGCCATCATCCAGCTGCTGGGCCAGCTGCAGGTGTTCGGCCAGGCGCAGCTGCTGACCAACGGCGGCCCCAACAACAGCACGCGGACGATGGTGATGTTCATCTACGAGGCGCTGTTCGACCAGTGGGCGCTGGGCTACTCGGCCGCCGCCGCGCAGCTGCTGTTCGTGCTGCTGGTGCTGGGCGTGGGCGTGCAGCGCTGGGCCGAGAAGCGCGAAGGCGGTGCGGTATGAGGAACACCGCCTTCGACCGCGCGCTGATGGCGCTGGCCATCGTGCTGGCCGTGCTGTGGATGCTGCCGCTGGCCTGGGTCTTCGCGCTGTCGCTGAAGTCCAACGCGGTGCTGATGGAGCGCACCGATGCGCTGCTCAGCACGCCCTTCACGCTCGGCAACTACCGCGACATCCTGGCCAACCCGGCCGTGTTCCGCTGGGTGCTGAACAGCTGCGTGGTGGCCGGCGTGCAGACGCTGCTCGTGCTGTTCCTGTCGTCGCTGGCCGGCTACGGCTTTGCGCGTTGCGAGTTTCGCGGCAAGCGGCTCGTCTTTGCGCTGGTGCTCGCCGGCCTGGCCGTGCCGGAGCCGGCCGTCGTCATCCCGCTGCACCGCTTCTTCGCCGGGCTGGGCCTGCACAACAGCTACGCCGGCCTGATCCTGCCGCGCCTGGCCGCCCCGTTCGGCGTGTTCCTGATGACACAGTTCTTCAAGGCCATTCCGCGCGAGCTGGAGGAGGCCGCGCTGATGGACAACGCGTCGCGCTGGACGACCTTCTGGCGCGTCATCTTGCCGCAGACGCTGCCCGCGCAAGCGACGCTCGGCATCTTCAGCTTCCTGGCCGCGTGGAACGACTACCTGTGGCCGCTGATCTCCGCCACCCGACCCGAGATGTACACGCTGACCCTGGGCCTCGCGTCCACGCAGACCAACTTCGCGCAGTCGGAAGGGCTGGGCTTCCTGATGGCGCAGGCCGTGTTCGCCGCGCTGCCGGTGCTGGTGCTGTACGCCTTCTTCCAGCGCCACATCGTGGCGGCCGTGGCGGGAGGGAAGCCGGCATGAAGCGCACGCTCATTGCATTGGCTGCCACCTTGCTCGCAGCGCTGGCGCAGGCCGCGCCGGTCGAGATCACGCTGGCCCGTTTCTTCGGCAGCTGCGACGCCGAGTTCGGCCAGCAGACCGACCCGTCGCAGATCAGCAGCGAATGCGGCATCGTCACCGTGCTGACCAACAAGTTCAACGCGCGGGAGGCCGGCCGCATCCACGTCAACACGCAGGTCGTGGAGCACTCGGCCTACTACCCGCAGCTTGGTGCGCGCATCGTCGGCGGCGACCTGCCGACGGTGGCCATCATGCACAGCTCGGTGCTCGGCGACTTCGCCAAGCGCGAGCTGCTGCAGCCGCTGGACGACGGCTTCGACGCCGGCGCCTTCACGCCCCACGCCCGCCACGGCGTCACCTTCGGCGGCCACATGCTGGCCTTGCCCTACGACAGCCACGCGATGCTGTGGCACATCAATCTCGGGCTGATGAATCAGGCCGGCCTCGTCGATGCAGGCGGCCACGCCAGGCTGCCGACGTCGCCACAGGAGCTGCTGGCCCAGGCGCGCGCCTTCAAGCGCGCAACCGGCAAGCCCTACTTCGTCTGGCTGACGCTGAACGACCCGAGCTTCTTCGCGCGCAGCATCATCGGCCTGGTGCGCCAGCAGGGCGGCAAGCTGTTCCCGAAGTCCGACCTCGCGATCGACCTCGGCACGCCCGAGGTCAAGACCGCCGTGGCGCTGATGCGTACGGTCTACGCCGAAGGCCTGGTCACCCGCAACATGGACTATAGCGCCGCGCTGCAGGCCTTCATGGCCGGCGCCGGCGGCGTGATGCTCAACGGCACCTGGCTGCTCGGCCAGCTCAACGAGCGCGCCGCGCATGCCGGCAACCCGCTGAGCGGTGCCTACGAGGCGTTGCCGGAGCCGACGCTGTTCGCCCAACCGGCGACCTGGGCCGACAGCCATGTCTGGGTCATGCTGCGCAACCCGCGCCAGACGGCGGCGGAACGCGCGGCAGGCCTGGCTTTCCTGCGTTTCCTCAACGACGAGAGCCTGGCCTGGGCCCGCACCGGCCAGCTGCCGGCGCGCCAGTCCGCGGTGGACAGCCCCGCCTTCAAGGCCTTGCCGATGCGTGCCACCCTCGGGCCGGTCGCGCAGGTCGGCACCGGCCTGCCGCCCACCGTCGCGCGGCAGTCGCGCGTGATGGGCTTGCTGGGGGAGACGGTGACGGCCATCGTCGTTTCGGGCGAGCCGCTGGAGGCCACGCTCGCCAAGGGCCAGCAGCGCATCAACCGGCTGCTGGAACGCGAATCCCGCTTCCTGGCTCCATGACGGTGACATCACTCATGGTTTGCCATAGTTTTATAACAAGTAAATTGGTGAATAATCATCCAAACGATCAGAAAGGCCCGTCGATGCAGAGCGCTGACGGGCGCCGCAGCAGGGCCACGCTGATCGTCGAATGAATAGACTTTGAAGGCCGGCCATGGGGAATCCAACCCCGCAGCCGGGAGCAGCGCCAGCCTCGATCTCGGGGCCTAGTTGCGCCAAATGTTGCAAGAAAAGTTGTTTGTAATGATTAACGGTCGAAAGCCGCCGCGCCAGCAACCGCGGCGGTTCGAGACCCGGGGACCGCGCCAACCGGCGCCATGATTTCGTTCAAAACCGGCCCAAGGGCGGCGCCATACGCAGCGCCGCACCAAGCCCCAGGAGACAACAATGAAGCGATTCACCCTCTCGCCGATCCCGGCTGCCGCCATGCTGACGCTGGCCCTCGCCGGCCATCAGGTCATGGCCCAGGAGACGCCCAAGCCGGCGGCCGAAGCCAACAAGCTGGACCAGGTCGTCATCCTCGGCCAGCGCGCCAGCCGCAATGCGGCCGTGCAGGCCAAGCGCGACGCCGACCAGGTCGTCGAATCCATCGTCGCCGACGACATCGGCAAGTTCCCAGACAACACGGTGGCCGAGGCGCTGCAGCGCGTGCCGGGTATCCAGACCGTCGTCAACTTCAACAATGAAATCGTCAACCCGCTGATCCGCGGCATCGGCGACATCGTCACCACCGTGGACGGCCGCGAGATGTTCACCGGTGTGGGCCGTGGCTTCGCCTTCCAGGACCTGCCGGCCGAAGCGATCTCGCGCGCCGACGTCTACAAGTCGGCCGGCGCCAACCTCGTCGAAGGCGGCGTGGCCGGTGCGATCGACCTGAAGCTGCGCAAGCCGATGGAGTTCCGCAAGGGCCTGACGCTGGTGGTCAACGGCCGCGCCAATGCCGGCCAGTTCGAGACCAAGCCCAGCACCAAGCTCGGCGTGCTCGGCTCCTACCGCACGGCCACCGGCGACGGCGGCGAGATCGGCGCCCTGGTCGACATTTCCTACGCCGACCACAAGTTCAACCGCCCCATCTCCTTCAACTGCGACCCGCGCTCCGGCACCAACGGCCCCGCCGGCGCGCCCGGCGTCGTGCTGCCGACCTGCGTCGGCGGGCTGACCGACACCGGCAACTACCAGCGCCCGCAGGTCAATGCGGCCGTGCAGTGGCGCCCGAACAAGGAGAACGAGTTCTACGCCGACGCGCTGTACGCCGGCTACCGCGCCAAGTTCGCCACGTTCTTCATCTTCTCGGACATCTTCGCGGCGCAGAACATCACCAACCCCAAGGCCAGCACGGACTGCTTCGACGCGCACGTCAACGGCGCCGGCTTCCTCGGCAATTCGTCGCAGGGTGTGCAGCACTTGTGCAACGGCGTCTCGGCCACGTTCAACAACGTGCCCGGGCTGACCAGTACGCAGGCCAAGGTCGGCATGACCGACCAGGCGGTGCTGGCCGGTGGCTGGAAGTACAACGCCGGCCCGCTGTCGACGACGCTGGATGTCTCGCATATGCGGTCCAACAACCGCAACCGCAACATCATTGTCGACATCGGCAAGCAGATCGGCGCCGTGGACATCATGGTCAACGACGACGGCCACGGCACCACCAACATGCCTGGCAACCCGCTCGGCAGCGCCACCGATTTCCGCTTCGCGAACTCGCTGTTCCAGGACATCAGCAAGGCCAACAGCCGCCAGGACGCCGTGGCCTTCAGCGGCAACTACGAGCTCAGCGGCTTCATCACCTCCGTCGACTTCGGTGCCCGCGCGACCGACCGCAAGTCCGAGTGGCGCGCCAACCAGGCCGGCGGCCCCAACGCACCGGGCGGCAACCGCGTGACCCTGGTCAGTTCGGCCACCGTGCTGCCGGCCGACTTCCTGATCTCGTCGCCCAACTGCATCCCGCAGATCAACGGCTGCCAGCACTGGATGACGCCCAACCCCGACTACCTGCGCGACAACACCGACACACTGCGCAAGTTCTACGGCAGCGTGGCGGGCGACCCGGCCTACGCCCCCGTCAACAACTACGACTCCAGCGAGAAGGTCTACGCCGCCTACATCCAGCCGCACTACGAGACCTCGCTGGCCGGCATGCGGCTGGACGGTGTCTTCGGCGGCCGCCTGGTGCGCTCGGAGCGCACCATCTCCGGCGCCGGCATGATCAACGGCGTCGTCACGCCGCAGACCGCGACGTCCACGACCACCCACTTCCTGCCCAACGCCAGCGCCAAGCTGGAGGTGGCGCCCAACCTGCTGGTGCGCGCCACGGCCGGCGTGACGATGGCCCGCCCGGCGCTGGGCGACCTGAACCCGACGCTGAACTACACGGTGCCGAGCAACCTCAACATCCGTCCCAGCGGCAGCGGCGGCAACGCCGAACTGAAGGACCAGATGAGCACGGCCTACGACCTGTCCATCGAGCGCTACTTCGGCAAGGGCAGCTATCTGCAGGCGGCCGTCTACTACCGCACGCTGAAGGACCGCGTGGCGCGCGCCTCCTACCCCGAGACCATCGGCGGCATCGAGTACGACATCACCCGTCCGCGCAACGTCGGCAAGGCCACGCTCAGCGGCCTGGAGCTCAGCGGCCAGTACTTCCTGGACTTCCTGCCCGGTGCGGCGAGCGGCCTGGGCGTGTTCGCCAACTACACCATGGCCGACAGCGAGGTGAAGACCCCGACCGACCCGCTGTTCGGCAAGCCGCTGCTCGGCGTGTCCAAGCACAGCTACAACGCCGGCCTGATGTATGAGAAGTACGGCTTCACCAGCCGCCTGACCTACACCTGGCGCAGCAAGTTCAACGAAGGCCAGTTCGGCTGCGAACTCGTGTCGCCCGCCGAGAACGGCATGGCCGTCGGCGCCTGCGACACCGGCGTGGCGCCCACCTACAACCGCGTCAAGGCCTATGGCCGCCTGGACCTCTCGCTGGGCTACCAGTTCAACGAGCAGCTCAGCGTCAACCTCAACGCCAACAACCTGACCGGCGCCAAGTACCACAGCTACTTCCAGAGCGAGAGCTTCCCGCACGACATCCGGTCGGATGACCGGTTCTACGGCGTGAGCTTCAACTTCAAGCTCTAAGCGCACTCGGCACCCTCTCCGCGCGGCGCACGGTTCGGCGCCGCCTTCAGCCCGCCCTCGTGCACGCGCCGTTCTGGCACGTGTCGGGGCAGGCCTTTTTCTTCGAAATTCACATGCAACGACGCCACGCCCTCGCCGCGCTCGCGGCTCTCGGTCTTCCCGCCTGGGCCGCCGACAGGAAGCTGGTCCTCGGCTTCTCGCAGATCGGCGCCGAGTCGGCCTGGCGCACGGCCAACTCCGCCTCCATCAAGCAGGCCGCGAAGGAGGCCGGCATCGAGCTGAAGTTCGCCGACGCGCAGCAGAAGCAGGAGAACCAGATCAAGGCGCTGCGGGCCTTCATCGCGCAGAAGGTCGACGTGATCGCGCTGTCGCCCGTCGTCGAGACCGGCTGGGGCACCGTGCTGCGCGAGGCCAGGGCCGCGGGCATCCCGGTGATCCTGACCGACCGGCTGGTGAAGGAGGCCGACGAGGGCCTGTGGGTCACCTTCATGGGCTCGGACTTCGTCGAGGAAGGCCGCCGCGCCGGCCGCTGGCTGGTGGACAAGATGAAGGGCGGCAAGGACGAGGTTCGCATCGTCGAGCTGCAGGGCACCGTGGGCGCCGCGCCCGCGCTGGACCGCAGACAAGGCTTCGAGGAAGCGATCAAGGCCGACCCGCGCCTGAAGATCGTGCGCTCGCAGACGGCCGATTTCAGCCGCGCCAAGGGCAAGGAGGTCATGGAAGCCTTCCTGAAGGCTGAAGCCGGCAGGAAGATCCACGCCCTCTACGCCCACAACGACGACATGGCCCTCGGCGCCATCCAGGCCATCGAGGAAGCTGGCCTGAAACCCGGCGTCGACATCCTCGTCATCTCCATCGACGGCGTGAAGGGCGCCTTCCAGGCCATGGCGGCCGGCAAGCTGAACGTGACGGTCGAATGCAGCCCGCTGCTCGGCCCGCCGTTGATGCAAGCGGTGAAAGACCTGAAGGCCGGCAAGACGCTGCCGCGCCGCGTGGTGACGGAGGAAGGCGTGTTCACCGCCGACGTCGCGGCGCGCGAGCTGCCCAGGCGCCAGTACTGATGACGGTGGTTCTGCAGGCACGCGACGTGGCCAAGTCCTTCAACGGCGTCCCCGCGCTGGTGGACGCCGCGCTGACGCTGCGCGCTGGCGAGGTCCACGTATTGATGGGCCAGAACGGCGCGGGCAAGTCCACACTGATCAAGATCCTGGCCGGCGTGCAGCCGCGCGACGGTGGCGACATCACGCTGGACGGCGCCCCGCGGCAAGGCCGCACGCCGCGGGCGATGCAGGCCGCCGGCGTGGCCGTGGTGCACCAGGAGGTGCAGCTCTGCCCGAACCTGTCGGTGGCCGAGAACCTGCTGGCGGGGCGCTTTCCGCGCCGCGGGTTCGGTATTGATTGGCGCCAGGTGTGCGCCGAAGCCAAGACCGCCGTGGCGCGGCTGGGCCTGGCGGTCGACGTGAATGCCACGCTCGGCGAACTGCCGGTGGCCGTGCAACAGCTGGTGGCCATCGCCCGCGCGCTGCATCAGCGGGCGCGCGTGCTCATCCTTGACGAGCCGACCTCCAGCCTCGACGAGGCCGAGACCCGGCGCCTGCTCGCGCTGCTGCGCCAGCTGCGCGACGAGGGCGTGGCCATCCTGCTCGTCACCCATTTCCTCGACCAGGCCTACGCCGTGGCCGACCGCTTCACGGTGCTGCGCAACGGCCAGTTCGTCGGCGAGCATTCGGCCGAACTGCCGCGCATGAAGCTCGTGCAGCTGATGATCGGCCGCGAGCCGTCGGGCACCACGGCGATGCGCGAAGACCGTGCGGCGTCGACCGCCGAACCCCTGCTGGAAGCCGCCAACCTCGGCCGCGGCAATGCCGTCGTCGGCGTGAGCTTCAGCGTCGCGCGCGGCGAGGTGCTGGGCCTGGCCGGCCTGCTTGGCGCTGGCCGCACCGAGGTCGCGCGACTGCTCTTCGGCGCCGACACCGCGGACCGCGGCGAGCTGCGCATCGACGGCAGGCCGCTGCAACTGCACAGCCCGCGCGACGCGGTGAACGCCGGCCTGGCCTTCTGCCCCGAGGAGCGCAAGGTCGACGGCATCGTCGCGGAGCTCAGCGTGCGCGAGAACATCGTGCTGGCGCTGCAGGCCAAGCGCGGCGTGTTCCGCATGCTGTCGCCCGCCGCGCAGCGCGAGCTGGCCGGCCGCTTCATCATGCAGCTCGGCATCAAGACGGCCGATGCCGAGACGCCCATCGGGTTGCTCTCCGGCGGCAACCAGCAGAAGGCCATCCTGGCGCGCTGGCTGGCCACCGAGCCGCGGCTGCTGATCCTGGACGAACCCACGCGCGGCATCGACATCGCCGCCAAGCAGGACCTGATGGAACAGGTGCTGACGCTGTGCCGCAGCGGCATGGCGCTGGTGTTCATCTCGTCAGAGCTGCCGGAGGTGCTGCGCGCCAGCGACCGCGTCGTCGTGCTGCGCGAGCGCCGCCAGGTGGCCGAGCTGGATGCGCGGGGCCTGAGCGAAGAACGCTTGCTGCGGGTGATGGCCGCATGAAGCACGCCGCTTTCGTCCTCGCGGCGTTGCTGGCGCTCAATGCGCTGCTGAATCCGCAGTTCCTCGGCATCCACTGGCAGGCCGGACATGCCTACGGCCCGTTGATCGACATCGCCAACCGCGCCGCGCCGCTGATGGTCGTCGCGATGGGCATGACGCTGGTCATCGCCGTGCGCGGCATCGACATCTCGGTGGGCGCCGTCGTCGCCATCACGGCGGCCGTCTCTGCTCACCTCATCAACGGCAGCGGCTCATTGGCATTCGCCATCGTCGGAGGGCTGTGTGCAGCCGCGGCGTGCGGCCTGTTCAACGGCCTGCTCGTCGTCTCGGGCGGCATCCAGCCCATCATCGCGACGCTGATCCTGATGACCGGGGGCCGTGGCATCGCCCAGCTCATCACCGACGGCCAGATCCTCGTCATCGACAACGAAGCCTATGCCTTCATTGGCAACGGCTTCCTGCTCGGCCTGCCCTTCGCGCCCTGGCTGGCGCTGGCGCTCGCCGCGCTGCTGGGCGTGCTCAAGCACCGCACGGCGCTGGGCCTGTTCCTGCAGGCCAGCGGCGCCAACCCTGCGGCGGCGCGCCTGGCCGGCGTGCATGCGGCGGGACTGATGCTGGCCGTCTACATCGCCTGCGGCCTGTGCGCCGGCCTCTCGGGGTTGATGATCTCCGCCAACATCAAGAGCGCCGACGCCAACAACGCCGGCCTGATGCTGGAGCTGGACGCCATCCTCGCCGTGGCGCTCGGCGGCACGTCGCTGCTGGGGGGGCGCTTCGGCCTGCGCGGCAGCCTGCTCGGGGCCCTCATCATCCAGACACTGACGACCAGCATCTACGGCCTGGGCATCGCACCCGAGGTCACGCTGGTCGTCAAGGCGGCCGTGGTGTTCGCGGTGTCCATCAGCCAGTCGCCGAAGCTGCGCACGCTGCGCTGGAGGCGGGCGGCGTGAGGCTGATCCGCACGCAAAGCCTGCCGAGCTGGACGTCGGTATTGCTGCTCATCCTCGCCGCGCTCGGCGGCGCAATGGCCTATCCCGGCCTGCTGGCCGGCCAGGTGCTGCTGAACCTGCTGATCGACAACGCCTTCCTGCTCGTCGTCGCCGTCGGCATGAGCTTCGTCATCCTGTCCGGCGGCATCGACCTGTCGGTAGGCTCGGTCGTCGCGCTGACCACCATGCTGCTTGCGCTCGGCGTGGAGCGCGCGCACCTGTCGCCATGGATCCTGATTCCGCTGCTGATCGCGGCCGGCGCCGCGTTCGGTGCGCTGATGGGCTGGGTCATCCAGGTGTTCGACGTGCCGGCCTTCATCGTCACGCTGGCCGGCCTGTTCCTGGCGCGTGGGCTTTGCTACGTGCTGAGCGTGGACTCCATCGCCATCGGCGACGCCACGCTGTCGGCGTGGTCGCAGGCGCGCTGGCCGCTCGGGTCGCTCGGCGAAATCACGCCCGGCGCCGCCGTCGCGCTCGTCGTGCTGGCGCTGGCCGTGTGGGTCTCGCGCGCCACGCCCTTCGGCCGTGCCATCTTCGCCATCGGCGGGCAGCAGCACTCGGCGCGCCTGATGGGCCTGCCCGTGGCGGCCACGCGCATCGCCGTCTACGCCGTCAGCGGCGCCTGCGCGGCGCTGGGCGGCGTGCTGTTCGGTATCTACACGCTGTCGGGCTACGGCCTGCACGCACAGGGCCTGGAACTGGACGCGATCGCCGCGGTGGTCATCGGCGGCGCGCTGCTCAGCGGCGGCACGGGCCATGTGCTGGGTGCGCTGACCGGCGTGCTGATGCTGGGCCTGATCCAGACGCTGATCCTGTTCGACGGATCCTTAAGTTCCTGGTGGACGCGCATCGTCATCGGCGCGCTGCTGGGCCTGTTCTGCGGCCTGCAGCGCCTGCTGGTGTGGTGGCACGGACACCGCCGTCTCTCCGTTTCCTGAATCGTTCAACGAGGCACTCTCATGCGATTGCTGATTCCCACTCTCGTCCTTGCGCTGGCTGGCACGCTCGCCCACGCCGACGAACCCGACAACAAGCTGGGCCCGGCCCAGCGCCTGACCACGCCATGGACCGAAGCCGCCGAGAAGGCAGCGCTGCCGCTGCCCGAGTACCCGCGCCCGCAGCTCGTTCGCAAGGACTGGCTGAACCTCAACGGCAGCTGGGACTACTGGGGCGGCAAGGGCGCGCCCGATGCGCGCCACGCGCACGGCGATGCGCCCAAGTTCCCCGACAAGGTCGACCAGATCCGCGTGCCCTACCCGGTGGAATCGCGCCTGTCGGGCCTGGAGCGGCTGGGCGAGGTGAACCTCTGGTATCGCCGCAGCTTTGAAGTGCCGGCGGCCTGGGCCGGCCAGCGCGTGCGCATCAACTTCGGCGCGGTGGACCGTCGGGCCACGGTCTACGTCAACGGCACGCGCGTCGGCTTCCATGACGGCGGCTACACGTCGTTCAGCTTCGACATCACGCCCGAGCTGAAGGCCGGCCGCAACGAGATCGTCGTCGGCGTGTTCGACCCCAGCACCGGCGACGGCATGCTGGGCAAGCAGTCGCTCAAGCCCGGCGGCATCTTCTACACGCCCAGCTCCGGCATCTGGCAGACGGTGTGGCTGGAGCCCGTGGGCGCCGCCTTTGTTTCGCGGCTGGACCTGACGCCCGACGTGGCCAGGCAGCAGCTCAAGCTCATCGTGCGCGCCGATGCCGAGTCCGAAGTCGAGGCCATCGCGCTGCGCGACGGCAAGGAGGTGGGCCGCACCCGCGGCGCGCCCGGCACCGAGCTGACCGTGCCCGTACCCAAGCCGCGCCTGTGGTCGCCGGACGACCCCTTCCTGTACGACCTCAAGGTCACGCTCAAGCGCGACGGCAAAGTCGTCGACCAGGTCGACAGCTACTTCGGCATGCGCTCCATCGCCATCGGCAACGTGGCCGGCGTGCCGCGTCCGCTGCTGAACGGCAAGTTCGTCTTCCAGTTCGGCCCGCTGGACCAGGGCTTCTGGCCCGATGGCCTGTACACCGCGCCCACCGACGCCGCGCTGAAGCACGACCTGCAGGCCACCAAGGACCTGGGCTTCAACATGGTCCGCAAGCACATCAAGGTGGAGCCGGCGCGCTGGTTCTACTGGGCCGACAAGCTGGGCCTGCTGGTGTGGCAGGACATGCCGCAGACCTGGGACGCCGAGACCGACGTCACCGTGCGCACCCGCGCCGAAGGCCAGATGCGCGAGATCGTCGACCAGCTGCGCTCGGTGACGTCCATCGTCACCTGGGTCATCTTCAACGAGAGCTGGGGCGATTTCGATCACCGCCGCATGGCCGACGTGTTCAAGGCCCTGGACCCGAGCCGCCTGGTCGACACCCACTCCGGCATCAACTTCGAGCCCGCCGACCAGGGCAAGGGCGACCTCATCGACCTGCACGACTACCCCGGTCCGGCCTGGGTGAACTGGCAGCCCGGCCGCATCGCGGTGCTGGGCGAGTACGGCGGCAACAGCCTGCGCACGCCGGGCCACATGTACCGGCCCGACTCCAAGTGCTGCTACCACCTGTACGACAGCAAGGAGGCCGTCACGCAGGCCTATGTCGATCAGGCCGCACGGCTGCGCGAGTACGCCGCCACACAGGGCCTCAGCGCCGCGGTCTACACCGAGACGACCGACGTGGAAGAGGAACTGAACGGCTTCTTCACCTACGACCGGCAGGTGAAGAAGCTGGACTTCGACCGCGTCACGAAAGCGAACAAGGCGCTGATCCAGTTCGGCCGCTGAAGCTTCGAGGGGGCACCGACCCTGAGCGGCCGCCAGAGCCGCCTTTTTCCTCAAACAGACAGGAGACAGGCATGAACGTGATGACTCGTGGCGGCCGATGGCTGCTTGCTTTGGTACTGGGCCTCACCGCCCTGATGGGATCGGCCCGCGCGGCCGACGTGGTGCTGAACACCACGCAGGACAGCTTCTACCCGCGCATGATCCGGCTCGCCGCCAGCGGCGCAGCCAACGGCCGGCTGCTGGCCTCGCATGACCTCGGCGGCAGCCAGTCGCTGATCTACGAAAGCACCAACCAGGGTGCCAGCTGGGCGCAGGTCGGCAGCATCACGGTGCCCGAGACCTGGCACTGCTGCAGCACGCTGTGGGAGGTGCCGCAGACACTGGGCTCCACCACCGCCGGCACGCTGTTCTGGGCCACCACCGGCCGCAACGGCAGCAATGCCTACGCGCTGCGCGTCTACCGCAGCACCGACGTGGGCCGCACGTGGACGCAGCTGTCCGTGCCCGCCACCGGCGCCACCGGCATCTGGGAGCCCGAGTTCACAGTGGACAGCGCCGGCCGGCTGCTGATGTTCTATTCCAGCGAGGAGTACAAGGCCAGCGGCTACAACCAGCTGCTGGCGCACAAGGTCTCCACCGACGGTGGCGTGAGCTGGAGTGCGGACACCATCGACGTCGGCATCAGTGACGGCGGCGACCTGCGGCCCGGCATGGCCGTGGTGCGCAAGCTGCCGAACGCGACGTATGTGATGACCTACGAGATCTGCGGCTCGCGCGGCTGCGACGTCTACATCCGCACCTCCAGCGACGGCAGCAGCTGGGGCACCGCCAGCAACATGGGCACGCGCATCGAGTCCACGGCCGGCCACCACTTCAGCAACACGCCCACGGTCACGTGGATGAACGACGGCAGCTCGCAGGGCCGCCTGCTGGTGATCGGCCAGATGCTCAGGCGCAACAGCGACAACGGCGTCGAAGACGACGCCACGGGCCGCGTCTACATGTTCAACACGGCCGGTGGCACGGGTGCCTGGCTTGAGGCCGCCACACCGCTGGCCACGCCGGTCGGCAGCCCGGGCGACGCCTGCACCAACTACAGCTCGCAGCTGCTGGCCTCGGCCGACAACACACGCGTGCTGCAGCTCGCTGGCATGAGCTGTCGCATCCAGTTCGCCAGCGCACCCCTGAACAACCCGGTGGCCGACGGCGTCTATCGACTGGTGTCCAAGAACAGCGGCCAGGTGCTCGACGTGGCCGGCTGCTCGACGACGCCCGGCGCCAACGTGCAGCAGTACACGTGGATCGGCGGCGACTGCCAGCGCTGGCGTGTGGCCAATACCGCCAACGGCATCTACACCATCACCGCCCAGCACAGCGGCCAGGCGCTGGACGTGAACGCCTGCGCCACTGCCGCGGGCGGCAACGTGCAGCAGTACACGGCCAACGGCCTGGCCTGCCAGCAATGGCGCATCGAGCCCGTGGGCGATGGCTACTACCGTGTCATCAACCAGAACAGCGGCCTGGTGCTCGACGTGAACGCCTGCTCCACCGCGGCCGGTGCCAACGTGCAGCAGTGGACCTGGCTGGGTGGCGACTGCCAGCGCTGGCGCTTCGAGCGCGTCAGCCCCAACTCGCTCGCCAATGGCACCTACAAGGTCATCGCCAAGCACAGCAGCCAGGCGCTGGACGTGGACGCCTGTTCCACCGCCGCCGGCGGCAACATCCAGCAGTGGCCCTACAGCGGCGCCAACTGCCAGCGCTGGAACGTCACGCTGATGCCCGACGGCTTCTACGAGTTCACGTCGGTCAACAGCGGCCTGAAGATGGACGTGCAGGACGGCTCGCTGCGGATGGGCGCCAACGTGCGCCAGTGGACGAGCAACAACGCCGCGGCGCAGCGCTGGGGCATCGAGCAGGTCGGCTCGGGCGATTACCGCCTTGTCAACAAGAACAGCGGCCGCGTGCTCGACGTGGCCGGCTGCTCGACGGCCAACGGCGCCAACGTGGCGCAGTGGGAATGGCTGGGTGGCGACTGCCAGCGGTGGTCGCTGCTCGCGCCGTGAATGGAACCCCTCGTCTGGGCTCGCCGCGCTGAACGCGGGCGTGCCCAGACGGTCCCCCGAGGGGGCCGGCTTGGGAGCGGCCCGGCGCTCGGCCCGCAAGTCCGACCCGAATCGCTGAAGTGAAGGAGAAGACGATGAAGCTGCAAACCTGGCTCGCGGGTTTGCTCATCGCCGTCACGGGCCTGGCCCGTGCCGCCGATGCTGCACCCGCACCCGCGCCGCCCCCGGGCGGCTACCTGTTCGCCCACATGACGCATGCCCGCTACGGCGTGCTGCACTACGCCGTCAGCACCGACGGCCTGCACTGGACGCGGCTGAACCACGGCAAGGCCGTCAACGAGGACTACCACGGCCACCCGTCCATCGCGCAAGGCGCGGACGGCCGCTACTACCTCGTCGGCAACCAGGGCGATGACGACGAGGAGATCCGTTTCTGGGTGTCCGACGACCTGGTCAAGTGGACGAAGTTCGGCACCTACAAGCCCGAGCTCGCCAGCTTCCTGGGCCAGCCGCATCCGCTGCAGCGCATCGGTGCGCCCAAGTTGTTCTTCGACAAGGCCAGCAGCCGCTTCGTGCTGATGTGGCACACGCCGAACGTGCCCAGCTCGCCGGACGATCCCGAGCGCTACTGGGCCAGCCAGCGCACGATGTACGTCACGTCCAGGGATTTGCGCGAGTTCGTCGGCCCGCCCAAGCGGCTGTTCGACTGGGACATGGCGACGATCGACACCTTCCTGGTCGAGAACCCGGCGGGTGGCTATTGCGCCGTCGTGAAGGACGAGCGCTACCCGTCCTACAACTGGACCACCGGCAAGACCGTGCGCATGAGCTGCGCCGCCAACCTGCTCGGCCCCTACCCGGAGCCCGGCCCGCCGCTGAGCCCGGCCTTCCGCGAGGCGCCCACGCTGATCCGCGCCCCCAACGGCGCCGACTGGTACCTGTACTACGAGCAGTACGCCGGCACGAGCTACGGCCTGTCGATGGCGCCCCGGCTGGAAGGGCCGTGGGTGGAGGTCTGGGGCAACTCGGGCATCAAGGCGTGGAACCGCTTCGAGATGCCGGCCACGCTGCGCCACGGTTCGATGATGGCCATCACAGCCAGGCAGCTCGACGCGTTGCGCAAGGCCTACCCGGAGTGACAGCCGCCGGGCTCCAGCGCTAGGCGTGCGCCGTGATGGCCGCGGCGGGCGGCACGAAGCCTTGCAGCCAGCCCGGGAAGTCGGCCGCCGGCATCGGCCGGGCAATGAAATAACCCTGGGCGACGTCGCAGCCCAGCCGCGCCAGCTGCTCCCAGTCGGCCAGCGTCTCGATGCCCTCCGCGACGATCTCGCGGCCGAGGTCATGCACGAGGTCGATCGTGGAGCGCACGATGGCGGCCGAATCCCTGTTGCGCGACATGTCGCGCACGAAGGACTGGTCGATCTTGATGCAGGCCACCGGCAGGCGCTGCAGGTAGCTCAGCGATGAATAGCCGGTGCCGAAGTCGTCGATGTGCAGCGGGATGCCGAGGGCACGCAGCTCGTGCAGCACGCCCAGCGCGAACGGCGCGTCTTCCATCAGCGTGCTCTCGGTGATCTCCAGCTCCAGCAGGCCGGGCGCGGTCTCGAACCGGGTCAGCATGTGGCGGATCTGTTCCAGCAGATCCTCGTCGCGCAGGTTGCGGGCCGACAGATTGACCGCGATCGGCAGCGCTCGCCCTTGCCTGGCCCAGCCGCGATTCAGCTCCAGCACCGAGCTCAGCATCCATAGGGTCAGCGACTTGATCAGGCCCGTGTGCTCGGCGAGTTCGATGAACTGCATCGGTGGGATCAGGCCTCGCGTCGGGTGTTGCCAGCGCACCAGCGCCTCCGCGCCGCAGACGCGGCCGTTGCGCATGTCGACCTTGGGCTGCAGGTACAGGCGCAGCTGGTCGCCGTCGATGGCGCGTTTGAGTTGAGACGCCATGCTCAGGCGGCTGGGCTGGTCGAGGTTGTTCTGGGCATCGAAAAAGGCGTGCCTGCCGCCGCGTTGCTTGGCCTGGTGCAGGGCGATGTCCATGTGCCTGAAGACGTCGTGCGGTGTCGCGCCGTGCTCGGGGAACAGCACGATGCCCGTCTTGAAGGACACGTCGAGCGGAATGTCGGCGACCTGGAACGGCAGGGCCAGGCGCTCGTCCATGCGCTGCGCCAGGGCGGCCGCCGACTGCCGGTCGCCGCCAGGGACCAGAATCGCGAACTCGTCGCCCCGCAGCCTGGCGACCAGGGCCTGCTCCGGCGCGGCCAGGCGCAGCCGGTCGGCGAACTCGCGCAGCATCGCGTCGCCGTGGCTGAAGCCGAGTGCATCGTTGACCTCCCTCAGCCGGTCGATATTGGTCTGCAGTGCCGCGAAGGGCCGGCCTTCGCCGTGGCCGAGGGCGACGGCGGCTTCCAGCGCCGTGGCGAACTGGGCCTGGTTGGGCAGCCCCGTCAACGCATCGAAGTGGGTCAGCTGGTACATCGTGGCGCGCGCACGTTCCTGTTCGGCCTGAGCCCGCAACGTGGCGATGCCGAAGGCGAGGTCGTCGGCCGATTCGCCGAGCAGCGTGACCTCGTCGGCGTCGAAGGTGTCGGGCTCGACGTCGTAGATGGCCAGCGTGCCGATGATGTCGTCGCCGACGCGCAGCGGGCAGGCCAGCGCGGAGCGGTGGCCCGTCAGGTGCTGACGCCAGGGGGCATGGGCCGGGTCGCTGGCCATGTCGCCCACCGTGCCGGTGCGGCCCGTCCGCACCGCAAAGCCCGCGACGCCCGCGCCGAACTCGCCCTCCTCGCAGCTGACCTTGAGCACGCGCAGCGCCGCCAGGCCACCCGGATAACCGCATTCGGCCATCGGCACCAGGGCGCTGGAGCTGCCTTGCCGATACCAGATGATGGCCAGGCCATAGCCGCCCACGGTGACGATGGCCTTGCACATGCTGTGCAGCAGGTCGTCCTCGTCGCGGGCGCGGAGCATGGTGCGGTTGCCGGCGCTGAGGGTGCGCAGCGCGCGGCTGGTGCGCTCCAGGTCGCGCACCTGCAGCTCGAGCTCGGCATTGAGCGTGCGGATCTTCTCCTCGGCGCGCTTTCGTTCGGTGATGTCTGTGCCGAGCACGTAGTAGCCCACCACGTGTTCGTCGGCATCCCACTGCGGCACATAGCCGGTCACCTGCCAGACGCCGGGGAACGGTTCCCAGTCGTAGGTCTGCGGCGCGCCCTGCAGCACCTTGTCGATCAGCGGCGACGCGATCGCGTAGCGGCTGCTGCCCAGCACCTCGGCGACCGTGCAGCCCGTGATGTCGGGGCGGTCCGGCGCAAAGCGTTCCCGGTACTGCTGGTTGGCATAGACATAGCGCTGGTTGGCGTCCACGTAGGCGATCAGGGCCGGCACGTTGCTCGTCACGCTGCGCAGATGCGCTTCACTGTCGCGCAACTGCGCCGTGCGCTCCTGCACACGTTCGGCAAGCCATGCGTTCTGGGCCTCGATGGCGTGCTGGGCCTGGCGTTCCAGCGTCACATCGCGGAACTCCAGCACGGTGCCGCGCAGGTGGCCAGACAGGTCGCGCTTGGGCGTGACGCTCATCGAGATCGGGCAGGCCGAGCCGTCGCGCGCCATCAGCGCGATGCCGCGTTCGTGGGCCTGGGCCACGCCGCTTTGCAGCACGTCGGCAATGGGACAGGCGACGGGCTCGCCGTTGCGATCCGCGGTCGTGCGGAACACCTCATCCACATGCCGTCCCAGGGCCTGCGTCGCCGGCCAGCCGGTGAGGCGTTCCGCCACCGGGTTCATGCGAGTCACGAGCCCGTCCATGTCGGTGGCCATCACCGCCTCGCCGATGGAGCGCAAGGTGAGCGAGAGGCGCTCCGCACTGTCCGCCAGCTGGCGCCGACTGGTTTCGGCGTCGCGCCATTGGCGGCGCAGCATCACGTAGGTCGCCACCAACTGAGCCGACAGGATCACCGTCGCCAAGGCCCCGACCAGGCGCATCAGCGCCCCGGTCCTTTCGCGGGCGGCGCTGCGCTGCTCCAGGCGTTGCCGCTCGTCCTGCTCCATGGCGTCCAGCAGGCGGTGCGTACGTGCCCTGGTCTCATGCAGCGGCGAGGCCGCCACGAGGGCGGTGGCGACCTGCTGGCCCTGGGTCTTGCGCACGCTCTCGATCTGTTTTGACAGCGCCATGCGCTGGTCGATCACCGCGCGCAGCTCCGTCCAGCGCGCCTGCTGGGTCGGATAGCCGCTGGTCAGCCGGTGAATCCCTTGCAGCAACTCCTCCCGCTGGGATGTCGCCGTGTCGCGATCCGTGAGATGCCGTTCGTCGCCGGAGATGCGGTAGCTCTGGGTGCTGAGTTCAGTCTGCAGGGTCGCCGAGCGCGTCAGCGCGAGCGCATGCAGCACGTTCTGGGTCCGCTCGATCTGCCGGGCAGCCTCGGCGGCGTCGGCGGCCAGCGTCCAGGTGATGGCGCACAGCACCAGGACGACGAATATCGCCATGCCGAATGCCAGGATGACCTTGGCTTCGAAGCTGGAGCGCAACCGCACGACGTGGCCTCCTCGGGACGCGACCGGTCAGGCGGAGCGGACACTCCTGCCGGCCAGGTTGTGTCGAGCGCGAACCCCTCGTGCCT
Source organism: Burkholderiales bacterium (assembly GCA_019509985.1). GTDB lineage: Bacteria > Pseudomonadota > Gammaproteobacteria > Burkholderiales > Burkholderiaceae_C > Pelomonas. The sequence continues at coordinate 7,955 of JAEKLF010000038.1, read as the reverse complement.
AACGGGACAGCAATGCGACATTACACCGCAGTCTCCCGGCGGCACCAGGCGATTGATTTGCTTTGCATCAAACGCAGGGGCCGGGACAGGCCGCTGAAGGCTTGGCGCATGTTGCGGCGGCGGACTGGCCGGCCGCCGCGGGGCAATGTGTCAATGGGCCAATGAGTCAACGCGCGACGGCGCCGTTGCCGTCGATCAGCCGTCTCAGCCAGGACCGCAGCCCGAACATCACCGCCCCGGTGAGCAGGCTGCCGACCGCCAGCTGGGTGAACAGCGTCGCGTAGGCCGCGTTGGTCGTCAGCGGCGAGCCGTCCACCGGCTGCGCGACGACGCCCGACAGGTCTCCGGCGAAGAGCGACGCCAGGCCCGTCACCAGCATCCAGCTGCCCATCATGACGCCCTGGTACTGGCGCGGCGCGAGGCGGCCGATCATGGCGTAGCCCACCGGCGAGATCAGCAGCTCGCCGACGGCTTGCAGCACGTAGCTGAGGAAGAGCCAGGAGAAGTCCGAGCGGCCGCTCGCGTCGGCGAAATGAATGCCCAGCGGCAGCGCCAGGAAGCCCAGCCCCATCAACACCAGCGACGCCGAGAACTGCATCGGGATGTCCACAGGCCAGCCGCGCTTGCGCCAGCGCGCGAACACGGCGGCCAGCCAGGGCCCGCCGATGACGATGACGACGGTGTTGATGTTCTGCACCCACTGCGGCGCCACGGGCACGCCCCAGACGTTCATCCACACATTGCCCACCGCGAACAGCTGCAGGCCGCTGGGCGCCATCTGGTAGAGCGACCAGAACACCAGCGAGCCCAGCGTCAGCACCAGATAGGCCTGCATGCGCTGGCGCTCGGCCGGCACCGGGTGGCGTGTCGTCAGCACGAAGAGGGCGACGCCGACGGCCGCGCACAGAAGCTTCATGCCGATGGCCGTGTCGCCCGGGTGCTGCAGCAGCCAGGCCAGCACCGGCACCAGGCCGGCCAGCACGGCGATGCCGACGGCGAAGCGCCCCCAGAAGGCGCGGCCCCTGCGCTGCGACAGCGGTGTGTCGCGGTCCGCCAGCGTGCGCCAGAACACCAGGGCCAGCACGATGGCCATGGTGTTGCCGATGGTGGCGAACCAGAACAGCGAGCTGTACTGCTCGCCCAGCTGGAAGGCGCCCGACACCGTGAAGCCGATGAAGAAGCCCACGTTCATGCCGGCGTAGTTCCACAGGAAGGCGGCCTCGCGGCGGTCGTCCTCGGGCGCAAAGCGCTGCGTCAGCATCATGTTCAGGCAGGTCACGTTCAGGCCGCTGCCGGTCAGGAACAGCGCCATGCCCCAGTACAGGCCGGCCAGGCTGCCGCCGGCGATGACACCGCAGCCCAGCACCTGCAGCGCCATGCCGCCGACGAAGAGATTGCGGTTGCTGAGGAAGCGCCCGCCCAGGTAGCCGCCGAACAGGTGCAGGCCGTAGTTGAAGGCGCCGAACAGGCCGGTGATCAGGGCCGCCTGCTCGCTGCTGAAACCATGGCGGCGCGTGGCGTAGAGCATCAACGTGTACTGCAGCACCGCAAAGCCCAGCGTGGCAAACAGCTGCACCGTGAAGAGCACGGCGGAGCCTTCGGGAATGTGGGACCAGAGTCGTTGCAGTCGGTTCATGGGGGCCGGATTGTCCGGGCGCCGCGAGCCCCCAGGCCTGGGTGTCATCCCGCGGACAGGGCGTGACCGGACCGCCGGCCAGGATGCCTACGGCCGCATTGCCGCCATCCGCGCCGCATCGGTCGCGGCGACGGCAGCTGGGTCCTCAATGCGCTGCGCCCTTCAGTGCGGCCAGCGTGAAGACATAGCTGTCGGCCGACTTGGGTTGGTGGCAGGCCAGGCAGCGCGGCTGCTGCAGGGCCAGGCGCGGCGTGCCGTCCGGCGCCCAGACGCCGTAGTTCCAGTTGCCATTGCGCAGCAGCGGCGGGATGGCGTCGCCCCAGCCGGCGCGGGACTCCATGCCGACGTAGTTCTTCACGGCCCCTGGTTTCCAGTGGCCCTGGTCGTCGATCTGGGCCACGTAGTTCACCGTCAGCAGGACCGAGCCATCGGGCAGGGGCTTGCCGCCGCGCGCCGCGTCGATGGCCAGCCGATTGGCATAGCGCAGGGTCAGGGTCTTGGCCGCCTCGTCCTGCTCACGCTGGTATTCGACGAAGCCCTTTGGGAAGTCCCTGGGCAGGGCCATGGCCGACACCGTCGCCGCATGCGGCGGCGCGGCGGCCGCAGCGGCCGGCGCGGGCGGCAGGCTGCTCCAGTAGGCGGCCAGCACCTTGACGTCGTCCGGCGTCAGCTGCGCCGCGATGGCGGCCATCAGGTCGTTCTTGCGCGTGCCGGCCTTGAAGGCCTCGAGCTGGCGCGTCAGGTAGACGGCCTTCTGGCCGGCGAGGTTGGGGATGTCGGGTGCGCTGCTGACGCCTTCGGCGCCATGGCAGGCCTGGCAGGTGGCGACCTTGGCCGGCGGCGCTTCGGCCAGCGTGGCGGAACTGGCCACCAGGGCGGCCAGCAGCAGCGGAAGAGGGCGGGGCAGGCGCATGTTCGGCTCCGTCTGGGCGGGAGCCCGGATGCTGCGCGCGATCCTCCGTGCTTGCCTCTCGGGGCAAGCCCTAGGCAGGTCTGACGGAGCGGTAGACGCCGCGCCGCTCTGGCCGGCTCAGCATCAGCTGCCACAGCTGGCCCTGGCGCGAGCGGAAGAAGCCGGCGCAGCTCAGCAGGTAGTAGCGGAACATGCGGCGAAAGCCCTCGTCGTAGCGCGGCGCGAGGCGCGGCCAGGCGGCCTCGAAGCGTTCGGCCCAGCACATCAGCGTGCGGTCGTAGTCGGGGCCGAAGTTGTGCCAGTCCTCGACGATGAAGCGGCCCTCGATGGCGCCGGCCAGCTCCACGGGCGAGGGCAGCTTGCCGTTGGGGAAGATGTAGCGCTCGATCCACGGGTCGGTGTGCGGCGCGCGCCGGTCCACGCCGATGGTGTGCAGCAGGAAGAGACCGTCCGGCGCGAGCAGGCGGCGCGCGGTGTCGAAGTAGACGCCGTAGTTCTTCAGCCCCACATGCTCGAACATGCCCACCGACACGATCTTGTCGAAGCGCCCCTGCAGCGAGCGGTAGTCCTGCAGCAGCAGCGTGACGGGCAGGCCCTGGCAGCGCTCCTCGGCGATGGCGAGCTGCTCCTTGCTGATGGTGATGCCCGTCACGCGCACGCCGTGGCGCTCGGCGGCAAAGCGCGCCAGGCCGCCCCAGCCGCAGCCGATGTCCAGCAGCGTCTCGCCGGGCTGCAGCTCCAGCTTGCGGCAGATCATCTCCAGCTTGTGTTCCTGGGCCTGCTCCAGGTCTTGCGCCTGGGCCCAGTAGGCGCAGGAATAGATCATGCGCCGGTCCAGCATGGCCTCGAAGACATCGTTGCCGGCGTCGTAGTGGTGCTCGCCGACCTGGTGGGCGCGCTCCACCGTCTGCAGGTTGAACAGGCGCTGGCGCAGCCCCTCCAGCAGCAGTTGCAGCCTGGCGGGGCCGGGCGCGGTGCGGTCGAGGTCGGCGCGCAGCAGGCGCTCGAACAGCATGTCCAGCCGCTCGCAGTCCCAGTCGCCATCCACATAGGATTCGCCGGCACCGAGCGACCATTGCGTCAGGATGCGCCGGTAGAAGCGCGGGTCGTTCACGCGCAGGTCCCAGGGCCGTGCGCCGTTGAACTGCACGTCGGCGCGCGCCAGCAGTTCGCGCAGCACGCTGGGCGGCTCTGCCACGGGCCGCGGTGCGGGCGGTGGCGTCTGGGTCAATGCGGCTTGCTCCGAGGACATGCTCGACGGCTCCTGCAGGGACGAGGACGGAGCCAGTGTGCCGCGACCGCTGCCGCTTTGCAGTCTCAAGTTGTCAATGCCCCCGCAATGGCGGCGGTGAATCGCGGCCCTCGTTTTAGGGAAGGCCCCAGCCGAAGGGGTCGGCCTCGTCGATGAGCAGCGTGGCCTCGGCGCTGATGAAGGCCTGGCCGCGGATGGTGGGCACGACGTTTGCCGCATCACCCTCTTGCCTTTCGTACCAGCCTTCGAACACGCTGCCGATGATGCTGGCCTGCCGCCACACCACACCGGGCGCGAGTTTGCCGCGCGCAGCCAGGCAGGCCAGCTTGGCGCTGGTGCCGGTGCCGCAGGGCGAGCGGTCGTACTGGCGGCCCGGGCAGAGCACGAAGTTGCGGCTGTCGGCCAGCACGGGGTCGGCGTCGGCGAAGAGTTCGATGTGGTCGATGACGGCACCGTCCGCACCGCGGTGGCCCTGGGCCAGCAAGGCTTCGCCGAGCATCGCGGCGTAGTCGGTCAGCGCGCCGACGCGGTCGGACGACAGCTGCTGCCCATGGTCGGCGCACAGGAAGAACCAGTTGCCGCCCCAGGCGATGTCGCCGCTCACCGTCTGGCCCGTGGGCAGCGTGACGTTCACGTCGGCCGTCAGCCGGTAGGCCGGCACGTTGCGCACGCTGACGCGGCCGTCGTCGTGCAGCGTGGCGCGCACGTCGCCCACCGGCGTTTCGACGACATGCATGCCCGGCTTGATGCGGCCCAGGTGGGCCAGCGTGGCGATGAGGCCGATGCTGCCGTGGCCGCACATGCCCAGGTAGCCGGTGTTGTTGAAGAAGATGACGCCCGCCGTGTGCGCCGGGTTGCGGGGTTCGCACAGCAGCGCGCCGACCAGCACCTCGCTGCCGCGCGGCTCCAGCAGCGTCGCACGGCGGTAGCGGTCGTGGTCGCGCTGCAGTTGCTTGAGGCGTTCGGCCACGCTGCCCGTGCCGAGGTCCGGAAAGCCGTCGACGACGACGCGCGTGGGTTCGCCGCCGGTGTGCGAATCGACGATGCGGATGCGCTTCATGGCTGGGGCCGGCGGTGTGCGGGATGCTCTTGCATGCAGGCCGCCATGATGGCTCAAGCCATGTCGAGCTTGAAGGCTGCCACGGTCTGGGCCAGCTGCTGGGCCTGGTGCTGCAGGCTCTCGGCCGCCGCGGCGCTTTCTTCCACCAGTGCGGCGTTCTGCTGCGTGACCTGGTCGAGCTGGTTGACGGCCTCGCCGATCTGGCCCAGCCCCTTGCTCTGCTCGCCGCTGGCCGCGCTGATCTCGCTGATCAGGTCGGCCACGCGCTTGACCTGGCCGACGACCTCGTTGACCGTGCGGCCTGCCTCGCCCACCAGCGTATTGCCGGCATCCACGCGTTCGACGCTGGCGCCGATCAGCGCCTTGATCTCGCGTGCCGCCTCGGCGCTGCGCGTGGCCAGCGTGCGCACCTCGCTGGCCACGACGGCGAAGCCGCGGCCCTGCTCGCCGGCGCGCGCAGCCTCCACGGCTGCGTTCAGCGCCAGGATGTTGGTCTGGAAGGCAATGCCGTCGATGGTGCCGATGATGTCGGCGATCTTGCGCGAGCTGGTGGTGATCTGGTCCATGGTCTGCACGACCTGCGCCATGACCCGGCCGCCGGCCTCGGCCACGCGGGCGGCGCTGTCCGCCATCTGCGCCGCCTGGCGCGCGGTGTCGGTGTTGTGCTGCACGGTCACGCTCAGCTCTTCCATGGAGGCGGCCGTCTCCTCCAGACTGCTGGCCTGTTCCTCGGTGCGCTGGCTGAGGCTGGCGTTGCCTTCGGCGATGTGGTCGCTGGCGGTGGCGACGCTGTCGGCATTGCCGCGCACGGTGCCGACGATGGCCACCAGTGCGTCGTTCATCTTCTGCAGCGCGCACAGCAGCTGGCCGGGCTCGTCCTTGCGGCTGGTGTCCAGGCGCAGGCGCAGGTCGCCGGCGGCGACGGTCTCGGCGGCCGTCACGGCCTGGCCGATGGGCACGACGACCGAGCGCGTGATCAGCAGCGCCAGCGCCGCACCCACGGCCACGGCGGCCGCGGCGGCCACCAGCACGGCCACGGCGGCGAAGTCCACCTTCTCGTCGGTGGACGTGGCCGATTCGTGCATCAGCGTCTTCTGGAAGCCGACCAGCGCCTCCAGCATCTCGAAGTACTTGTCCTGCTCCGGCCGCGTCTGGGACAGCAGCAGGTCGCGCGCCGCATCGGCTTCGTTCTTCAACCCCAGCTCGATGACGCGCTGCACCGACGCGTCGTAGGCCGCATGGGCCTGCGTCGCGGCGGTCAGCAGGCGGCGGCCGTCGGTGTCCTGGATGCTGTCGTTCAGCGTCCTGGCCAGCCCATCGATCTCCGTGCGCGCCTTGATCACGTCGGCCAGCTCCTTCTTCTTGGCGGCCGCGTCGGTCAGCATGACGATGTCGCGCACCGACTGCGCGATCTCGTTGACATGCTCCTTGATCTGTTCGAGTTGCTGCACCTTGACCATGCGGTCCTCGACCATCAGCTCCAGCGCCGCGTTGATCTGATGCAGCTGGGCGCGCGCATAGCCCGCCAGCAGCACGCTGAAGGCGATGGACAGCGCGAAGGCGAGGCCGAGGCGGCGGCCGATACGCAGGTCAGTGAGGAATCGCATGCCATTCTCCCGAGAGTCTGAACGAGCCTGTCCGGCTCGATGTTTTGGGGCTGCAGGCTGCGCGCGTCTTGTGTCGTCCGGCGGACTGATGCCGCGAAGCTGCGGTGCAGCGTACGGCGGAAGGACATGGCTGTCACTGGCAATCTGGGTGAAAAAGTTCTCGCTTGGGTGGCGGAGCCACTGATTTGGGAGGAGCCGGGAGAAGGCCGCCATCGCGGCCCGAGTGGCTAGAACGATGCCCAGTCTTCGTCGGCCGTCGCCGCGGCGGCGCGCCGGGTGACGGGCGCTGCAGAGGCGACTTGGGCGGCCGACGGTTCGCGGCGCGGCCGCACCGGCGCCGCCCTGGCTGCGGCGGGTCGTGCCACGGCCGCCGCGTCCAGCTTGAAGGCCGCGACCGTCTCGGCGAGCTGGCTGGCCTGGATGCGCAGGCTTTCGGCCGCGGCGGCGCTCTCTTCGACAAGGGCGGCATTCTGCTGGGTGACTTCGTCGAGCTGGCTGACTGCCTCGCCGATCTGGCCGATGCCCTTGCTCTGCTCGACGCTGGCCGCGCTGATCTCGCTGATCAGGTCGGCCACGCGTTGCACCTGGCTGACCACTTCAGCCATCGTGCGGCCGGCCTCGCCGACCAGGCCGTTACCCGCCTCAACGCGTTCGACACTGGTGCTGATCAGCGTCTTGATCTCGCGCGAGGCCTCGGCACTGCGCTGGGCCAGGCTGCGCACCTCGCCGGCCACGACGGCAAAGCCCCGACCTTGTTCACCGGCGCGCGCAGCTTCCACGGCTGCGTTCAAGGCCAGGATGTTGGTCTGGAAGGCGATGCCATCGATGACGCCGATGATGTCGGCGATCTTCTTGGAGCTGGCCGTGATCTGCTCCATCGTGTTGACCACCTGGCCCACGACCTGGCCGCCGCTCTCGGCCACACGCGATGCGCTATTGGCGAGCTGGGCGGCCTGGCGGGAGATGTCGGTGTTGTGGCTGACCGTCGCGGTCAGCTCTTCCATGGACGCGGCCGTCTGCTGCAGATTGCTGGCCTGCTGCTCGGTGCGTTGGCTCAGATGATTGTTGCCCTGGGCGATCTGGCCACTGGCCATGACGACGCTGTCGGCGTTGCCCCGCACAGTGCAGACGATATCGGCCAGCGCGTCACTCATGCGTTGCAGAGCGGCCAGCAATTGGCCGGCTTCGTCGCGGCGGTCGGTCGTCAGGCGCAGCCTCAAGTCGCCTGCGGCGACGGTCTCGGCGGCGCGTACCGCATCCTGGATCGGGACCACCACCGAACGCGTGATTAGCAGCGCCAGCGCCATACCGACGGCAGCCACCAACGCCGCCGCGACCAGCATCGCCGCCGATGCGAAGCTCACGGTGCCATCGGCAAGCTGCGCTGATGAGCGCATCAGCTCCTTCTGGTAGTCGATCAGTGCGTCCAGTGCGGCGAAATAGGCCTCCTGCTTGGCCTGCACTTCACCCAGCAGCAGATCGCGGGC
>JAEKLF010000265.1 GCA_019509985.1 Burkholderiales bacterium | reverse complement strand
GGCGTGCGGATAGCGGCCGCGCAATTGGCGCACGAAGGCGAGGTAGCGCGGGCCGAAGTCCGGCGCGATGGATCGGCCCTGTGACGCCGGAAAACCGTGGTCGTTCTGGCCGAGATTCAGCAGCACGACGTCCGGCTCGCGCGGGTCGGGCGGCGCCACGGCCGCATCCAGTCGCGGCGCATAGCGATTCCAGACCTGGGGCATCAGCAGCTGGTCCCAGGTCGCCGTGATGCCGATGCCGCTGACAGCGATACCGACGTAGTCCGCATTCAGCCTGGCGGCCGTGACTGCGCCGTAAGCCCGGGTGCCGTCGTGTGTGGACAGGTCGGCGTACTGGTCCTCGCCGATGTCGCCGTTGCAGGCGCCAGCGGTGATGGAGTCGCCGTAGAACGCCAGCCTCAGCGGGCGTGGCGGTGGCGGTTCGAGCAGCTTGCCGCCCTCGGCCAGACGCAAGCCGAGGAAGACGCTTTCCGCCTGCGACGCCTCGGTGCGCTTGACGAGGCGCAGCTCGTGGATGCCGGTGAGCAAGGGCAGGCGCCAGTCGGCCGGCCCGTCGCCGCGCAGTGCGAGCGCATGGCGGCGGCCGTCGACCTCGACGGTGAAATGGTTGATGCCGCCGCGCGAGGGCGCCAGGCGCAACGTGAGTTGGTCACCGGTGAAGCGGGCGCGCAGCTCGCTGCCGCTCCAGCTCAGTTGCTTGCCGCCGGGCGCCGCGCCGATGCGGCCGATCCAGCGCAGCTTGGGGTTGTCTGCGCTGACCAGCCCGACCTCGCTCGACGGCGCTTCGCGCGTGAAGTCGCTCGGGTGCAGCTCAGGCGGAAAGATGCCGGCCGACATGACGGCCAGCAGGCTCGCCGGGCGGCCGCTGCCGGCCCATTCGTCGGCCTTCACCCGCACATGCAGCAGGTGCGCGCCGGGCTCGAGGTCGCGGCCGACGACGGCGTAGTGCCAGCCCAGATAGCCGCGCCGCTCCGGCACCTGGCCGCGCAGCGTGACGACGGGGCCGTCGTCCACCCAGGCTTCGAGGTTGCGATAGGCCTCGCTTTCTGCATGGAAGACGGCGACCTCGCGGCCCCAGACGAGGAAGTGAGCCTCGGCATCGTCGTTTTTCGTCACCCAGCCGGGCTGCTGGCCGGGCCACTCGGGGTGCACTTCGCCGCCACGTGCGAAGCCGTGCTGTTGATAGGGCTTGAGCGTGTCGCCGGCGAGCAGGCGCGTGAACTCGTGGGCACGGCCGTAGAGCGGCACGGGCGGGGCGGTCGGCGCCGCGGTCGGGCCGCGAGCCGCGGCACGCAAGGTCTCGGCCAGGGCCAGCGCGATGCGCTGGTGGCCGATGGCGTTGGGGTGGACGGGCTCGTCATAGAGCATTGCCCAGCGGTCCTGGCCCGCCTCGACACGGGCCTGCATCCAGCGGCCGAAGTCCAATGCCGTCAGCCCGTAATGGGCCGCGAGCTGCAACTGCAGGTCGACCGCATCGCGCGCCTGGTTGCCCTGTTGCGTCAGGCCGAGCACGACGACGGCGGGCGGCTTCCCGGCGGTCAGCAGCTTGCGCAGGATGGCCTCGTAGCTGCTGCCGCGCACCGCCGGATCGAGCCATTGGTCGTTGACGCCGAATTCGACGATGACCAGGTCGGGTTGCGCATCCAGCACCTGCGACTGCAGACGTTGCACGCCGGCCGCCGAGTCCGTGCCGCTGACGCCGGCGTTGACCAGCTTCACCTTGGGTCCCAACGATTTGGCCAGCAGCGCGGCCCAGCCGCGTTCGCGCGGCGGCTGGGCGGCGTAGCCGGTCGTGATGGAGCCGCCGAGCGTGGCGAGCGTGAGGGTCTCGCCGGCCTCCAGCCGCTGCATGACGGCCTGCAGCCGCAGATCCGGCACCGCCTGCGCGGCGGCCGGAAGGATCATGGACAAGGCCAACATGGCTCCTTTCAACCAGTTCATCGTCATCCCTTGGTGGCGCCTGCCTGCAGGCCGGCGACGAATTGCCGTTGGAACAGCAGGAAGAGAACGATGGCCGGCAGCGACGCGAGCAGCGAGCCTGCCATCAACACCGCGGCCGACTGCGGATTGAAGCTCAGGTCGCCGGCCATCTTGCCGAGCTGCAACGGCAGTGTCAGCGTGGCCGCGTCGTTGACGACGAGCAACGGCCACAGGAAGTTGTTCCACTCGCCCACCGCGACGGGGATGGCGATGGCCGCGAGCGCGGGCCGCAGCATGGGCAGCACGACGCTCCACCAGATGCGCAGCGTGCCG
>JAEKLF010000222.1 GCA_019509985.1 Burkholderiales bacterium | reverse complement strand
CCACCGCGCCGCGCAGCCACGCTCAGGCGGCCGCCTCGGCCGACGGCGAGGCCTCGGCCGCCGAAGCTGCCGAGGTGGCGGCCAGCGCGTCGAACAGCCGGTCCTTGACGTCGTCGAAGTTGCGCATCGAGTACAGGTGCAGGTAGAGCAGTTCAAGTTCGTCGGTCCTGGCGAGCAGCGCCAGCGTCTCCGCGCCGAGTGCGCGCAACTTGACGCGGTTCACACCGAGGAAGCCGTTCAGCGACAGCTTGCCGCCTTGGGGCGTGACCAGCTGCGCCTGCATGGGTTCGAGCAGCCCCAGCTCTTTGATGCGCTTGCCGAACAGCCGGGTGCGCTCGTACTGGGCCTGGTATTCCTGCAAGAACTTCAGCACGCCTTCGACATAGGGCGCCGGCTGCCCATCGTCACCAAACAGGCGCTGGCCTAGGCCGTCCCGGTTCAGCCCCTGGAAGGCCTCGTCGATGCATAGGGTCAGCGTCTTGCCGTCGGCGCTGGTCGAGAAGACGAAGGGGTAGCGCCGGATGAAGGCCGGGATGTATTTCGCCTGCCATTGCGCGTCGTTGGTGAGATACAGGTTCTGGTCGCTGCGAATGCCCAGCACCACCGCTGGAACGACCTCGTCGCCGGCGGCGGTGAAGACGATCACGTACTCCGAGGCAGCGCGCAGGAATTCGACGGCCATCAGCGGCACCGCGTTGATGCCGGCGCTGAAGTTGTAGCCCTTGCTCGGCTCGATGGAGGCCGTCCCGTGTCGTGCGCTCGAGACTGGAACGGCGCTCTCGTAAATCAACAACTGCTTCGTCATCGACCATCTCCCCGTTCGGCCCGTCCTGGAATTCAGGCGGGTGGCCAGTCCAACATGCGAACGGGCGTTTGTCTATGCTCGGATACGGGCGGGCGACGAGAGCCTTCCTTCATCTGTCGCCGGGCCAAGCCGCCAAGCGCTGCCTATTCAAAGCAGCCTGCACGGTTGCCCGCATGCAACAGGAAAGCCTTCGACCGCAGTGCCTTGATACCGAGAAGAGGTTGCAGAGGCTGCGCGTCAATGTTTGTGCGCATGGTGCGCGTCGGGCACATGAGCATGCAGGTGCCGCAGCGGCCGATGTCGGTGCCAGTGGCTGTGCGGACCTGCCGGCATCGGATCGTGCTCATGGTCGTGATGCCCGTCGTCGTGGCTGTGGGCATGCTCATGCTCCAGCTCTTCGTGCTCATGCTCATGGCCGTGGTCTTCGGCCAGATGCAGGATGACGCCGGCCAGCATCAGCAGGCCGCCCAGCACCATGCCCCAGCCCGCCGAGCGGTCACCGAGCAGGAAGGCCAGCCCCGCGCCGATGAAGGGCGCGAAGGCGAACACCGAACCCGTGCGGCCGGCACCAAAGGCCCGTTGCGCCAGCAGATAGAAGCGCAGGCTCAGGCCATAGCCGGTGGCGCCTACGGCAAGCAAGCCCGCCAGTGCGGCGAGCCCGGGCGCGGGCTCGCCGAACAGCACGGCCAGGCCCCCCGTCGCAACCGATCCCAGCAACGCCTTGATCAGCACGACCTGACCGGGGTCGCGCTCGGCCAGCGCGCGCGACAAGGTGTTGTCCATGCCCCAGGCCGCGGTTGCCGCCAGCACGGCCAGCAGACCGAGGCCTTGGTGGCCGCCGCTCAACCCTTGGTCCACGACGAGCAGCACGCCGCCGGCCAGCAGGGCAAGCATCGCCAACCAGACGCGTCGGTCCATGGTTTCGCCGTAGAGGCGCCTGGCCAGCAGCGCGGTGAAGAGCGCCTCCAGCGTCAACATCAGCGAGGCACCGGTGCCGCTCGTTCGCTGCAGGCCCCAGGCCAAGGCCACCGGCCCGAGCACTGCGCCAAAGGCGGCCACCAGAGCCATGCGCCGCAGGTCGCTGCGGCGCACGGCGGCTTCGCGGTCCACGCGCCGGCGCAGCAGTCCGCCAACCACGGCCGCCCCGGCATAGAGCAGCGCCGCCGTGGCGAAAGGCCCGAGCCCCTTGCCGAAGACCTGCACCAGTGGCGTGCTGACGCCGAACAGTGCCGCCGCCAGCAGGGCCAGCAACCCGCCCCGCAGGGCCGGCCGCGCGGCACTTGAGGATTCGTCCATGGCCGGATTGTCCGCCGCCCGTGGCTCCCGTGGTCGCTAGACGCCCAGTGCCGCGAGCATCAGACAAGCCATGAGCGGACGAAGTTCGTCATGCCTTCGATGGCATCGGACACCGAGCACGAGATCATCATCGCCAACCCGAATATTCGCGTTCGCCTTCATCAATGCAGGCGACGAGAGCGGCAATCCCTCCGGCCGCAAGGGGGCCGCAAGAAGTCAAAGTAGATGCCAAGGCCGAAGCACCAAACCCCGACTGACATGGTCAGCCAGCTGGAAAGGGGCGTCGGCCATGCGTCATGCGGCAGGCCCGTCCTGATCGACCTTCACCGTGCGCAACCGCAGTGCGTTGGCGATGACGCTCACGGACGACAGCGCCATGGCGGCAGCGGCAACGATGGGCGACAGCAGCAGCCCGAACAGGGGATACAGCACGCCGGCGGCCAGAGGGATGCCGGCCACGTTGTAGGCGAAGCTGAGGAACAGGTTCTGGCGGATGTTTCGCATCGTGGCCCGGGACAGCGTGCGCGCACGCACGATTCCCATCAGGTCGCCTTTCAACAAGGTGATGCCAGCGCTCTCCATCGCCACGTCGGTACCGGTGCCCATGGCAACCCCGACCGTGGCCTGGGCCAGCGCCGGCGCATCGTTGACCCCATCACCGGCCATGGCGACGACGCGGCCCTGGTCTTGCAGGCGCTTGACGACGGCGGCCTTGTCTTCGGGGAACACCTCGGCGACCACTTCCGCGATGCCCAGCTCTCTGGCCACCGCATCCGCCGTCGTCTTGCCGTCTCCCGTCAGCATGACCACGTGCACGCCGTCGGCCTTGAGTGCCTGGAGCGCCTGGCGCGTCGTCGCCTTGATGGGATCGGCGATGGCGATGAAGCCCGCAAGCCGGCCACCGATGCCGACGAAGATGACCGTCGCGGCCTGCTTGCGTTGCGCTTCCGAGGCCGCGGCCAGATCGGCGGAGTCGATGCCCTGCTCCGCAAGGAACTTGGCACTGCCCGAGATGACCGGCTGGGCGTCGACCTTGCCGACGACACCTTTGCCCACGGGCGAATCAAAGTCGGTGACCGGCGACAGCGTGAGGTTGCGCTCCTGAGCCGCTGCAACGATGGCGGCCGCCAGCGGATGTTCACTGGCGCGCTCGACGCTCGCGAGCTTTTGCAGCACTTCGTCGACCGAAAAGCCGGAGCAGGGCTCGATGTGGACGACCTTCGGGCGCCCCTCGGTCAGCGTGCCGGTCTTGTCGACGACCACGGTGTCGACCTTCTCCATCTTCTCGAGGGCCTCGGCGTCGCGGATCAGAACGCCCAGCTGCGCGCCCTTGCCCACGCCGACCATGATGGACATCGGCGTCGCCAGCCCCAATGCGCAGGGACAGGCAATGATCAACACCGCCACCGCCGTGACGAGGGCGTAGCTGAAGGCTGGCGCGGGCCCCCACACCATCCAGGCGATGAAGGTCAACACGGCGGCGAGGATGACGACGGGCACGAACCAGCCGGCCACCTGGTCGGCCATTCGCTGGATCGGCGCGCGGCTGCGCTGAGCGGCGGCCACCATGTGGACGATCTGGGAAAGCAGCGTGTCGGCGCCGACCTTCTCGGCGCGCATCACGAAGCTGCCCGTCTGGTTCATCGTGCCTGCAGTCACCTTGGAGCCCACCGCCTTGGCCACCGGCATGGGTTCCCCCGTCACCATGGACTCGTCGACGTTGGCCCTGCCTTCCACGAGTTCGCCGTCCACGGGCACCTTCTCGCCCGGGCGCACACGCAGCTGGTCGCCGACCTGAATCGCGTCGACCTGCACCTCCTGGTCGTTGCCATCGGCCCCAACCCTGACGGCGGTCTTGGGCGCCAGTCCGAGCAGTGCCTTGATCGCACCGGAGGTTTTCTCTCTCGCGCGCAGTTCCAGCACCTGACCCAGCAAAACCAGCACGGTGATGACCGCTGCCGCCTCGAAATACACCGCCACCGCGCCGTCCTGCCCCCGAAGCGCCGCCGGGAACAGCTGCGGCACCAGCGTCCCGACGATGCTGTAAAGCCAGGCCGCGCCCGTGCCCAGGGCAATGAGGGTGAACATGTTCAGACTGCGGTGGACGAGCGACGCGGCCGCCCGGGTGAAGAACGGCCACCCCGCCCACAGGACGACCGGCGTTCCCAGAAGCAGCTGAATCCAGTTCGAGGTCTGCTGGGCCACCAGGTGGTGGATGTTGAAGAGGTGCCCGCCCATCTCCAGCGCAAAGACCGGCGCCGCGAGGACCGTACCGGCCCAGAAGCGCCGGGTCATGTCCCGAAGCTCAGGGCTTTCTCCGGCCTCGGCCGTCGCCACGACCGGTTCGAGCGCCATGCCACAGATGGGGCAGTGGCCAGGCCCCATCTGCCGGACCTGCGCATGCATTGGGCAGGTGTACTCCACGTCACGGCCACCCACCGATCCGGGGCCCGGCCGCGCTCCGGGCGAGTGGCCTGTGTGCTGAGCCGGGTCGCCATGTGGGGCATGGTGATCGCCCCGCATCGCCGACCCGTCCGGCATCACATGGCCGGTCTGCCCGTGATGGTGGTGGTCATGCTCGTGATGGTCGCTGCTGGATGACGGCACTGCGCTCTCCCAATGTCGTCCGGAGTTTGGACCTTGCCATGATGGAAAGGTCAAGCGCCATTGCCATCAGATTCATTTCATCGGCCTGCGGCGGCAGCTATCCATAGCCGTGACGCCAGCAACGCAAGACCCGCCCAGCAGAGCACGAACAGCCCTTGCGCCCACCACGCAGGCGCGCCGGACCGCGCCTCAAGGCAGTACTTGAGCGTCATGCCGGCACCATGAACGGCGGCCCCGGCGAGAAGCAGCACGGGCGCATGGGCCCGCCATTCGATCGGAAGCAGCAGCGCGGCGCCCGCACCCAGCACCGCGGCCCCGACAGCCGACGTCAGCTCTGCCGCCTTGATCCAACCTTGAGGGACGAGGCGCACTATGACCGCTGGTTATGCGGATCGGCTGCCGGGCCGGCCTTGGGGAGCCCGTCTTCGGCTTCAGCCTCATGCCCGCCGTGATTGCCATGGCCGCCATGGTGATGACCGAAGAGGTGCATCAAAGGGCAAGCCAGCAGAAACGCAAAGGGAATGGCCTGGGTCAGGTGGGTCAGGTGCTCGGTGAGCAGGTAGTACAGGCCGACTGCACCGGCCAGCGCCATGAAGATTCCCAAGGGGGACGTCCATCGGGGACTGCGTTCGTTCGTCATCACCAACTCCTCGTGAGGTCAATGAAGCTTGCGACTGGCGCCCCTGGGCCACCTTGACTCATGTCAACCCAAGGGCCGGTGTTTCGTCAGCCGTGCGCGATGCCGCCTCAGCGACAGCTTCCGCGACAGAAACTCGGCGAGGCGGCCAAGATGGCCGGCGTGTCAGCCCAGAAGATCCGTCACGATGAGCGCGTCGGCTTGTTCCCCGTGGCGGCGCATGCCGAGTCCGGCTGTCGCCAGTACGCCGACAAAGACGTCGACAGGTTGCGCTTCATCACGATGCTTGAATCCGCGCGCCCTTGATGCCGGCCAGCCAGGCCACGACGGCACCTGCCATGGCCACGCAGGACTCAGTCTGGCAAGCAGCGACCGGCCGGGCTACTGTGCGCGTTTGAGTTTGAGCTTCAGGGTTGCCACCTGCGCCGCCTTGTTGCTCCACATCCAGCAGTAGTCTTGGTCCGCCGTGGTGTCCAGCGTGCCGTCGCCCTTGGCGGTCCCGTCTTGCTTGGCCGGGAAGATGACCTTCTTGCCCTCATGGAAATGGATGTTGAAGTTCAGCGGTCCAGTGGCATCGAAGGTCCAGGCGACCTTGGCGCCCGCCGACAGCTTGCCGCAGACCTCGACGGACTTGATCGCGGGTACCGTCAGTTCCCTTGCAAAAGCGCCATCGGCGGCCCACTCGATGGGGACCAGGTTGGTATCGGCCGCCCGGGCGACCATGCCAGTCGCTGCGAGTGCGAGGGTGAGGATGAGTTGCTTGTCCATCGGCTCAATGTACGGTCAGCCAGGCCGTCGGCGCAGCGGGCACAACCCGCTTGACCTTCCCACAGTGACAAGGCGCAGACTGCCTCTCGTCACAGCGGGCAATCCCGTCCCTGCTAACCTGGTGTCCGTGAAGCTGCTGCGCATTTGGTTGTTGGTTCTGCTTGCCGTGCTGATGCCGGTTCGCGGAGCCATGGCGGCCGCCATGCTGTGCCCGCCAGCCGTTGCGTCGCATGAGCACGCTCACGCCCATGGTGATCAAGCGTCCCATCACGACCACGGCGCGGACCATCAACACCTCGGCAGCGGCGAGGCAACCGGAACGCACCATCACGACGGCTCGGTGCAGGACAAATGCAGTCTCTGCGCGTCCTGCTGCTCCGTGGTGCCGCTGATCAGCAGTTTTCCGAGCATTCCCGAACCGTTCGAGACTGCCCAGCACTTCCCCGATCTGAGCGTCCGCGCCCCGAGCTTTCTCTCGGACGGCCAAGAGCGACCACCCCGAAGCATCTGACCCCGTGAGGCCTGCGCCGCAGGCCCGATGGAGTTCGTGCGTTCTCCGCACGAGCATTGGCCGACGCTCGCAGTCGGCAGCCAGATGTTCTTCGCACCATGACCCACTTTCTTTATCGGCTGATGCCGACCTTGGCGTTGAGCCTGCCGCTGCTCGCCGGCGCTCAGGACATTGCCGAGCCCGGGAACGCCAAGCCGGGCGAGCCGCTGCGCTACCAGTCCGCGTTTGCCGGCTACAAGCCCTACGCCGACGTGGAGCCCGGCAACTGGCGCGCGTTGAATGACGCCGTTGGCGTCGCCGCGCGCAAGCAAGGCGGTCACGCCGGTCACAGCGCCACCGCAACCTCCAGCCCCGCCGGCGCCCACGCGCCGGCGGCCGCGGCCAGCTCGGCAAGGCCGGTCCGCGAGGCGCAGCCCATGCACCGTTCCCACCATGGAGGCCCGAAATGATCCGCATGACCGCGACGGCTCTGGCCGCGCTCTCGCTGGCCGGCTGCGCCTCGTTCTCACCGGACGGAGGGTTCGGCTCGGTCGAGCAGCTCACGAAGGAGCGCATCGGCCAATCGCCGTCCTACCAGCGCAACGCAGCGCAGACGGACTCGGCCCAGTCGCGTGTCGGCACGCTGCTGCGGCAGACGCTGAGCGCCGACGCTGCCGTGGAGATCGCCCTGCTCAACAACAGGGACCTGCAAGCCAGCTATGCCGAACTGGGCATTGCCGAGGCCGACCTGGTCCGCGCCGGCCGCCTGGCCAACCCGTCGTTCTCCTTCGGCCGGCTCAGCGGCCACGGCGCTGTCGAAATCGACCGCGCCGTGCTTTTCGACGTGCTGGGCTTGCTCACCATGCCCTTGGCGAAGCAGGTGGAGCAGCGCCGCTTCGATCAGGCGCAGCTGCAAGCCGCCTACGAAACGGTCGGCGTGGCCGCGCAGGCGCGCAAGGCGTTCTTCGAGGCCGTGACCGCACGGCAACTGGTCGACTACTTCGCCCAGGTCAAGCAGGCGGCCGATGCATCGAACGACCTGGCCAGGCGCATGGTCCTGGCGGGGAATTTCAGCAAGCTGGCCCAGATGCGCGAGCAGTCCTTCTACGCCGACGCGACCACCAATCTCGCCAAGGCGCAGCACCAAGCCGTCGCAGCCCGGGAACAGTTCGTTCGCGCCCTCGGCCTGTCCGGTGAGCAGCTGGATTTCAAGCTGCCCGAGCGCCTGCCCGACCTGCCTGACGCGCCGGCCAATCCGAAGGATGCAGAACGGACCGCCATCGAAAAACGCCTGGATGTGCTGATCGCCAGGCGCGCCACCGAGGCGACGGCGAAATCCCTGGGCCTGTCCAGGGCCACGCGCTTCATCAACGTGCTGCAAGCGGGGTACCAGAACAAGAGCGCCACAGGAGAACCACGCAGCAACGGCTATGAGATCGAACTGGAACTGCCTCTGTTCGACTTCGGATCTGCCCGCGTCGCGCGCGCCGAGGCGACCTACATGCAGGCGGTCCACCGCACCGCCG
>JAEKLF010000103.1 GCA_019509985.1 Burkholderiales bacterium | reverse complement strand
CACGTCCAGCGCGCGGTCCAGCGAGGCGTTGCCGCGGGCCAGCGTCTCGCGCTGGGCGGCCAGCAGGCCGCCGGCACGCACGAGGCGGTTGCGCAGCGCGGCGGGCACATTGCCGGTGCGGGCGGCTTCGCTGAAGCTCTGCACGGCGCGGGCCAGGTGTTGGTGCAGCTCCGCCGCATGCTGCTCGATGGCGGCCGCGTCACGGCGGGCCAGCGCGTCGCCAAGCAGGTTCAGCGCTGCCTCGACGGCCAGCAGCGGCTGTTCGAGTTCGGGGCTGAGCGGGGCGGACGAAGCGGTGGCGGTCATGGTGTCAGTGTTTGTTGGCGCGCGCGCTCAGCAATTCTTGCGCATTTGCGACCAGCTTATCGGCAATCGCATGCGCGTTAACCGTGAACTTGCCCTCACTGATGGCCTGGGAGATGCGGCTGACCTTGGCGGTGTCGAAGCTGCCGTCATCGGAACCCGAGCTGGCGGCCAGCTTGGCGGTGTTGGAAATCGCGACCTGGGCGCTGGGCGCCGGAGCGGCTGCCTTGGCCGTGTGATGGACGGTTTCGGTGGTGGCAGTGGCCGTGCCCTCTGCCTTGCGCGGTTGGACGCGTTCGGCCTTGGGCGGGCTGGCGCTGCCTTCAGGGCTGTTACCGATCTTCATGTGCTTCTCCAGGGTGCGGGGCGGGGCCCCGCTGGGGCATTGCAGGGGAGTTTCCCCTTGTATCGGCCCCCAGCCTAGGAACTTGAGCGGGAATTGGCAGGTTTTTACGGCCAGTTCGGGCGATCCGTGGTGCTTTGCTCACAGCAGGAGCTCCACTTTTCGCTCGCCGACGGCCCGGCCGCTGGCAACCCGCCCGCTCTCGAACCTCACCCTGACTTCCTGGCCCTCGATGCCCGCGCTCATGGCTTGCGCCTCGGAAGCAATCGCGAAACCCTCGCCAGCGACGTGCACCTGCACGGTCTCGCCGGCGGCAAACCATTGGCGCGACTTCAGCGCCGGCGCGCGCACGGCATCGGCAGCGCCCAAGGGGCGCGCGAGCGTGCGCCCGATCAGCAAGGCGGGGTCGGTGAAGACGGCGCCGGGTTCGGCCGCGATGTCGATATCGGCCATCGCCAGCTGATCTTGAGACAAATTCACGCCCGCCGGCAGCGGCCCGTTGGCGACGACGGCGCGGCCAAAGACGGCAACGCGAACCGGCAGCGTGACGTTCCAGCGCGTGGCGCCTTCCACGCAGCGCAGGCCGATGCGGCTGCGGCCCCAGACGGCCATGCCGGGCGGCAGATAGGGCTGGACCTGCTGGCAGGGCGCCAGGCGCAGCCGGGCGTCGAGCTGGCCGATCTCGACGGCGACGCGGGTGTTTGCAGGCGCGGCGGCGCGGGCGGCCGCTTCGGCAAGCTGGCGCACGCGCTCGATGAGCGCGGGGTCAAGGACGCTCTGGGGCACGGTCTGGGCCCGGGCACCCAGGCCGGTGAACAGACAACACAACAGGAACGCAATTCGACGCAGCATGGCCGCCACTCTAGAGAAGGGAACGTGGCGCTCTAGGTCCGAATTGAACGGCTTTGCTGCCGCTAATCCCGCTCATGTTTTCGGAGGTAGTTCAGACAATTTGCGCAAGAGCCATCCCGGCCATGCTCCTCGAAAGAGGCCCAAGATGTTGAACCGACTCACCGACACGCTGAACTTCCAGACCCAGGCGCTGACGCTGCGGGCGGAGCGCCAGCGCCTGCTCGCCAGCAACATCGCCAACGCCGACACGCCCGGCTACCAGGCCCGCGAGATCGATTTCGCCCGGGCGCTGCGCGAGGCCACCGGCGAGGTCGGTACGCCAGGCGGCCTGGCCACCACCCAGAGCGGCCACATGGCGCCTCTGGCTGGGGCACGGGGCGAGACGGGCAAGGAATACGCGCTGCAGGCCCAGACCAGCCTGGACAGCAACGGCGTGGACATGGACCGCGAACGCGCGAGCTTTGCCGACAACTCGGTGAAGTACGAGGCCACGCTGCGCTTCATCAACGGGTCCGTGCGCACGACGCTGGACGCGATGAAGGCCTACAACCAGGGCTAAGAAGCTATGAACAAAGCCCGCACAACCGCTCATCCCGCCGCAACGGCACCACTCGGCGTTGCAAATGCGCGCCGTAGCAGCGGCTACGGCTGTGCTTTGCGCCTTGATTGGCGCCGCAGCAGCGATCTGCTCGGCCGCGCAGGCTTCATTCATAGCTTCTGAGGAGCTGAACCATGTCCATGTTCCAGATCTTCAGCGTCTCCGGCAGCGCGGTCAGCGCGCAGAGCCAGCGTCTGAACGTCGTGGCCAGCAACCTGGCCAACGTCGACACGGTGGCCGGCCCCGACGGCCAGGCCTACAAGGCGCGCCAGGTCGTTTTCCAGACCCAGCTGATGGGCACGGGCAACGACAGCGGCAACGCCGGCGTGCGCGTGACCAACGTGACCGAGGACCAGACGCCCGGCCGCCGCGTGCACGACCCCAAGCACCCGCAGGCCGATGCCGACGGCTACGTGACCTATTCCAACGTGAATGCCGTGGAAGAGATGGTCAACATGATCTCGGCCTCGCGCTCCTATCAAAACAACATCGAGGTGATGAGCACGGCCAAGAGCCTGCTGCTCAAGACCTTGCAACTCGGCCAGTGATGGCCAACCGCTGAAGGCACCCCATGGACGTCACCGCACTCAACGGCAGCAGCTCGACGAACACCAGCACCACGTCGGCCAAGAACGCCGCCGACACGCAGGACCGATTCCTGAAGCTGCTCGTCGCGCAGATGAACAACCAGGACCCCATGAACCCGATGGACAACGCCCAGGTGACGAGCCAAATGGCGCAGATCCAGCAGGTCACCAGCCTGTCCACGCTGGACACCAGCATCAAGAGCCTGGGCGGCCAGCTCGGCCAGATGCAGGCGCTGCAGTCCATCTCGCTGGTGGGCCGGGAGGTCAGCGTGCCCAGCGACAAGCTGCAGGTTGCCAACGGCGTGGCCGAGGGCAGCTACGAGCTCGATGGCGCGGCCAAGACGGTCAAGCTGGAGATCCTCGGGCCCGCCGGCAATGTCATCGACACCCAGCAGCTCGGCGCGCAGGGCCAGGGCCGCCAGACCTTCACCTGGAACGCCGGCTCCATGGCCGCTGAAGGCAGCGACATCAAGTACCGCATCACCGCCGCCAACGGCACGGCCGCCGTCACGTCGACGACCTACGCCTACGACAAGGTCAACGCCGTCTACAGCGAGGGCGGCAGCCTCAAGCTCAATCTCGACCGCCTCGGCGCCGTCGACTACACGAGCGTCTCGGCCGTCAACTGACCGGCACCACCCTTTCCCTCCGCCTCACCCGCACGACAGCAAGGACTCCCTCATGAGCTTCCAGCAAGGCCTTTCCGGGCTCAACGCCGCGTCCAAGAACCTCGACGTCATCGGCAACAACATCGCCAACTCGGGCACCTTCGGCGCCAAGGGCGCGCGGGCCGAGTTCTCGGACGTCTACGCCGCCGCGCTGAACGGCGCCGGCCAGAACCAGGTCGGCATCGGCACCGCGCTGCAGTCCGTGGCCCAGCAGTTCACGCAGGGCAACATCACGACGACCGAGAACCCGATGGACCTCGCCATCAACGGCGGCGGCTTCTTCCAGGTCAGCGACGGCGTGAACCCCACGCGCTACAGCCGCAACGGCCAGTTCAAGGTCACGAAGGACGGCTTCATCGCCAACAACGACGGCCTCAAGCTCATGGGCTATCCGGCCAACGGCGCCGGCGTCATCCAGCCCGGCACGGCCCAGCCGCTGCAGCTGCCCACCGGCGGCATTGCGCCGGCCGTGACGGCCAACGTGAAGATGGAGTTCAACCTCGACTCGCGGCTGAAGACCACCGCCCCCGGCGGCGGCACCGGCACCGGCATCGACCTGAAGGACAGCGCGACCTACAACAACGCGACCTCCCTGACCGTCTACGACGCCAAGGGCCAGGACGTGGCCGTGACCTTCTACTTCCAGAAGGCCGCGCCCGCCGCCGACGGCAGCGACACCTGGAACGTCTACGCCACCGCCAATGGCACGCCCTACGACACGGACTCGTCCGGCGCCGCCATCGCGCTGGACGCCAACGGCAACCCGACGACGCCCTACACGACGATCACCTTCCCGCCCACCGGTGGCGCACCGACCAGCCCGACGGGGGCCATCGCGATGGCCGTGCCCGCCGGCACCAGCGCCCGCGGCAACGCCACGCTGGCCATCCCGGCCATCCAGCTGACGATGACGGGTGCGACCGAGAACGGCAGCAGCTTCGCCGTGACCAACCTGACCCAGGACGGCTACGCGCCGGGCCAGTTGACGGGCATCCAGGTCTCCAACGACGGCGTCATCCAGGCCCGCTATTCCAATGGCCAGAGCAAGCCGGCCGGCCAGATCGAGCTCGCCTCCTTCCGCAACCCGCAGGGCCTGCAGACCATGGGCGGCAACGTCTGGATCCGCACGGTCGCGTCGGGTGACGCGGTCGTCGGCGTGCCGGGCGACGGCAACATGGGCGCACTGCAGTCCGGCGCACTGGAGGAAAGCAACGTCGACCTGACCGCCGAGCTGGTCAACATGGTGACGGCGCAGCGCGCCTACCAGGCCAATGCGCAGACGATCAAGACGCAGGACCAGGTCCTGCAGACCATCGTCAACCTGCGCTGAACACGACCACGGCTGAGGACGCGCGATGGACCGCATGATCTACCTCTCGATGGCCGGCGCGAAAGCGGCCATGCAGCGGCAGGACGTGCTCTCGCACAACCTCGCCAACGTCACGACCAACGGCTTCCGTGCGGAGCTACAGGCCTTTCGCTCCGTGCCGGTGCGCGGCGACGGCGCCTCCACGCGCGCCTTCGCTCTCGAGACGACCATCGGCTACGACGCCACGCCCGGCCCGCTGACGCCAACCGGTCGCAACCTCGACGTGGCCATGCAGGGCAATGCCTGGCTGGCCGTGCAGAGCAACGACGGCACCGAGGCCTACACCCGCGCCGGCTCGCTGGACGTGAACGCCGACGGCCTGCTCGTCATGCGCAACGGCATGCCGGTGCTGGGCGACGGCGGCCCCATCAACGTGCCGCCCAACAGCCAGCTCTCGATCGGCAACGACGGCACGATCAGCGCCACGGCGCCCAACCAGAAGCCGACCAACATCGGCCGGCTCAAGCTCGTCACGCCCGAGGCGCAGCTGACGCGCGGCGATGACGGCCTGTTCCGCGCCAACGACGGTGACCTGCCCGCTAACCCTGCGGCACGCCTGCAGGACGGCGCGCTGGAAGGCTCCAACGTCAGCCCGGTCGAGGCCATGGTGTCCATGATCGCCGCCGGGCGCCAGTTCGAGCAGCAGATGAAGCTGCTACAGATCGCCCAGACCCAGGGCCAACAGTCGGCCAAGCTGCTCGGCAGCACCTAAGGAACCCAAGCCATGATGCGCTCGCTCTGGATCGCCAAGACCGGCATGGAAGCCCAGCAAACCCAGCTGGACAACATCTCGCACAACCTCGCCAACGTCGCCACCAACGGCTACAAGCGCTCGCACGCGGTCTTCGAAGACCTGATGTACCAGAACATGCGCCAGAGCGGCGCCAACAGCACCGAGCAGACCGTGCTGCCCACGGGCCTGCAGGTCGGCCTGGGCGTGCGCCCGGTGGCCACGGCGCGCATCTACACACAGGGCAACCTGCAGCAGACCAGCAACAACCTGGACCTGGCCATCAAGGGCGACGGCTTCTTCCAGGTGCAGATGCCCGACGGCACGACGGCCTACACGCGTGACGGCAGCTTCCAGCTCAACGCCAACGGCCAGATGGTCACGAGCAACGGCTACACCGTGCTGCCCGGCATCACCATCCCGACCAATGCGCAGAGCCTGACGATTGGCGCCGACGGCACAGTCAGCGTCACGCTGCCGGCCCAGACGGCGCCGCAGACCGTCGGTCAGATCCAGCTGGCCAACTTCGTGAACCCGGCCGGCCTGGATCCCAAGGGCCAGAACCTGTTCGCCGAGACCGCTTCCAGCGGCACGCCCAACACCGGCGCGCCCAACAACAACGGCCTGGGCGCGCTGCAGCAGGGCTTCGTCGAGACGTCCAACGTCAATGTCGTCGAGGAACTGGTGCAGATGATCCAGACCCAGCGCGCCTACGAGCTGAACTCCAAGGCCGTGCAGACCTCCGACCAGATGCTGCAAAAGCTCGCTCAGATCTAAAGAGACGCGCCATGAAGTACTTCGCCACCCTCCTCGCCGCCACCGCCCTGCTCGCCGGCTGCGCCACGCCCTATCCCGAGCCCCAGGTCGAGCTGGCGCATACGCCGGTCGTCGAGCTGCCGCCGGTGCAGGCGATGGCGCCGACCAACGGCTCCATCTACCAGGCCGCCAGCTACCGCCCGCTGTTCGAGGACCACCGCGCACGCCTCGTCGGCGACACGCTGACCATCGCCATCACCGAGAAGGTCTCGGCCACGCAAACCAGCACCAGCGAGCTGAGCAAGACCGGCAGCCTGTCCGCCGGCGTGACCGCCCTGCCCGGCATCGCCGGCAACTCCTTCGGCCGGGCCACGGCCGGCGCCACGTCGGCCAATGACAACAAGGGCAAGGGCAGCAACCAGAACACCAACGAGTTCACCGGCGCCATCACCGCCGTCGTGACCGCCGTGCTGCCCAACGGCCACCTGATGATCAGCGGCGAAAAGCAGATCGGCGTGAACCACAACGTCGACGTGCTGCGCTTCTCGGGGCAGGTCGATCCGCGCATGATCGGCCAGGGCAATGCCGTGCCGTCGACGTCCGTCGCCAACGTGCGCATCGAGCAGCGCGGCCGCGGCGCCACCTCCGACGCCCATGCCGTGGGCTGGCTGTCGCGCTTCTTCCTGAACATCGCGCCGAGTTGATGGGCCCACCCCCTACGGCCTGACGGCCGCCCCCTCAAGGGAGCACTGCCAGCGGCCTGGCAAAGCCAGTTCCGCGGCAGTCGCTGGAGGAGCGGCGGGGCTGCGCCCGCCTGGTCGAGGCAGCCCCGATTTGTTTGGGAGGCCGGCCCGCGTCAGCCAGCCTTGCTGCTCAGGTAATCGATGGCGAGGTTCGCCAGCGCCCTGACGCCCACCTCCAGCCCGCGCTCGTCGACGACGAAGCGCGGCGAATGGTTGGAGTAGGCCTTGCTCGGTTCGATGTCAGGCGGCGTCACGCCGACGAAGAAGAACAGGCCCGGGATCAGCCGCTGGAAGAAGGAAAAGTCCTCCGCGCCGGTGGCCTTGGGCACGACCTCGATGCCCATGGGCCGCGGGCCGGTGCTGGCCACGCGGGTCAGCGTCGGCACCATCTGTTCGGTCAGCACCGGGTCGTTGCGCGTGACCGGGTAGTTCTTCGTGATGCAGACCTTGCAGGTCGCACGCGAGCCGGCAGAGATGCCTTCGGCGAGCTGGGTCACGCGCTCGTGGATGGCGTCGCGCATGTCCTCGTCGAAGCTGCGGATGGTGCCGCGCATCTCGACCGAGTCCGGGATGATGTTCTCGCGCACGCCGCCCTTGATCGCGCCGATGGTGACGACGGCAGGCTCGCGGTTCAGGTCGAGCGTGCGGCTGACGATGGTCTGCAGGCCCAGCACGATCTGCGCCGATGTGACGATGGGGTCCACGCCCAGCCACGGCGCCGCACCGTGGGTCTGCTTGCCCTGCACGGTGATCTTGAGCTTGTCGGAGCTGGCCATCGTCGGCCCGGGCCGGTAGCCGATGACGCCCACCGGCTGGCGCGACGTGACATGCAGGCCGAAGATGGCCTGCGGCGTCGGGTTCTCCAGCGCGCCTTCCTTGATCATCAGCGCCGCGCCGCCCTCCTCGCCCTCGGGCGGCATCTCCTCGGCGGGCTGGAAGAGGAACTTCACCGTGCCGGGGATGTCGGCGCGCAGGCTGGCCAGGATGCTGGCCACGCCCATCAGGATGGCGACATGGCAGTCGTGCCCGCAGGCATGCATGACGCCGACCTCCTCGCCGTTCCAGACCGCGCGGGCCTTGGAGGCAAAGGGCAGCTCCACCTCCTCGGTGACCGGCAGCCCATCCATGTCTGCCCGCAGTGCGACGACGCCACCGGGCTTGCCGCCCTTGAGCAGGCCGACGACGCCAGTGTGGGCGACGCCGGTCTTGATCTCGTCGAAGCCCAGCGAGCGCAGGTGCTCGGCGATGATGGACGCAGTGCGGAACTCGCGGTTGCCCAGCTCGGGGTGGGCATGCAGGTCGCGGCGCCAGGCGATGACCTGGGATTCCAACTGCGCGGTGGCGGCTGTGATGCGGTCGGCGAGGTTCATGCGGGGGCTCGTTTGAGGTGCCCCGCAAGTATGGCGTCAGGCGCGCGGCACGAGCCGGTTCAGGTCCTGCCGCGCCCAGCCGCGTTGCGCGGCCACTGCAAATCCGAGGGCCAGCGCCAGCTCCGCCGCCAGCAGGGCCACGCCTCGCTGCGGCGTGAAGCCGAACGCACGGGCACCGCCCAGCAGCAGCCAGGTGCCCAGCCCGAGGCCGACGCCGGCCCACAGAACCCGCGCGTTGTCGTTGCGCTGGCCGCGCAGCCACAGCGCGCAAGTCACCGCCAGAAGGGTGTCGGCCATGACGGGTGCCCAGGCCGTCAGCTGGACGGCGCGCAGGTCCGGGTCGCTGACCGCCATGCTCAGCGCCAGTGCTGCCGACACGCAGGCCATCGCACTGAGCATCGAGCCGGCCACCATGCGCCGCGCCCAGGCCGACGCGGACAGGCCGCCCGGCGCCAGCCGCACGCGCCAGTGCAGCGGCGGGCCGATGGTGGCGGCGTTGATGTACAGGCACAGCATCAGCATCCAGAGCCCGATCCAGACGATGTCCCAGCCGCTCGTCAAGGTTTTGCCCCAGGCGTGGAAGCGCCAGCGCGGCGCCTGGATCAGAGTCTGCGGTATCAGCGTCAGCCAGATCAACAGCCCGCCACTGCGCTTGGTCAAGTAGGCCTCCTGCTCAGTCCAGACACGTCGCCAGCGCCGCGGCCCGCCCTTCAACAGCCACGCCCGCACCGACAGGGGACGCCGCCCGGCGGCCATCCAGGCCGACACGCGGCCTTGCAGGCGCGTGCCCAACAAGGCGCCCACGAGCAGCATCGACGCCAGCACCAGCAGCACCGCGGCGGCCCGGAGCAGCAGGTCCCAGCCCGGCTGCAACCAGGCCAGTGCGGCCACCATCAACAGCGGCCCGACCACGGCCCGCGCGGCGAGATGGGCCAGCAGTGCCAGGAAGGCTCGCCGCACGCGCCGCAGCGCCGACGACGGGGCCACGCGGCGCTGCCAGCAGTCCTGCATGGCGTCATGTTGACCGGCGACGAAGGCTGCGCCCGACAACAACAACGTGGCCTGCAATCCGGTGATGAAGGTCAGCGGCCAGGTGCTGCGCCAGTCGGCAGCCGCCATTGCCCAGGCCAGCAGCGCGCCGAAAAGCGACACCACGCTGGGCAGCAACAGCGCCGGCGCCAGGCGAAGCTGCCACGTCTCGGAAAGGCTGAAAGAGGCGGTCTTCATGAGTTCAACAGCTCCAGCAGGTCTTCCATGCCCAGGGCCGGCATCGCGGCGGCCTCGGGATGCAGGCGGGCGTCCACCAGCAGCTGCCGAGCCGCCCAGTGCAGCTCGCCCGCACCCAGCTGCGCCGGCCGCACCGCGCGGGGCAGCGCGCGCAGGTGCTCGACGGCCTCGTCCCATTCGATGAACAGCTGCAAACGCCCCTCGCGCAGGAACATCACATGGCTGACCACCCGCTCCAGGTCGCTCAGCAGGTGGCTGGACACCAGCACCGTGCGCGGCGACGGCTTGCGGCGCATGGCGAACAGCGCGCGCATGAAGTCGCGGCGCGAGATCGGGTCGAGGCTCGCCACCGGTTCGTCCAGCAGCAGCAGATCGGGGTCGTGGGCCAGTGCCAGCACGACGGCAAGCTTCTGCTGGTCGCCCTGGGACAGCTCCCCGGCGCGCCTGGCCAGACCGAGGTCCAGGCGCCCGGCCAGCGCGACGGCATCGCGCATGTGCACGCCGGGGTAGACGGCGGCTATTTCCTCCAGGTGCTCTTCGCCCGTGAGACGCGGGAACAGGTCGGGTGTCTGCGCCGCGTAGCCCAGGCGCTCCAGCACCGCGTCGGGGAGTTTCAGGCTGGGTGCGCCGAGCAGGCGTGATTCGCCGGAGGCGGGCGTCGTCAGGCCGAGCAGGCAGCGCATCAGCGTGCTCTTGCCGGCGCCGTTGCGGCCCACCAGGCCGACGACGGCACCCTCGGGAATGGCGAAGTCGATGCGGTCGAGAACGAGGGGGCGGCTGGCGCTCCAGCTGGGCCCGTTGATGTCCACGCACAACTGCCTGGCCTCGAGTGCAGGGTTCACGATTCTTGCTCCTTGTTTGTCTGTTGCAGGGCGCGCTCAAACGCCGCGAGAGCGGCCTCGGGCTCGATGCCAAGCTGAGCCGCCTGCTGCGCCGCGATCTGCAGGGCCGGGGCCAGCAGCGCCAGACGGTCGGCGCGGGGGCCGGCCGTCTGCACGCCTTCGGCCACCACCATGCCGACGCCGCGTCGCCGCTCCAGCAGGCCTTGCGCCTCGAGCAGGCTGTAGGCCTTGCTGACCGTCATCGGGTTGATGGCATGGCGCTCGGCGACGGCGCGCACGCTGGGCAGTTCATCGCCGGGCCCGAGCTGGCCGCCCGCCACGAGGCGCTGCACCTGCTCCACCACCTGGCGGTAGATGGGCGTGGACAGCTGCGGGTGGATGTCGAAAAGGGCCGGCGGGCTTGGCATGCGTATCAGTGTATTACTTACACAATACACATCGCAAGCTTTTTGTGCCGGTCAGCCCTTCAGCAATCGTCTCAGGCGGCGCTTGAAGTCAAGCCACTGCCTGCCGCGCGAGCGGTCGATGCGCTTCACGTCGATCAGCGTGAAGCCGCCCGCGCAACCCGACAACGTGTGCAGGCCCGCCGTGTGACTGTCGCTGACAAGGTCGCCGGTCAGGCGCTCGGCGCCGGCCTCGATGACGACGCGCTCGGGCGTCAGCACCGGGAAGCGCAGCAGCCGCGTGGCGCCGCCGTAGCCGGTGGAGCTGTCCTGCACCGGCAGCGTCAGCACGCCGTCATGGGCGACGAAGGGCCGGCCGGCCGGGCGAGCGCCCTCACGATTCACGCGCACCGGATTGCCGGCCAGCGGCGTCCACGGCCCGGCCAGCGCCGGCGCGTGGGCGACGTGCAGCTCGCGCTGGTCGCGTCCGCCCGCGCCGACCAGTGTGTAGAACATCCACCAGCGCCCTCCGTGCTCGACCAGCGAGGCGTCCGCGCCGGGCAGGCCGCTCAGCAGTGCGCACTGGCGCTCCCAGCGGTCCAGGGAGCGGTCGGTGGCGCGGTAGAGCGCGATCTCGCCGGCTTGAAAGCTCTCCGGCACCATCCAGGTCTCGCCGTCATGCTCGAAAACCTGAGGGAAGGACAGGTGAAAAGGCAGGTCCAGCACGGTGGCCTGGCCGCGCCAGCGCAAGTCGGACGGACCGAAAGACAGGTCGAATTCGTGCCGCTCGATGGTGGCGCGTTTGACGCGGTAGTCGAAGGCCTCGACGAAGACATGCAGCGCGTCGCCGCGCACCAGGCCGAACGGGTCGGCCAGGTACCGCCAGCGGCCGGCATCGGGCAGCCAGGTGATGTGCTCGCGCGCCGCGCTCAAGGCGTGGGCATCGGCATCTTCAACGGCAATGGGAACGATGCCGACCTGCCAGAAGTCGGTGCGTGGCCTCTTCAACATCAAACATGCCAGGCGGCGTAGGCTTCCTGATCGTCATCGTCGAAGCGCTGCACGGACTGGGCGGCCTGGTGGATCATCACGTCGCGATAAAAGCCCAGCGTGCGGGCCACCGCGTTGGCGCGATCGTAGGCCGCCGTCGCGTAGCGCACCATGCGCTCCTGCGGCGCCAGCGGGCGCAGCCGCGCCAGTTCCTCGGCGATGGCATGGCCCAAGGCGTTGACGTCGCCCACCGGCACGAGACGTGCCGGCTGGCCGGCCAACATCTCGCGCGGACCCTGCGTGGCGGTGGACAGCACGGGGCGCCCGGCCCGCATCGCCTCCAGGATGGCCAGCGGGAAGGCTTCCTCGCGCGACGAGGACACGAAGAGATCGAAGGACTTGAGCGCCTGATCGACGTCGGCGCGATAGCCCAGCAGGCGCACGCGCGGGTCGCCTGCCGCCGCCGCCGCCAGGCGCTCGGCTTCGCGGCCGTCACCCAGCACGGCCAGCACCGCATTGGCTGGCGCGTGGGCGCGAAAGGCAGCAATCAGCAGATCGAAGCCCTTGGCCGGATCCAGCCGGCCGACCGTGCCGACCAGTTGCTGCTCGGGCGTCAGGCCCAGCTCGGTGCGCAGGCAACCCGGAGCCGCGGGCTGGTCCATCCGCTCGGGGGCCCAGTTGTAGATCACCGTGGCCAGGCCATCGCGAGCCGGCAGGTCGTCCTGCTGGGCGCGATTCACGCAGACGAGGCCGTCCAGGCGTGCGTGGTGGTGGGCCTTGTAGCCGACATGCAGCGTGCCGACGCGCGCCGCGCGACGGGCGTGGGCGACGGCCTTGCAGGCCGGGCCGAGGTGGCCGTGGCAGACATCGGCGCCCAGGCTGCCCGCCAGCGCGGCGACGCGCCAGCCGCGCAGCAGCGGCAGCTTCAGGCCATGAAAACGCACGCCCGGCGCCAGCGCACCGGCCACGGCCGAACCAGCCGAACCGATGACGTGCACACGGTGCCCCAGGGCGGATTGGGCGTTGGCGAGATCGATGCAATGCCGCTCACCGCCCGCGATACGGGACGAAAACACGACATGAACCAGGGTCAACGGTTCGAGGAACGGAGGCATGGCAGCTCGGCAGGCGAATGAATCGGGTCGGTATGCAAAACTTTACCGATCTACACATTCAGAAACCTTGCGATCCACCCCCGGGTTTAGACGGTATCCGGGGCCAAAACCTGCCCGGAAACGCTCTCAAACCCTGTCTTCTGCGGGAAAACGTTGATTTTTGCCGATGGCCTTGGCGGATGCCGAACGACCCGGAAGCCAATCAAAGCGCGCCAGATTGGGATTGACAGAATGTCATGACAGGACGAATCCAACCTGTGCAGGACCTTGCTGCAATTTGTAACGACTGCCTCGTCGGATGGATGTCACGCCGGGGTCCCGGCGCATTTCAGCCGAGAGCCGAGGACTCGGCCGTGCCTGCCATCCCGGCAGGCCAGCGGTGCGTCACCCGGCAGGCCCGGCGCGTGCGCCGGGCCATCAGGCCTCAGCGCATGCGGCTGATCCACTCGTTCCGCGACTCGTCGTAGCGGTACATCATCAGGAAGCGCAGTGTCTCCATGTTGACCTGCTCGCGGGTCAGCGTGCTCATGTCGCGCGGCGCCTTGATGGGCACCCAGCTGCCGACGGTGTCGTCATAGACGTTCATGCGCAGGAACTGGTCGCGCATGGCCAGCACCTCGGCGCGCGACATGACGCCCTTGGGCGGCTCCATGTTGGACTTCAGCACCCACATGCCGGTCAGTTCGTCCCAGCGCATCAGCGCGAGAAAGGCGTCGCGGTCCATCTTGACCTGTTCACGGGTCAGATTCTGGGCAGCGGCGGGCACGGCGACGGTGGCCATGGCAGTGGCCAGCACGAGGGTCGGCAGGGAAAGGCGTTTCATTTCGGGTCTCCAAAATTGAGGGGAAGGAAAGATCGCTGTGCTGACTGGGCGCCGCAGCACGTCACAGGTGGCCAGTGGTCGCGCTCAAGCGCCTGGCCTTACAGCGTGAAAAATCCCGGCCTGGGGCCGACCGACGCCGCACGGCTGGGAAATGGCGGGTGCTCGGCGTCCTTTTCGTCGGCTTCGCGGGCTCAAGGATCCGCAGAATCAGTCGAGTGAAGTACCTGCAAGTCCTCCTCCTCAGCCTGGCCATCGTGCTGGCCCCGGTCGCCCAGGCCGTCCGCATCAAGGAAGTCGCCTCGGTGGCCGGCGTGCGTTCCAACCCATTGACGGGCTACGGCCTCGTCGTGGGCCTGGACGGCACCGGCGACCAGACGACCCAGGCGCCGTTCACCCAGCAAAGCCTGACGGCGATGCTGCAGCAGTTCGGCGTGCTGCTGCCCCAGGGCGTGACCATGCAGCCGCGCAACATCGCCGCCGTCATGGTGACGGCCCAGTTGCCGGCGTTCGCCCAGCCCGGCCAGCAGCTGGACATCAATGTCTCGTCCATCGGCAATGCCAAGAGCCTGCGCGGCGGCACGCTGATCGCGACACCGCTGCGCGGCGCGGATGGACAGGTCTACGCCATCGCCCAGGGCAATATGGTCGTCGGTGGCGCGGGCGCCTCTGCGGGCGGCTCCAAGGTGCAGATCAACCACCTGAGCGCCGGCCGCATTCCCGCGGGCGCTCTCGTCGAGCGCTCTGTGCCCACGCCGCTGGCCAACGGCGACTCCATCCAGTTCGACCTGAGCAGCAGCGACTTCGCGACCGCCCGTGCCGTCGCCCAGGCCATCAACAAGGCCAAGGGCGCGGGCGTGGCCCAGGCGCTGGACGGCCGCGTCGTGCGCGTGCGGGCACCCCAGGCGCCCGACGAACGCGTCGCCTTCCTGGCCGACGTCGAGAACCTCGCCGTCGACATGGCCACGCCGGCCGCCCGCGTCGTCATCAACGCCCGCACCGGCTCCATCGTCATGAACCAGGCCGTCACGCTGGCGTCCTGCGCGGTCGCCCATGGCAGCCTGTCCGTGACGATCAGCTCCACGCCGATCATCAGCCAGCCCAACGCGCTGTCCGGCGGCCAGACCACGGTGGCCGAGAAGGCCGACATCTCCATCCGCCAGGAGCCGGGCAGCCTGATCCAGATGCCCGCCGGCGCGCGGCTGTCGGACGTCGTCAAGGCCCTGAACTCCCTCGGCGCCACGCCCCAGGATCTGCTCGCGATCCTGCAGGCCCTGAAGAGCGCGGGCGCATTGAACGCCGAGCTCGAGGTGATCTGATGGCCAGCTTCCAGTCCATTTCCGGCCAGAGCCTGGCGAGCGACACCCGCTCGGTCGACCAGCTGCGCAGCATCGCCGCCCGCGATCCCAAGGCCGGCATCCGCGAGACGGCCAAGCAGTTCGAGTCGCTCTTCATGCAGGAGGTCATGAAGAGCATGCGCGCGTCCACGCTGTCCAGCGGCATGCTGGACAACAACGCCACGCAGCTCGGCACGGACATGCTGGACACCCAGTTCGCCGGCAAGCTCAGTGGCCTGCCGGGCGGGCTGTCGGATGCCATCCAGAAGCAGCTGCAGCGCCAGATGGGCATCCAGGACCTGTCGCCCGAGAACGTCAAGAAGGCCAGCCAGACGACGCTGGCCCAGGCGCTGCCGGCGCTGGCCACCAAGGGCATTCCCAACCACGTGCAGAGCTTCATCCAGAAACACGACGCCGCGGCCCGCGCGGCGTCGGCCGCCACCGGCATCCCGGCCAGCTTCATGGTCGCCCAGGCCGCACACGAGAGCGGCTGGGGCAAGCGCGAGATCACCGGCACCGACGGCAGCAAGAGCCACAACGTCTTCGGCATCAAGGCCAGCCCGGGCTGGACGGGCAAGACCGTCGACGTGCAGACCACCGAGGTCATCAACGGCCAGGCGCACCGGGTCACGGCCAAGTTCCGCGCCTACGGCAGCTACGACGAGGCCTTCAAGGACTACGCCAAGCTCATCAGCGGCAACGAACGCTATGCCAAGGTCGTTGCCCAGGCCCAGAGCGGCAACGCCGCCGGCTTTGCAAAGGGCTTGCAGCTGGCCGGCTACGCCACCGATCCGGCCTACGCCGAGAAGCTGGCCAGGACGATTCACACCACGCAGCGCGTGCAGAGCACGCTCGCCTAAGGACATAAGAAATGGCCGGCCTGCTTTCCCTCGGCGCTCGCGCGATGTTCGCCAATCAGGCGGCATTGCAGACCATCGGCCAGAACATCGCCAACGCGAACACGCCCGGCTATTCGCGCCAGTCGGTCGTGCTCACCACGTCGCCCGGCCAGTACACCGGCGCCGGCTTCTTCGGCAAGGGCGTCGACGTGCAGACCGTCGTGCGCTCGCACAACGACTTCCTGACCAAGGAGGCCGCCACGGCCAAGTCCGCCGCGACGGCCGACGCGACGCGCGCCGAGCAACTGTCGCGCATGGAAAAGGTCTTCGCCACCGGCACCGACGGCCTGGGCTACGCGGCCAGCCAGTTCCTGAACGCGATGGTCGACGTGACCAGCCGCCCGAGCGACCCCTCGGCGCGCCAGGTGGCCCTGGGCCGCGCCAATGAGATGGCCGTGCGCTTCTCCAACGCCGGCCAGCAGCTGTCGGACCTGCAGTCCGGCGTCGTCAGCGACCTCAAGGCCAATGTCACCGTCGTCAACCAGTTGGCCAAGCAGATCGCCAGCATCAACGACCAGATCTCCAAGACGCGCGGCAGCGGCCACACGCCCAACGACCTGCTGGACCAGCGCGAGCAGCTCATCTCCCAGCTGGGCGAGCATGTCGCGGTGACGACGCTGCCGGCCGACGACGATACCGTCGGCGTCTTCATCGGCGGCGGCCAGCGCCTGGTGCTCGGCAACCAGGCCTCGACGCTGCAGGTCTCGCCCGACGCCTATGACCCGCAGCGTGCCGTGCTGTCGCTCAACGAAGGCGGCCAGAACCGGCCGCTGGACGAAAGCGTGCTGACCGGCGGCTCCATGACCGCCCTGCTCGCCTTCCAGAACCACGACCTGCAGGACGCCAAGAACATGCTGGGCCAGCTCGCGGCCGCCATCGGCACGCGCGTGAACGACCAGAATGCCCTCGGCCTGGATCTGTCCAACCCGCCCGGCAAGGGCGCGCCCATCTTCAATATCGCGGCGCCCCGCGTCATGCCGGCCGCCAGCAACCTGCGCAACGCCGACGGCAGCTTCACCAACGGCGCGCAGGCCAGCATCGTCGACGCCAGCCAGCTGCAGGCCAGCAGCTACAAGCTGACCTCCAGCGCCGCCGGCAGCTACGAGCTGACGCGCCTGTCCGACGGCGTCGTGCGCAGCGTCAACGACGGCGACACCGTCGACGGCTTCAAGCTCGCCTTCAGCCCCGCGGCACCGGCCGTCGGCGAGAGCTTCCTCATCGAGCCGGTCGGCGCCGCTGCTGTCGACATGCGCCGCGTGCTGGATAACGGCTCCGGCATCGCCGCCGCGTCGCCGCTGACGGCCTCCACGTCGGTCAACAATACTGGCACGGTCAGCGTCGACAGCATCTACGCCGTCAACGCCAACTTCGACCTGACCAAGGCGCCGATGACGGTCGAGTTCGGCGACCCCGACCCCGCCAACACCGCCAACCTGCAGTACACGCTGACGCTGGCCGACGGCAGCGTGCTCAACGGCATCTGGAGCTCCGGCCAGCCCATCGGCAACCAGCCGGCCGCCGGCATCGACCTCGGCTTCGAGCTGCGCACCAACGGCGTGCCGCGCAAGGGCGACAAGCTCGCGCTGGACCCGACGACCTACACCAGCACGAACAACGGCAACGCCAAGGCCTTCCTGAACATCCAGACCGACACCTTCGTCGGCAAGCGCCTTCAGCCCGGCGCCACGATCACCGACGCCTACGCCAGCGCGATGAGCGACGTCGGCGCCCGCGTGCAAAGCGCCAACTACCTCTCCGGCGTATCCACCAGCGTCGCCAGCGACAGCGAGGCCAGCCGCGCCGGCCAGGCCGGCGTCAACCTCGACGAGGAAGCCTCACGCCTGATGCAGTACCAGCAGGGCTACCAGGCCGCCGCCAAGGTGCTGCAGACCGCCCAGACGCTGTTCGACGAACTGATGCGCATCGCCGCACGCTAGGCTTTGAGGTAACCCATGAGACTCTCCACCGCCAACCTCTACGACGCCTCCATCGCCAACCTGCAGCGCCGCCAGCAGACCCTGCAGACCCAGCAGCAGCAGCTGACCTCGGGCAAGCGTGTCGCCCAGGCCAGCGACGATCCCACCGGCGCCGCGCGCGCCGAGCGGGCGCTGGCCTCCATCGGCCGTGTCGACGCCAATCAGCGCGCGCTGGAAGCCAGCCGCAACAGCATGACGCTGGCCGAGTCGGCCCTGGGCGACGCCAACGAGCTGATGCAGCAGGCGCGCGAGACCATGATCTCGGCCGGCAACGCCAGCTACTCCGACGCCGAGCGCAAGGGCCTGGCCAACAAGCTGCAGGGCATCCGCAACCAGCTGCTCGCCATCGCCAACCGGCCCGACGGCTCCGGCGGCTACATCTTCTCCGGCCAGGGTTCGGCCAACCCGCCCTTCCTGGACCAGGCGGCCGGTGTCGCCTACGTCGGCGTGGCCGGCCAGATCCAGACCGGCAACCTCGACAACTTCCAGCTCACCGTCGACGGCCGCGGCGCCTGGGAGCAGGCGCGCAGCGGCAACGGCAGCTTCGTCACCGATGCCAACCCCAACAGCATCGACCCGACCCAGCCCGCCAAGGGCTGGATCGACGCCGGCCGCGTCACCGACCCGGCCGCGCTGACCGGACAGAACTACCGCATCGACATCGCCGGCACGGCGCCTGCTCAGACCTACAGCGTCACCAACACCGACACCGGCGCCGGTGTTGCCGGCGGCGCCTACAAGGCCGGGCAGAGCATCGACTTCGACGGCTTGAGCGTCGCCGTCGCCGGCACCCCGGCGGACGGCGACAACTTCTCCATCGCGCCCGCCACCAATTCGCTGAAGGTCTTCGACGTGCTCGACCGCGCCATCGGCGAGCTGAACACGCCGCTGCGCAACGGCGCCCAGATCCAGCAGAGCAACTCCGGCCGCATCCGCGACATGGATGCCGTCATGGGCAACCTGCAGAACGCGCGCAGCGAGGTCGGCGAGAAGCTCAACAACCTCGACGGCACCGAGACCCGCCTGGCCGCGCTGAAGCAGTACAGCACCGAGGAAAAGAGCGCCGCCGAGGACCTGGACATGACCCAGGGCATCTCTGACTTCCAGAGCCAGCAGGTCGGCTACGACACGGCGCTGAAGACCTATGCACTGGTGCAGCGCATGTCGCTGTTCCAGTACATCCAGGGCTGAGGACTCGGCACCCGCCTGCGCAAACCCGCGCGGCTGCAGGCCCCATGCGCCCTCGAGCGACGGGTCCAGCCAGATCATGCGACAGGAAAAAGCCGGCCGCCGCGCCGGGCTCGCCGTCGTCACGAGGGGCTGCGGCATGCCTGCTGTGTCATGCCGGCGAATGAATTCGGTCACGTTTCCCCGCCATGCGACGGTGTCGCTCATGGCAGACTGCCGCATTCACTGCCCGCCCCCCAGCGCCGCACCATGTCCGACAACATCCCCGCCGCCCTCGACCACGCCCTCTTGCCGGGCTTCGCCCTCGGCTACGCACCGGTCATCGACCGCCAGCGCGCCATTGCCGCCACGCGGCTGACGCTGGTGCCGTTGCGCCCGGATGCCAGGGCCGACCAGGCCGAACTGCTGGCCGCGCTGGCCGCCACCTGGCCCAACGGCGGTGAGCTGCTCAACCCCCAGGGCGAAACACTGCTGGCCGCCGTGCTGGCCCAGCCGCCGGCCCAGCCGACGCTGATCGAGGTGCCTGCTTTCATCGCCGCCGACGCCGTCCACGCACCGGCCCTGGCTGCCCTGAAGGCGGCCGGCCACACCGGCGTGCTCAAGGGCCTGCCGCAGTCGGCCCTGCCGGCCGACGTCGCCGCCGTGTTCAATCAGGTCGTGCTGGAGCCCGGTCAGGCCGCCCCGGCGGGCCTGACCCTCGTGCACGCCGGCGTGCGCGGCGCGGAGGCCATCGACGCCAGCTTTGCCGCCGGCGCCAGCGCCGTCATCGGCTGGCCCATGGACGGCCCCTACGAGGCCACACCGGGCGGCAACAGGACCGAGATGGGCACCGACCTGCAGGTCATCGTCGAGCTGATGTCGCGCGTGGACCAGGGCGAGGACGTCGAGCGCCTAGAGCAGACCCTCAAGCGCGACCCCAGCCTGGCCTTCAAGCTGCTGCGTTATCTCAATTCCGCCGCCTTCGGTCTGCCGGTGGAGGTGTCGAGCTTCCGCCACGCCATCATGCTGCTGGGCTATGCCCGCATGAAGCGCTGGCTGGCCCTGCTGCTGACGACGGCCAGCAAGGACCACAGCATGCGCCCCATCATGTTCGGCGCGCTGCGCCGCGGCCTGCTGATGGAGGAGTTCGCGCAGAACATGAGCGAGCGCGAGCAGCGCGACGAGATGTTCATCTGTGGCCTGTTCTCTTTGTTGGACCACATGCTGAAATCACCGTTCGAGAAGCTGCTGCAGTCCATCCCGGTGCCTGAGCGGGTGCGCCAGGCGCTGGTGGACGACAGCGGTCCCTACCAGCCCTATCTGCAGCTGGTGCGCGCGCTGGAGGCCGAGTCCGTGTTCGACTACCGCGACAGCGCCGAGGCGCTGATGCTGGGCGCCGGCGAGATCAACGCCTGCGTGCTGCGGGCCTTGCACAAGGCCGCCCAGCTCGAATGAGCCGGGCGCCTTCTCCAGATGCACGCCGCTCAGCTCGAATGAGCCTGCCCCCCTCGCACGGCTGAACCATGTTCGGCCCGCCTGCCTCCGCCGCCCTGCTCGACCTCGTCGGCGACCCGGTGCTGACGCTGCGGGCCGATCTGTCCGCGCTGCGCGCCAACCCGGCCGCCCGTGACTGGCTGGGCGCCGACGCGGCCGAAGGCTGGCGGCTGCTGCGCCAGGCGGCCGGCGCACGGCTGGAAGCCTGGCTGCGCGAAGCCGCCCACGCCATCGATGCCGGGCGCGCGCCGCCGCCCGCGCCGCCGCTCAAGCTCGCCGACGGCCAGCGCGCCACGCTGCACCTGCTGCGCGAGCGCCCCAACTGGCTGCTGCATGCGCGACTGAACGCGGCCGACCCCGGCGAGCCGCCGCTGGTCGAATGGCTGGCCCTGTCGCCGCTGCCGCTGCTGCTGGCCGATGCGGCGGGCGGCGCGCTGCTGCGCCGCAACGCCGCCTTCGAGGCCCTGTGCGCCGGCTCGCCTCGCCACCTCAACGACCTGCCCGACCTGCTGCAGGCCCTGCTCGGCTGGAACCGCGGCGCACCGCTGCCCGCGCTGACGGCCCAGCGCCCGCAGGACGGCCCGCTCGTCACCGAAGCCGAGTTCGTCGACCCGCAGGGCCGCCACCGCTGGCTGCAGGCGCGGCTGCGCCTGTGGCGCCAGGGCGGTCGCGCACTACTGCTGGCCACGCTGGAGGACCACAGCACCCTGCATGAACGCGACCTCGCCCACCAGCAGCTCGACGCGCTGATGGACACGGCCGCCGTCGGCCTGGCCACCTTCCAGCCCGAGGCCGGCTGGGTCAAGGCTCATCGCAAGGGCAGCCCCTTCAAGGCCGGCGCGAAGAACCATGGCGGGGCGGCGGGCTCGCTGCAGGGCATCAGCCGCGACATCGTCGAACCCGCCTCCATGCCCGAGTTCGAGCGCCTGCAGCGCGCGCTCAAGAAGGGCGACGCCGTCGAGGTGCGCTACGCGGTGCGCCACCCGGAACTCGGCCGGCGCTGGCTGCTGACGCGCGTCGCGCCGGGACTGCTGGCCGGCGGGCGACGCAGCACCTCGGTCGTCACGCTGGACGTGACGGCCCAGGCCCAGGCCGAGAACGCGCTGCTGCTGCGCGCCGAAAGCGAGCGCGCGGTGCTGGATTCGGTGCTGGTCGGCATCGTCACCGTGGGGCCCGATGGCATCGAATGGATGAACCGTTCGGCGCGGCGCATGTTCGGCTGCGAACTGGAGGATGTGCAAGGCCAGCCCATGGGCGTGCTGGCGCCCGAGGACAACCAGCACGCCTTCCACACCGAACCCGGCGCCGAGGTCTTCGAGTGCCGGCTGCGCGGCCGCGACGGGCGCGAGTTCTGGGTCATCGGCAACGCGGTGCAGACGCAGCGCGAGGATGGCCCGGGCGAGGTGAAGCAGCAGTTGACCTACGCGCTGCTGGACATCGACCGCCGCCGCCAGGCCGAGGCGCAGAGCCGCGTCGCCCAGGCCTCGCTGGCCCGCATCATCGAAGCCGCGCCGCTGGCCATCAGCCTGCACGACGCCGCGAGCCTGAACATCGTCAAACTGAATCAGGCCGCGGCAGCCATGGCCGGCCGCCCCGAGAACGCGCTGCTCGGCCATGGCCCGGCGGCCCTGTTTGGCGACGCCGAGGCCGACCACGTGCGCACCGACATGCGTGAGGCGCTGGCGTCCCTGGCCGTCGTGCAACGCGAGTACCGCGTCGGCCGCGACGCCAGCACGCGCGTCTGGGACACGCGCTTCCTGCACCTGAACAACCTCGGCGGCGGCGACACGCCGGAGCTGCTGCTGGTCGTCGCCAGCGACGTGACCGAGCACCGCGCCGCCGAGGCCGCCCGGCTGCAGGCCGCCATCTCGCAGCGCGAGCTGCTGGTGCGCGAGGTGCACCACCGCATCAAGAACAACCTGCAGGGCGTGGCCGGCCTGCTGCAACAGATCGCCGTGCGCCGGCCCGAGGTAGCCTCGGTGCTGAAGGAGGCCGTGGGCCAGGTGCAGGCCATCGCCCAGGTCTACGGCCTGCAGGTGGGCGCCACCGGGCCGCTGCTGCTCAAGCGCGTGTTCGACGCCATCGTCGGCTCCGTGCAGCGCATGCAGGGCCGTGTCATCACCACCGCTGCCGAGGGGGGCGCGCTGATCGACGACTGGTGCCTGCCCGAGGCCGAGGCCATTCCCATTGCCCTCAGCCTCAACGAGCTGCTGGGCAACGCGCTGCGCCACGGCAACGGCGCGCAGGTGCGCTGCCAGCTGATCTGCGACACGGCCGGCGTGACCGTCGAGATCGTCAACCCGGGCCGCCTGCCTGAAGGCTTCGCGTTGCAGAACGTCAAGAGCGGCGTGTCGGGCCTGGGCCTGGTGCGCGCGCTGCTGCCGCGGCGCAGCGCCATCCTGAGCCTGGAGCAGGAGGGCGAGGACGTCGCATGCCGGCTGGAATTGATCCCGCCGAGCGTGGTTCACAATCCGGCCACAAAATCAAGTTCTTGAGGGGCGCGGTGAGCAAGGGCAAGATCCTGGTCGTCGACGACGACCGACTGGTACTGGCAACGCTGAGCTATGGGCTCACGCAGGCGGGTTTCGAGGTCATCGACGCCGACAACGGCGACGACGCCATCCTGCTCGCCCGCGAACACCGGCCCGAGCTGGCCCTGCTCGACATCCGCATGGAAGGCCTGACCGGCTTCGACGTCGCCGCCTACCTGCGCGAATACCTGCAGACGCCCTTCATGTTCCTGTCCGCCTTCGCCGACGAGGCGACGGTCGCCAAGGTCAAGGAGCTGGGCGCCGTCGCCTACCTCGTCAAGCCGCTGGACATCTCGCAGATCGTGCCCGCCGTCGAGGCGGCCTTCGCACGCTCGACGATCACGTCCGCCATAGCGCCCGCACCGGCCGCACCGGCCGCGATGTCCGAGGCCTTCGAGACCGCGGCGCCTTCCGAGATGCCGAACTCGCTGGACATCACGGCCCTGGCCGTCGGCGTGCTGATGCACCGCTACTCGCTGCCGCGCGACGAGGCCCTGGCCCGGCTGATGAGTCTGGCGAGCGCCGACGACCACAGCCTGCCCGAACAGGCCCGGCGCATCGTCGATGCGCTGGAGCTGCTGGCCCGGCCGGGTCAGAAGTGAGCCCCTCGTCCAAGGAGTACCTTGGCCGGTCCCCCGGGGGGACGGCGATGCTTGCCGGATCGACCGGCAAGCACATCGCCCAAGCGGGCCGGCTTGGGAGCGGCCCGGCGCTCGGCCCGTTCAGCCTAATGTGAAGTAGAAGCGGGCGCCCTCGCCCACCGCCGATTCGGCCCAGATGTCACCGCCGTGGCGGCGGATGATGCGGCGCACCAGGGCCAGGCCGACGCCCGTGCCCTGGAAGTCGCTGGCGCTGTGCAGCCGCTGGAAGACGCCGAACAGGCGCTCGGCAAAGCGCATGTCAAAGCCGGCGCCGTTGTCCGACACGACGAAGACGCGCCGGCCTCCCTGCTCGGTGCAGGCGAAGCGGATTTCGGCGCAGTCGGTCTTGGCGCTGTACTTCCAGGCGTTGCCGAGCAGGTTCTCCAGCACCATGCGCAGCAGCGTCGGATCGCCCTGCACGATCAGGTCAGGCTCAATCTCCAGCACCAGCTCGCGCTGCGGCGCCGAGCGCTTCAGCTCTTCCATCACGTAGCCGGCCTGTTGCGACAGGTTGACGGGCTGGCGCGCCAGCGGCCGCGTGGACAGCTGGCTGAGCGACAGCAACGCGTCGATCATGCTGTTCATGCGCGCCGCGGCGCTCATGACGCGGTCGAGGTGGTCGTTGCCGACGCGGTCCAGCCGGGCACCGTAGTCTTCCTTGAGGATGCGCGCAAAGCCCTCGACGACGCGCAGCGGCGCGCGCAGGTCGTGGGACACCGTGTAGCTGAAGGATTCGTGCTCGGCGGTCAGGTCGGGCTGGGCCGGCGCCGGCAGCGCCGCCGTCGGCTCGCCCGTATCGGGCTGCGCCGTGCCGATGTAGCCGGCGAAATGGCCTTGGGAGTCGATGCAGGGCAGGCCGCGCAGCCGCCAGCGTGCGTCACCCTCGGCGGCGCCCAGCAACAGCTCGCCAAAGGGCTGGCGCGCGTCCAGGCGTTCACGCAGCTGGGCGGCGGGCTCGGCAGCCTCGAAGCGTTCCCACAGCTGCTGGGTTCTGGCGCCGGCGCCCACCCAGCTGGACGACGGTGCGCCCTGCGGCGCCTGCCAGCGCACGAGGCGGTGAGTGGCGTCGGTCGCCCATTGCCAGTCGCGCTGCAGCTGGGCCTGCATCAGCAGTTGCTGGCGCGCCTCGCGCAGCGGCTCGGACAGGCGCTGGCGGGTCAGGCGCACGCCGGCGTGCCAGCCGAAGGCGGCCGCGACCAGCACCATGACTCCGGTGAAGAAAGCCGTCAGCACCAGCGCCGCGTGCACGAGGCCGACCTCGCCACCCCAGACTCGCATCAATGCCAGCACCACCAGGGTGCCGAGCACGAGCAGCAGCAGCGAAGCGCCCGCCAGACTCAGCACCAGCAGCCGCATTGGCACTCGCCGCTCCCCTCGGCGCGATGGCGCGCTCTCGTCGCTGAGGCTGTTCATGCGCGGCATTGTAGGCAGCGGTTTTGTCCGCTCGGGTGCTTGAAGCGAAGCTGCGCACAGACCCGATTCAGAGCCGATTCTGTGCATTTCTTCGCGTTTGCCCCCCCACCCAC
Source organism: Burkholderiales bacterium (assembly GCA_019509985.1). GTDB lineage: Bacteria > Pseudomonadota > Gammaproteobacteria > Burkholderiales > Burkholderiaceae_C > Pelomonas. Next base: position 33,979 of record JAEKLF010000103.1, on the reverse strand, counting down.
CCGAGATACATTTGCAGCATGCTGAGTCCCTAGACCCGCAGCCCTGCTCATGACCGCCTCCCCCCCCGCAGCCCTGCTCGATTCCGAGGCGATCCGCCGCCTGCGCGAGCTCGACCCGAGCGGCGACAACAAGCTGCTGGAGCGCGTCGTCGCGGCCTTCTCCAGCTCACTGGACCGTTTGCTGCCCGACCTGGCCCGTGCCCGCCAGGCGTCTCCCCCTGACCTTGCCGTCGTGCGCCATGTCAGCCATACGCTGAAGTCCTCCTCCGCCAGCCTCGGCGCGATGGCCCTGTCAGCGCGTTGCGCAGACATTGAAGTCATGGCCCGCGATGGTCACGTGGACGGCCTCTCCGAACAGTTGGACGCTATGCTCAACGACATCCAACAAGTACGCGCGGCGCTGGCCGCGCTGCTTTAACGCCCAGCCCCATGCTGCCACCTGGTCAAGCCCTCGACGACCTGCCGCCGCGGCCGCGCGTTCTGCTGGTCGATGACGATGAGGTCAACCTGCTGCTGACTGCAGCGGCGCTGCGCGAGCGCGGCTTCGAGATCACCGAAGCTCCTAGCGGCACCGAGGCCCTGGCCCAGTTGTCCCACCGTGCGCCCGATGTTGTCGTGCTGGACGCGCTGATGCCCGAGCTGGACGGCTTCGAGACCTGCGCGCTGCTGCGTGCCACGCCTGGCTTCGAGTCCCTGCCCGTGCTGATGCTGACCGGCCTGGACGACGAGGCCTCCATCAACCGTGCCTACCAGGCCGGCGCGACCGACTTCTTCGTCAAGTCGCCGCAATGGAGCCTGCTGGACGGCCGGCTGCGCTACCTGCTGCGCAGCTCGCGCACGCGGCTGGAGCTGGAGCGCAGCAAGGCCAAGCTGGCCCGCGCCCAGGACCTGGCGCGCATGGGCAGTTTCGAGTGGCGGCGCGACGTGGCCGGCAGCTTCACGATCTCGGCCGAGGGCCTGCGCGTGTTCGGCCGCGGCCCGCAGGACCGGCTGGACTTCATCAGCGTCATGCGCATGGTGCCGGCGGACGACCGCCATGTCTTCCTGCGCCTGCTGCGCGACGTCATCGCCCACACCTCGGTGCTGATCACCGACCTGCCGCTGACCCTGCCCGACGGCCGCCAGCGCGTCGTGCACATCGAGGCCGAACCGGAATTCAACGAGCAGGGCGGCGTCAGCGGCTACACCGGCATCCTGCAGGACGTGACCGACCGCCGCCAGGCCGAGGACCGCATCCGCCAGCTGGCCCATTTCGATGCGCTGACCGGCCTGCCCAACCGCCGCCAGCTGATCTGGCGCGTCGAGCGCGCCATTGAAAGCGCGCGTCGCGGCGGCCACGAAGTGGGGCTGCTGCTGATCGACCTGGACCGCTTCAAGGTCATCAACGACACCCTCGGCCATGCGGCCGGCGACGAGCTGCTCATCGAGGTCGGCCGCCGGCTGCGCGGCACGGTGCGCCATTCCGACCAGATCATGGAAGGCGTGCTCGAAGGCGTCAGCAACCGCAGCCACCGCGGCCTGGAGGCCGTGGGCCGCCTGGGTGGCGACGAATTCGTCGCGCTGCTGCCCGAGGTGGCCGATGAACGCGACGCCGAGCGTGTCGCCCAGCGCGTGCTGGACGCCCTGCGCGAGCCCATCTTCGTCGGCGGCCAGGAATGCTTCGTCACGGCCAGCGTCGGCATCGCCATCTATCCGCGCGACGGCCAGAGCATGGCCGACCTGCTGCGCAACTCCGACGTGGCGATGTATGCGGTCAAGAGCCAGGGCCGCAATGCCTCGGCCGTCTATTCGCCGCAGCTGGCCGGCCACGGCAAGCAGAAGCTGGAGCTGGAAAGCGCGCTGCACAAGGCGCTGGAGCGCAACGAGATCGTGCTGCACTACCAGCCCAAGATCGATGTGCGCGCCGCCCGCATGGTGGGCGCCGAGGCGCTGATGCGCTGGCAGCGCGGCAACGTGCTGGTGCCGCCGGCCGACTTCATCCCGCTGGCCGAGGAAACCGGCCTCATCGTGCCGCTGTCCGAATGGGCGCTGAAGGAAGCCGCACGCCAGGCCAAGCTGTGGTCGCTGCAGTTCGGCTTCTCGGACTCCATCGCGGTGAACCTGCCCAGCCGGCTGTTCGAGCGCACCGATCTCGTCGAGCACATCCACCAGTGCGTCAGCGCCTATGGCGTGCCGCACCGGTCCATCCAGCTCGAGATCACCGAGAACAACCTGATGAAGGACCTGCAGAACGTCATCCCGTCCCTGCACCGTCTGAACGAAGTGGGCGTGGAGATCTCCATCGACGACTTCGGCACCGGCTACTCGTCGCTGGCCTACCTGACCACGCTGCCCATCTCCGAGGTGAAGGTGGACCGCACCTTCGTGCGCGACCTGGGCATCACGCCGCAGAGCTCGGCCGTCGTCACCGCCATCATTGCGCTGGCGCGGGCCCTGGGCCTGCGCGTCATCGCCGAGGGCGTGGAGACGCTGCGCCAGATGGAAGTGCTGCACCGGCTGGGCTGCTCGCTGATGCAGGGCTTCCTGTTCAGCAAGGCCTTGCCGGCGGATGAGCTGGAGCGCTGGATCGCCCAGACCGTGCTGCCGCGCAAGGCACCCTGGATCACGCAGGCCGACGGCAGCACTGACCTGGCATCTCGCGGGCAACGCTGATGCGTTCGCAACTGCCGCCGGCCCAACTGGCGAAGGCCGCGCTGCAGCGCCTGGCCCAGGCCCGGCTGGAGCCCACGCCCGAGAACTATTCGCGGGCCTACGCCATCGAGGCGGGCAGCGAAGCCGCGCCCGCGGCCAGCGGCGCCCCTTCCGAACGCATCCAGCAGCTGATGTCCAAGCTGATCAGCCTGGCCCTGCCCTCCGGCGGCTCGCGCCAGGACCTGCAGGCGGCCCTGCGCGAGCAGCGCCTGGACGAGTTGCAGCGCCAGGTCGACAAGCTGCTCGACGTGGCCGGCCCGGCCGCCCAGGCCGAGGCGCTGGCCCAGGCCATCGAACGCCTCGTGCGCGGCCTGGAGCGAGGCGGCAAGCACTGGACGCTGGCGCGCAAGAAGGACGGCATCCAGCGTGTGCTGGAGCTGGGCCGCAGCGACAGCGGCAAGCTCGTCAAGCGCCTGGGGCAGCTCATCCAGAGCTGGGACAAGGACGGCGACGGCAGCGGCGTGGAGACCGACGAGGAAGGCGGCACGCCCAGCCAGTTCTTCGCCGACAGCGCCTTTGCCGACACGGGATTCCGTGAGAGCAGCGGCTTTGGTGAACTCAGCCGCACCGGCCAGCGCGACAACGCGCCGCCGGCGCCGGACACCACGCCGTACTGGGCCGACATCGGCAGCGAACTGAACGGCACGGTGCGCCATGCGCTGCGCTCCCCGCAGACCGAGGCGACGCCGGCCGACGCACTGATCCGCGAGCTGGATGCCGCCCAGGCCGAACTGAAAACGCATGGCGCCGGCCCCGAACGCGCCGCGCAGATGGCAGCGCTGTGCCTGCGCGCTCGCCACCTGCTGGACCACCGCCGCCATCTCTTCGACGAAATGGGCGGGCTGTGCCGCGAGCTGGGCGCCAGCCTCGTCGAGCTGGCCGAGGATGACTCCTGGGCCCAAGGCCAGGCCGAGGCGATGAACAACACGCTGGCCCAGGGCCTGTCGGGCCGCGGCGTGCGTACCGTCTCCGAGTTGCTGACCGGCACGCGCGAGCGCCAGCGCGCGCTGCGCGACGAGCGCTCCAAGGCGCGCGACGCCCTCAAAGGCCTGATCCAGCGCATGCTGTCCGAGCTCGGCGAGCTGGGCCAGCACACGGATCGCTTCCAGACCAGCGTGGGCCGCTATGCCGAGGCCATCGAGCAGGCCGACTCGCTGGAGAGCCTGGCCGGCACGGTGCGCGAGATGGTCGAGGAAAGCCACAGCGTGCAAGGCCTCGTCGCGCAGGCGCAGGCGCGATTGACGCTGGAGCACGACCGCGCCACCGCGCTGACCCAGCGCGTTGACGAGCTGGAGGGCGAATTGCGCCGGCTGTCCAACGAGGTCCACACCGACCAGCTCACCCAGGTCGCCAACCGCCGCGGCCTCATCCAGGCCTTCGGCATCGAGCAGGCCAAGGCCGAGCGCGAAACGACGCGCATCGCCCTTGCACTGCTGGACATCGACAACTTCAAGAAGCTCAACGACAGCCTGGGACACCATGCCGGCGACGTCGCACTGAAGTCGTTGGCCGAGCGCACGCAAGCTTCGCTGCGCCCGGGCGACATGGTGGCGCGCTACGGCGGCGAGGAGTTCGTGCTGATGCTGCCCGACACGCCGCTGGACGAGGCCCAGGCCGTGCTGGTGCGCCTGCAGCGCTCGTTGTCGGCCGCCCTCTTCAACCATGAAGGCAAGGACGTGTTCGTCACCTTCTCGGCCGGCGTGACGCTGTACCGGGCCGGCGAGACGCTGGAAGCGGCGCTGGACCGCGCCGACGTGGCGCTCTACGAGGCCAAGCACACCGGCAAGAACCGGGCCTGCGTGGCGGAGTGATTCGCGTCGGGCGCGTTCAAAAGGTGGCTGAACGCCAACCTTGACACGGTTCCCCGGGGAAGAACGGAAGGTTGCAATTGGCGCTCCGGCGTGCGGATGGCCTGCGGGGATGATGCGCGCGGGCGCGGTGACCGGCGCTCGCAAACGACCCCAGCAGGAGCCCCTTTTGAGTTCGACCTTCACTGGCGCCAGTCGGCGCGGAATCTTGTTGGCCGGCTGCGCCGTCCTCACGACAGCCTGTGGCGGCGGTGGAGACGCACAGAGCGCGAACTCGACGGCGGACGCCTCCGCCCTGATGGCCCCGGCGGCCACGGACATCACGGCGGACATCCTCGCCAATCGTGACATCACGTTGACCGGCGCTGCCGTCATCAAGCTGCCGGCAGGCACGACGACTTACACCGGCGTCATCAGCGGGCAGGGCACGCTGCGCCTCACGCCCGCCGCCGGCACGGGCACGCTGACCATCACGCGCGCCAGCACGTTCACGCTACCGGCGGCCCAGCAGGTGCAGGTCGTCAAGAAAACGGTCTATCCCGGCGCCGGCTACGCGCTGACCCGCAGCGGCCTGAACCCACCGGTGCTGACCATCGACCCCGGTGTCACGTTCCAGATCGGTACCAACACCAGTGCCGACAGCTCGCCCAATGTCATCGCGACGGCCGACAGCAAGAACGATGCGGGCCTGATCAATGGCGAGATCAACCTCAACAACATCCTGAACAACGGCACGATCGTCCTCAGCAGCGCGCAGTTCGTACTGCTGGGCCAGATCAGCGGCAGCGGCAGCATCGTGCAGGCGCCGGACGTCTGGCTCGTGGCTGGTCTGGAGCCCGCCGGCCAGCGTCGTCACGGTGACGCAGAACATCTATGAAGCTGCCTACGGCAACGACATCAACTTCCACGCCATCGGCCCGTCGACCATCGTCATGTCCGGGGTCTACAGCCACACTGACAACAGCCCGCACAACCACCCCAACCTGGTCAATCCGGGCCTGAGCGACCCCAGGCTCAACTTCGCCAAGGTCATCTACCGCGGCGGCGCGAACGACGTCAACGGCAACGACGGCAGCTACCGCGGTATCAACATCGAACGCGGTGCCGGCGTCGTCCAATGGGGCGATGGCACACACGCCAACTTCTTTTTGCCTTCGGCCCCGTCGCCGGCCGATCCGAACCCGCCGCTCGGCAAGAAGAACGCCTACATCAACCTGCGCGGCGGCTCGCTGGCCTTCAACTACAACGGGCCCGTGACGCTGCACGTGGGCATCACCGGCGGCGGAGGCGGCCCGCACCGGGACGGCTCACTCGGCACGGGCAACGTCACGATCATGGCCACGCCGGGCAACGACGTGACCTTCGCGCAGCCGCAGAACTACAACGGCACCACCACCATCGGCGCCAACGCCATCTTGCGCCTGGGCACGGGAACACCCGTGCCGCTGAACTACATCACCGTCAATGCGACCACGGGCAAATCGACCTTCCTGCAGGCCACCTACAGCGGCGACGCCAGCCTGCTGACGGCCGAATCTCCCAACGGCGCGGCGAGCAATGCCATCGTCAACGATGGCCAGCTCATCGTCCAGAACACCACGGCCGCGATCACGCTGTCCAACATCAGCGGCAGCGGCAGCCTCGCTCATGCCGGCGCCGCAACGCTCACGCTGCGGAACAACAGCTACCGGGGCACCACGCTGCTCAATGGTGGCCCCACCTGGGCTGCAAGCGCGAACGCGATGGGCACGGGTGACGTCGTCAACAACGCAGCGCTGGCGCTGGCCAGCGACCAACATGAACTGACGCTGGGCGGCAGCTTCCGGCAGGGCGCGAGCGGCCAGCTCACGCTGTCCATCGCAGGCACCTCACCCGGCGTCAACCACGACCATCTCAGCATCGCCGGGGCCGCCGTGCTCGGAGGCAGCCTGGTGCTGAACTTGACTGGCAGCTACGCCCGGGGGCAAAAGCTCGTGCTGATCCAGGCCGCTGGCGGCCTCAGCGGAGCGTTCAGCTCCGTCAGCAGCAGTGGCGCAACCGTGGCGGCCGGGCAGGACGCCACGAGCTTCTTCGTCACCGTGCAGTAGCTGCCGATCAGAAATTGAAGGCCAGGCGCAGCCCGCCCCAGTGCTTGCCGCCGACCATGATGGGCGCCGTGGCTTCCTTCAGCACGACGAAGCGGCCGCCGCCCATGTCGCGCCGGTAGGTCTGCAGCAGAAAGGGCCGCTTGTTGCGCGCCGACGCGAGGCCGGTGCGGTCATTGAAGACGCGGCGATAGCGGCTGTTGGCGGTGTTCCAGACCGTGTCGCCGGGGCGCTGCGGCTGGCAGTACTTGCGGTTGTGCGTGGCGATGTAGCCATTGCGGTCGGCCGCGATGCAGAACACGACCTTGTCGCTGAAGCCCAGCGTCTTCTCCTGCACGGCCGGAAACAGGCGGTCGGTGAGCTGGCAGAAGCGCGTCGTGTGTTGCTGTGGCGCCGTGCCCTCGATGGGGCGGTAGCTCTCGTCGAAGAGATCGGTCTGCGAGATCTGTCCATTGGCCAGCGCCGTTTCGAGCAGCGCGGCGATCTCGTCGGCGGCCTGCTGCGCGGCGCGAATGAAGGGCATGTCGTCGACCTCGACGCCGCTCTCGGCGATCTGCTCGACGAGTTCCTCCGACATGCGCAGGAAGCGGTCGCTGCCGTCGAAGGCCACCTTGAGGCCATGCGTGGCTTCCAGCACCTCGCGCTCCAGCTCGTGGGCGCGCTCATTGAGCAGGCTCATCTGCTGGCTGCTTTCGGCGGCCGACGCGGAGATGCGCTGCACGTCCTGCTCGACCTCGCGGAAGGCGGCGTGGATGGGGCTAGGCTTGTCGCGGTTCTCGGTCAGCTCGGCACTGAAGCGGTCGATGCGGTCCTGCAGGCTGGAGATCGCACTGACGATGGCCTTGGAGGAGGACTCGACCTGGCCGGCCAGCGCCTTCACGGCCTCCGCGACGACGGCGAAACCGCGGCCGGCATCGCCCGCATGCTTGGCCTCGACGGCGGCGTTGAAGGCGACGAGGCGGGTCTGCAGAGAGATCTTCGTGATCTCGGCGGCGGCCTCGGACACCTGGGCCAGCGTCGTGGCCATGCCGACGACCTCGCCGCCGACGACGCCGAGGGCCCCGCGAGCGCGCTGCACGGCAGCAGCGCTCTGCGCGGTGGCGGTGCTGATGGCGGTCTGCGCCTGGCCGATCTGGTTGAGCTGCTGGGCCAGGGCCTGCATGGCCTGACCCTGGGCCTGCACGACGCGCTGCGTGTCTTCGAGCGCGCCACGCACCTCGGCGGCATCCTTGCCCACCGTGGAGATCGAGCGCGACAGCCGCTTGACGACATTCAGCGCGGCGCCGTCATCCCTGCGGGCTGGTTCTTCTCGCGTGGAGACGGAGGACGAGCCTGCGGACTTGGGCCATCTGAACATGCGTTTGTCCCCTGCTTATGAGCTGGGGCAACTACCAGAGGCGGCCCCGCGATTACCAGTCACGCAGCTTAACGCGCAACCTTGCAATGGACTGACTGTGCAGCTGGCACACGCGCGACTCCGTGACCTTGAGCACGGCCGCGATCTCCTTGAGATTCATGTCGTGCTCGTAGTACATGCTCATGACGAACTGCTCGCGCTCGGGCAGGTTCTTGATGGCCGCCACCAGCGCCTCGCGCATGCGGTGGTCCTGCAGCATCGCGACGGGGTTGGCGCTGTCATCGGCCACATGGCGGTCGAGGTAGTCCTCGTCGCCGTCGTCGCCCGACATGTCTTCCAGGTAGATGAGCTGGGTGCCGCGCACCTTGCCGAGCAACTCCTGGTATTCGGCCAGCGGCAGGCCCATTTCCTTGGCGATCTCTTCTTCCTTGGGGGCGCGCCCCAGGCGCTGCTCGACTTTGTGCACGGCGACCTCGATCTCGCGCTGCTGGCGACGCGTGCCGCGGCTCATCCAGTCGCCGCCGCGCAGCTCGTCGAGCATGGCGCCGCGGATGCGCTGGGTGGCGAAGGTCTCGAACTGCACGCCCTGCTCGGCGTCGAAGCGCGACAGCGCATCGGTCAGCCCGATCAGGCCGACCTGGATCAGGTCATCCACCTCCACATTGGCCGGCAGCTTGGCAATCATCTGGTGCGCCAGGCGTCGGACCAACGGGCTGTACTGCTTGATCAGCGTGTTGTTGTCGAGGCGGCCTTTGGGTGTGTACATATCAGCTCCGCGCGGCCGTCCGAAGGGGCTGAGGCGCCTCCGTGGGGGCCAATGAACGAAGTGAGCGTGGGGGCATCATGTTCGACTCCGGCGAGATCAATGCGCTGCAATCATGGTGGTCGACATCCTGCGCGCCGGGCGCAGCGGAGTCGCGTCGGAGGAGGCGTCAAGCGCCGCTCCCGGGGGCGCCGCGAGCAGCAGCTCGCGGGCGAGATGGCGCAATTCGGGGGCGAGCGGCGCGTGTTGGGAGGTTCTCGGGTCCAGGCAGGCCCAGTCACGCAACACCGCGCCGAGAAAGCCGTCGGCGCAGGAGGAAAGCTGTTGCGCGATGCGGGTGGCCACGCGCAACTGAGGATGGCAGGCCATCAGCAGACTGTAGACCATCAGCCCCGCTCTTTGTGTGAGCCATTTCATTCCCGCGTAGGCCTCGGTGACGCTGTGCGGGTCGGTGTCGGCCAGCAGCAGCGGACGCACCTCGCGCAGCGCGACGACGCGGGCGAGCTCGGCCGCCGAGGCGTGCAGCAGGATGACGTCAACGTCCGGCGCGGCCTCGGCAACCGCCTCCAGGAAGGCGGCCGCCGAGCCATGGGCATTGATGTGGCGCAGCGGCAGGCCGCGGGCGGCCAGGTAGGACACCTTGGGCGACAGACGCTCGATGCAATTGGACAGGTCCACGTGCGCCAGCTCCGAGGGCTGGGGCGAATGCTCGCCGGCGTCGACGACCAGCGTCTTCAGGCCCAGCTCGCTGAACGCGGCGCACAGGCCTTCGAGCAGCACGCCGGCCCCCATCACGCGCGGGTTGCTGACGACGGGCACGAAGCGGGTCTTGGACGCCGCGAACAGCCGGCGCAGGCCGTGGGCTTGGTCTTGTGGCATGGTCATCAGCGCTGCCCGGTCGCCCGAAGGCGTTGATGCGCCCCCTCGGGGGGCAGTGAACGAAGTGAGCGGGGCTTCATGATGTTCATCAGTGCACGGCCCTCAGGCCGGCATCCGTCAGCGGCGCGCCGGCGAAGATGAGGTTCACGTCGGCGTTGTCCATGCGCCAGGCGCCGGACGCCGCGCTCATCAGCGCACGCTGCACGAGGGCGGCGCTGGGCAGGCGGTGCCAGTCTTCCGGCACGCGCTGGCCGTTGGCGACGCCGAGCACCTTGAGCTTGTGGCGGATCAGCGTGTCCAGCGCCGGGGCCAGCTTGACGGCCTCGTCGAGCTTGCTGAGCACGACGCCCTCGCAGGCGGCACCCTTCCAGGCATTGACGACGTCTTCAATCGTCTCGCCCTGCTGGGCCGCGTTGATGACGAGCAGCTTCTTGATGCTGGGGTGGGCCAGCATGTCCAGCAGCTCCTGCGTGCGGCTGTCGCGCTGGGCCATGCCGGCGGTGTCGATGAGCACCAGCTTCTTGCTGGACAGCAGGTCGAGCAGGTCATCCAGCGAGGCACGGTCGTGGGCCGTGTGCACGGGCACGCCGAGGATGCGGCCGTAGGCGCGCAGCTGTTCGTGGGCGCCGACGCGGTAGGCGTCCAGCGTGATCAGGCCGAGCTGGCCGGCGCCATGCCTGGTGGCGAAGTGGGCGGCCAGCTTGGCGGTCGTCGTCGTCTTGCCGACGCCGGTCGAGCCGATCAGCGCGAACACGCCGCCACGGTCCTCGATGGCCGGGGCGGCCTCGCCGGTCTGCAGGTTGCGCGACAGCACGTGGGCGGCCCAGGCCGTCTCATCGGCCGGCTCGTGCGGCGAGCCGGCCTTGAAGTCCGAGGGGCAGCTCTCGGCCAGCTTGCGCACCAGGGCGGGCGAGAAGCCCAGCTCCAGCAGCTTTTGCGTCAGGCGCGCCTGCACAGGCTGGCGCTGCAGCTTTTCCATGAAGGCGAGGGACGAGAAGCGCTCCTCGATCAGGCCGCGCATCTGGCGCAGCTCCGAGGCCATGTCCATCTGGTTGCGCTGGCCGGCGCTGGGCTGGCCAGGCAGCGGCATGGGTTCGGCGGCGCCGACGTCGCCGAGCTGGGGCACGGCGCGCTGCTGCGCGGGCGTGGCGGCGGTCGGGATGCGGATCTCGTCGCGCAGCACCGGCGGCGCAGGACGGGGCTGGGACCGGGCCGGGGTCGGCGCGGCGCGCTTGGGCGCCAGCGCGGCCATCGCCTCGGCGGCGCGCTGCTCGCGCTGGGCGCGCGCGGCATCCAGCGACACGGCGGGCGGCTTCTGCGGTGCGGCGGCAGGCTGGGCGACCGGGTCGGGCTGGCCGGTCAGCTCGGCCTGGCGACGGCGCAGCACGCGCTCGCGCACGTAGTCCTGAAAGCTCAGCGTGCTCATGGCCAGTTGCTCGACGTCGCTGCGCACCTCGGGCGCGCCGAAGCTGGGCTCCTGGCGGGCACGCTCGGCAAAGGGCGCGCGCGGCGACTGCTGCGGCGGCTGCGCCTGAACCTGCGGCTGCACCGGCGGGCGGGCGACGGTGCGCGGCGCGCTGGCGGCGATCTGCTCGATCTGGCCCATGCCTTCCGGCGCCATCGCGAGCACTTCCACGCCTTCGGGCACGTTCTTGTTGGACAGCACGACCGCGTCGGCGCCGAAAGCCTGCTTGACGAGCGCCAGGGCCTCGCGCGATGTGCGGGCGGTGAATTTGCGGACGTTCATGGAGCCTCCTGCCGAGCCGCCTCAAAGAGGGCGAACGCCCCGAGAGCCCGGAACGGGCTCCTGAGGAGCCCTTGGGGCAGCGAATGAATATGAGCGTGGGGCCACATCAGGATGTACCTCCAATGATGGAGCCGATGCGGATGGTGTGGGTCTCAGGAATCTCGCTGTGGCCGAGCACCTTGAGCCGGGGCGCGGCGCGCTTGAGCAGGCGGGCCATGGGCGCGCGGATCAGGTCGGGCACCAGCAGCGTGGCGGGCACGCCGCGGTCTTCCTGCTTCTGGGCCGTGTCGGCGGCGCTGCGGGCCAGCGTGTCGGCCACGCCCGGGTCCAGGGCCGCGCCGTGCGGGGAGTTCAGGGCCTGGGTCACCAGGCGCTCCAGTTCGGGCTCCAGCGCGATGACGTCCAGCTCCTTGGCACTGCCGTAGATCTGCTGCACGATGGCCGGGGCGATGTGGGTGCGGATGCGCCGGGCCAGCTCGGCCGGGTCGGTCACGGTGGCGGCGTTCTCGGCGATGGATTCGACGATGGAGCGCATGTCGCGGATGTGCACGCCCTCCTCCAGCAGCAGCTGGAGCACGCGTTGCAGTGTGGCGATACCGACCATCTTGGGAATCACGTCTTCGATCAATTGGGGCGCCTGCTTGGTGAGGTGTTCGACCAGGGCTTGCGTCTCCACGCGGCCCAACAACTTGGCCGCGTGCACTTGCATCAAGTGTGAAAGGTGGGTGGCCACGACGGTCGAGCAATCAACGACCGTAAACCCGCTCATTTGGGCCATCTCCTTTTGCCGCTCCTCGATCCACACGGCCGGCAGGCCGAAGGCGGGGTCGGTGGTCTGCGTGCCGAGCAGCTTCTGCGTCGCGTGGCCGGGATTGATGGCCAGCCACATGCCGGGGAAGGCCTCGGCCTCGCCGACGACGGCGCCGCGCAGCGAGATGCGGTACTGGCTGGGGCGCAGCTCCAGGTTGTCGCGGATGTGCACCGGCGGCGGCAAAAAGCCCACCTCCTGCGCGAACTTGCGGCGCACGCCCTTGATGCGGGACAGCAGGTCGCCCTCGCGGCTCTTGTCCACCAGCGTGATGAGGCGGTAGCCGACTTCCAGGCCCAGCGTGTCGACGGGCACCAGGTCGTCCCAGCTCGCCTCGCCGGCGCCTTCGCTGCTGGGCATGATGGGCTTGACCGCCTTGGCCGCTTCCTGCATCTGCTCCTTGTTGCGCAGCCAATAGGCGAGGTAGCCCATGCCGGAGGCGATCAGCAGGAAGACGACGTGGGGCATGCCCGGGATCAGGCCGAGCGCGCCGATGACGCCGGCCGTGATGGCCAGCGATTTGGCCGAGCCGAAGACCTGCTTGCCGATCTGGCTGCCGATGTCCTTGTCCGTGCCGACGCGCGACACCACCATGGCCGCTGCAACCGAGATCAGCAGCGCCGGCACCTGGGCGACCAGCGCGTCACCGACAGCCAGCAGGATGTAGCTGTCGGCCGCCTGGGCGGCGCTGAGGCCGTGCTGGGCCACGCCGATGATGAAGCCGCCGACGATGTTGATGGCCAGGATCAGCATGCCCGCCACCGCGTCGCCACGCACGAACTTGCTGGCACCGTCCATGGAGCCGAAGAAGTCGGCTTCGTCGCCCAGCTCCGCGCGGCGGCGCTTGGCTTCGGCTTCGTTGATGAGGCCGGCGTTCAGGTCGGCGTCCACGGCCATCTGCTTGCCGGGCATCGCGTCCAGCGTGAAGCGCGCGCCGACTTCAGCGATGCGCTCCGCACCTTTGGTGACGACGATGAAGTTGATGACCACCAGGATGGCGAACACGATCAGGCCGACCGCGAAGTTGCCACCGATCAGGAAGTGGCCGAAGCTCTCGATGACCTTGCCGGCCGCGCCGGTGCCCGTGTGGCCCTCCAGCAGCACGACGCGCGTGGACGCCACGTTCAGCGACAGGCGCATCAAGGTCGTCAGCAGCAGCACGGTCGGGAAGGCCGCGAAGTCCAGCGGCCGCACCATGTGGGCGGCCACCATCATCACCATCACGGCCATCGCGATGTTGAACGTGAACAGCAGGTCCAGCACGAAGGGCGGCAGCGGCAGCACCATCATCGACAGCACCAGCAGCACGGCGATCGGGGCGCCGAGCGCCGCGATGATGCCGGCGCGGGGGCCGAGCAGGCCTTGCAGCTTCTGGATCAGGGGGTTCATTCGGCGAAGTCCTCTTCGGGATCAGGCGCCCAGCCGGGCTTGTTGTGCGGGTCGAGCTCGGGCGGCACGTGCGGATGCGGCACATCCGGGCGGGCCACGTGGCGCGAGGCCAGCGCGGCGCGCAGCTGATAGACGTAGGCGAGCACCTGGGCCACGGCGCCGAAGAGGGCTGCGGGGATCTCGTGGTCGACCTTGGCATGGGCGTACAGCGCACGCGCCAGCACGGGCTGCTGCAGCACCGGCACCTTGGATTCCTTGGCCAGGTCGCGGATCTTCATGGCCAGCAGATCGGCGCCCTTGGCGATGACCTTGGGCGCAGCCATCTTGCCTTCCTCGTACTTCAGCGCGACGGCGTAGTGGGTCGGGTTCATGACGACCAGGTCGGCCTGCGGCACGGCGGCCAGCATGCGGCGCTTGGCCATCTCGCGCATGCGGGCGCGCACCTTGGCCTTGATCTCGAGGTTGCCTTCAACCTCCTTCAGCTCCTGCTTGGCCTCCTCGCGGCTCATGCGCATGCGGCGCAGCCAGAGCTGGCGCTGCAACGGCAGGTCGATGGCGGCGAACACGGCCAGCGCGATGGCCAGCATCGTCAACCCGCCCATCAGCTGCTGGCCGGCATAGGCCAGCGCCGAAGGCAGCGGCACGGACATGATGCTCACGTAGGCCGCCAGGCGGTCCTTCAGCACCATCGCGCCGACGATGCCCAGCACCAGGGCCAGCAGTACGGCCTTCAGCGCCGTGCCGAAGCCCTGGCCGGTGAACAGGCGACCCAGGCCGGTCAAGGGATTCAGGTGGGTGAACTTGGGCGCCAGCGGCTTCATTGTCCAGTTCCAGCCGCCGCTGGCCAGATTGCTGGCGATGGCCGCGATGACCAGCACCGCGGCCACCGGGCCCATGACGGCGGCGAAGGCCAGCGTCATGTCGGCCAGACGCTCGGCCATGAAGCCCTTCTGCGCGAGCTGGCGGGCATCGAAGTGCAGCCCGATCGTCAGCATCTGGCGCAGCTTCTCGACGATCTGCGGGCCGCCGAAGGCCAGCACCGCGCCGCCGGCGACCATCATCGCGAAATGGGGCAGGTCGCGCGAACGCGGCACCTGGCCTTCGGCCCGAGATCTTTCGATCTTCTTGGCTGAGGCTGGCAGGTTGCGGTCTTGTGCGTCTTGGTCGGCCATGGCGTGGAGGCCCCATCAGGGGCGCTGGACCGAATTGTTCGAGGCTGGCCGCAAAACTTGAGCGAGAAAAGCGGGGTGCTTGCCCGGCTTATCCGGCCTAGGCGCCCGGACCGCAAACCATGCACGCTTTGCGGCACCCGTGATGGCGGGCTCCGGGTAGGCGCGGTTAATCTCGAGTCGAGAGCCGCCGCCCCACCGATGCCCCGCCTGCCGCCACTCCGCTCACCCCTGCTTGCGCTGCTGACCGCGCTGTGCGCGGCCAGCGGGACCGCGCAGCCGGGCCAGCCGCCGCTGACCATCGAGTACCGCGACAAGCCGCCCTACAGCTATACCGAAGGTGGCAAGCCGGCCGGCTTCCTGATGGAGCGCACGGCCAGGCTGCTCAAGCGCGCGGGCATCGAGGCGCACTACGCCGAGGTGCCAATCCGGCGCACGCTGCTCAACCTGCAGGCCAACCAGGCGCCGCTGTGCTCGCCGGGCCTTTACAAGATCCCAGAGCGCGAAGCCTTCGCCCGCTTCTCCCTGCCCATCCACCGCGACCGGCCGCATGTCGTGCTCGCCAACGCCAGCGCCGCTGTGCAGATCCGTGCCCAGCCCAAGCTCAGCCTGCTGTTTGCCGACTCGACGCTGCAGCCCGGACTGCTGGACGGGGTCTCCTACGGCCAGCAGCTCGACCAGGCCCTGGCCGCCACGGCCAAGCCGGCCATACGTGCCCAGCTGACGCCGCTTCAGCTCGCCCGCATGGTGGGTGCGCGCCGCGTCGACTACATGCTCATCGACGAGGAAGACCTGGCGTGGCTGCGCAAGGACCCGGACTTTGTGCCGCTGCAGCTGGTGCGCATCGAGTTCGCCGACATGCCGCGCGGGCAGCTGCGCTACTTCGGCTGCTCACAGCAGGTCACGCCGCAGACGATGGACAAGCTCAACCAGGCCATCCGCGAACAGCTGCCCGAAATGCAGGCGGAATGAACAAGGCCGGCGCAAAGGCCGGCCCGATCGACATGGGGACGCTCAGAAGCCGAGGCTGGCGAGCAGATCGTCGACCTCGCCCTGGTCCGCGACGACGTCGGTGCGACCTGCCGGGTTCACGACCGGGCCCTGCAGGATGTTGGGATCGACCTTCTCGCGCTGCTCCGGTGGCACGACCTGCACGAGCAGCTTGACGAGGCTGTCCTCCAGGTCGTTGGCCAGCGTGACGACCTTGGCGACCACCTGACCGGTGAGGTCATGGAAGTCCTGGGCCATCATGATGTCGGTCAGATGGCCGTCGATGCGCGCGGTGCGCGATTCGACTTCCTTGACGAAGTTCAGCACCATGCCGCTGGCCACGGCCTTGACCGGGTCGGCCACGATGGCATCGGCCATCGCGCGGGTGGCGGCCGAGATCTCGGCGTGGTCGGCCTTGGCGGCGTCGACGGAGTTCAGCACCTTCTCGGCGGCGGCCGCCGTCTTGGTGGCGATGTAGCTCAGGCGGCTGCGCGCGTCGGGCAGCCCGTCGGTCGCAAGTTGCAGCTTGGGCATGACGCCAAGCTGCTGCATGGTGTCATGCAGCACGCGGGTGATGGTGCCGAGCTGCTGAAAGACCTCGGGCGACACGAGCAACGGATCGTTGCTGCCGGCGGCCAGTTTGGCCAACTGTTCCATCGACATGACAGTCCCCTATCAGGCCGCAGCGGCCAGCTTCTGCATGATCTTCAGGACTTTTTCTTCCAGCGTCGCCTTCGTGAAAGGCTTGACGATGTAGCCCGCCGCGCCCGACTGGGCGGCCAGCACGATGTCTTCCTTGCGGGCTTCGGCGGTGACCATCAGCACCGGCAGGTGCTTGAGGTTGGGGTCTTCCTTGATGGCCTTGAGCAACTCGAAGCCGGTCATGTTGGGCATGTTGATGTCGCTGACGACGAAATCAAACTTGGCGCCCTTGAGCATGTTCAGCGCTTCGACGCCGTCTTCGGCCTCTTCGCAGTTGTTGTAGCCGATTTCCTTCAGCAGGCCACGCACGATTCGGCGCATGGTGGAGAAGTCGTCAACAACCAGGAATTTCATGTCAGCGCTCATGGCGATCCTCTCTCAGGGGCAGGCGGGATTTCAGGGTCAGCCCGCAGTCTAGTTCTAGCGAGCCGGAGCCGGCGATTGAGTTTGCGGCTTTTTGCCGGTACCCGGCACTTGCGTGACACCGGTCTCGGCGGGTGCTGCATCGGCCTCTGGCTCTTCAGGCAAATTCTTCAACACGGCGTCCTCGGCATCGCGGTTCATCACGATGATGCTGATACGCCGGTTCAATGCGCTGTTGGGGTCCTTGGCGTCGAGCAGCTTGCTCGCGGCCAGGCCTTGCACGCGCAGCATGCGCGCCTCCGACAGGCCGCCGGCGACGAGCTCGCGCCGCGACGAATTCGCGCGGTCGGCCGAGAGCTCCCAGTTGCTGTAGCCCTTGTCGCCGCCGGAGAAGGGCTGGGCGTCGGTGTGGCCTTCCACCGTCAGGCGGTTGGGCACTTCGGTCAGCACGTTGCCGAGCTCGCGCAGCAGTTCGCGCATATAGGGCTTCACGACGGCGCTGCCGCTGTCGAACATCGGCCGGTTGCCCTCGTCGACGATCTGGATGCGCAGGCCTTCCTTGGTCATGTCCAGGCGAATCTGCCCTCCGAGCGCCGCGAGCTTGGGGTTCTCGGACAACACCTCCTCGACCTTGGCCTTGAGCTGCTCCAGGCGCGCCTTCTCGGCCTTGCGCTGCTCTTCCTTCAGCGCGCGCAGCGTGTAGCTGGCGCGCTTGGCCTCGCTCTGGCCTTCCTTGACCTGGCCGGTCTCGCGCGTGAGGTCCTTGCCACCGCCGCGCACGACGCTGGAGGAGTCGCCCGAACCCGAACCGCCCAGCATGGACACCTTGAGCGGCGACTGGAAGAAGTCGGCAATGCCCTTCTTGTCGCCCTCGGTCGTCGAGCCGAGCAGCCACATCAGCAGGAAGAAGGCCATCATGGCCGTGACGAAGTCGGCGTAGGCAATCTTCCACGCGCCGCCATGCACCGCATGGCCGCCCTTCTTCACCTTCTTGATGATGATGGGCTGCAACTTCTTCGCGTCACCGGCCATCAGAAGGCCTCCGGGTTTCTGGCGCGCGAAGCGCCGCCGCCCTCAAGCGGCAGCCGTGGATCTGGCTTTGCCAGGCCACTGGGTGCGCCCCCCCTGGGGGGGAGCGCCGAAGGCGCCTCGGGGGGGGTCATTTCTTCTTCACGTGGCCTTCGAGCTCGGTGAAGCTCGGGCGGTCGCCGGAGAACAGCACCTTGCGGCCGAACTCGATGGCCACCTGGGGCGCGTAGCCCTGCATGCTGGCCAGCAGCGTCGTCTTGATGCACTGGAATTCCTTGCCGGCGTCCTCGACCTTCTGCTCCAGCAGGCCGGCCAGCGGCTCCGCGAAGCCGTAGGCCAGCAGGATGCCGAGGAAGGTACCGACCAGCGCCGAGCCGATCATGCCGCCCAGCACCGCTGGCGGCTGGCCGACCGAGCCCATGGTGTTCACGACACCCAGCACGGCGGCGACGATACCGAAGGCCGGCAGGCCGCCCGCCAGACGCTGCAGCGCGGCCACGGCGGCATGCTCTTCCTGGTGATGGGTCTCGATCTCGCTGTCCATCAGCGATTCGATCTCGTGCGCGTTCAGGTTGCCCGACACCATCATGCGCAGGTAGTCGGTGATGAATTCGGTGACATGGTGGTCGTTGCCGACGACCGTGTACTTCTGGAACAGCGGCGAGTTGTGCGGGTCTTCGACGTCCTTCTCGATGGACATCAGGCCTTCCTTGCGCGCCTTCTGCAGGATGTCGTACATCAGCGCCAGCAGCTCCATGTAGCGGGCCTTGCTGTATTTGCTGCCCTTGAAGCACAGGCCCAGGCCCGCGGCCGTCGCCTTGACGACCTTCATCTGGTTGTTGGCCAGAAAGGCGCCAATGGCGGCGCCGAAGATGGTGATCATCTCGAAGGGCAAGGCGTGCAGGATCACGCCGATGTTCCCGCCATGGGCGATGAACACGCCAAAAATGCAGGCCATGGAAATGGCCCAGCCGATGATGACGAACATGCGTGGGTCGAGTTGGGGGTGTTCAGGCCATATCGGCCCGATGCCGGGGGGCTTGAGAAAGTATGCCGCGCTGCAAGCCCAGTGAACGCATCAATTGGCGGGCTTTGGCGTCGCATTCCGCCCAGGGCGGTAAAGCCACACGAACTGCCCGTTGTCCAGCTGCCGGCTTGCCACCGGAGCCACGCCGGGCACCGCGAAGTCCAAGCTGACCAGCCAGGCCCCCGGCGCCAGCTCGGCGCAGGCCTTGGCCCAGACGCGCGGCATGGACTCGGGCCGCTGGAAGACATAGACCAGCGCAAACGGCGCCCAGCCGTCGGCCCACAGGTCGCCCTGGCGCACGATGGCCCCGCGCACCCGCCAGCGCGCGAGCCAGCTCAGCGGCCGGCTCCATTCGACACCTTCGACGCGGGCCTCGGGGTAGACATGCAGGAGTTCACGCAGCCCGTCGCCGACCCCGCAGCCCGCGTCCAGCACGCGCGCATTCGGCGGCAGCGGCGCGAGCATGGGCAACTGCTCAAGAGCGCCACGGGGCGTCGGGAAGAGCGGCGCTTCGGACCAGGTGCGGCGCGGGTAGAGCCACCACAGTAGCGCCAACGGCGCCAGCCAGAGCAGCCCCGAGGCGCCGCCCTGCCAGTCCAGGGCCAGCACGGACGCGGGAAAGCCCAGCGCGACGATGAGACGGCGCCAGCGCTCGGACTGCAGCCACCCCAGGACGCCGGCAACCGCCGCGCCAAGCGCAAGCGCAGGTCCGGCGCCCAGGCCGGCCGCAAGTGCAGCCGCATAAATGAACCAGGCCGCCAGCCAGCTCAACAGAGCCGGCAGCGGCCAACGGGTGATCCACATGGCGACAGTGTCGCCTTGCAATCAGTGCATCTGGATGGAACCTTGCGCGCGGCCCTTGCCGGCACGTGCGGGCGGATTGCACAGCCCGCAGACGAAGTGGCGGGCGATCTCGTGCGGGTGGGTGACGAACTGGCCATTGCACTTGGAGCACTTGGTCAGCGTCAGCATGCCGTTGTCGACGAACTTCACCAGGCGCCAGGCGCGGGTGACGGACAGCATGGCTTCCAGGCCTTGGGCCGTGGTCTGCTCCTGGTAGAGCTGGTAGGCCTTGATGACGGTGTCGATCTCGTCCATCTCCGCGGCCTTGTTCAGGTACTCGTGGATGTTCAGGAAGAGGCTGGCATGGATGTTGGGCTGCCAGGTCATGAACCAGTCGGTCGAGAAGGGCAGTTGGCCCTTGGACGGCGACTTGCCGCTCACTTCCTTGTACAGGCGCAGCAGGCGCTCGTAGGACAGGTCGGTTTCCGACTCCAGCACCTGCAGGCGCGCACCGAGGTGGATCAGCTGGACGGCACGGTCGATCTGCTTGGCTTCGGTGAGGATGCTCTTGACGCGCATGGTGGGCTCCGGAATCTGTGAACGAGTTGGCAGCGAAGAAGTCGAGAGGTCAGGCGTGCTCGTGGCGGCCGGCCATCAGGATGGAGGCGTGCATGCGGCTGACGCTCTCGTTCGCGCCCGGCTTGCTGTGGTTGGTCAGCAGGCCCCACACCAGGTCGTCGCTCATGCGGAAGGCGCACAGCAGCGTGTTGCCGGAGGCGATCTTCATGATCTGCGCCGGGCTCAGCGTGCCGATCAGCGTGGCCGTGTCCTCGCTGATGCCCAGGCGGTACAGGGCCTGTTCGCGGTCGGCGCGGATCAGGCTCTGGGCCAGCATCAGGTAGGACAGGTTGGCTTCACGGATCTCGGCGAGCATTTGTTCGGTGTTCATGGCGGCTTCCGTTTCAGAGGTGGGGTGGTGTTCGGGATCAGTGAAACGGATTGTGTTGACCCGTCTTCTTCCGCGATATCAGGCTGCGTCGGTGCGCGGCGTCGCGTTTTCCGGAACACCTTGTCAGCCAAATTCCTACAGCCGCGTCGGATTCGGTGGCCACCAAAACACCGCGGCCCCGCCAGCTTGCGCTGCGGGGCCGCGTGAGGAAACCGGTGTTGTCTGTCGGCGTCAGGCGCGGATGCGGCGCAGGCGCTCCAGCTCGATCATGGCAACGGGCACCAGCTCGGGGGCCTCGGCCTGCAGGCTGTCGCGGCCGGCGCCGCTTTGCAGCTCGTTGAGCACGCCGATGGCGCGGTCGATCTCGCCGCTGCCCGAGAGGGCGAAGGCCAGCGTGTACAGGCTGGGACCATGAAGCGAGTGGATCTGCAGCGCGCGGTCGGCATAGGCCGCCGCGTGCTCCAGCTTGCCGGCCGACAGCAGCAGGGCCGCCATGTCGGACAGCAGGTCGTGGCTCATGGGCTCGTCCTGCAGCGCGTCATAAAGCATGCCCAGGCCGTGGCCGAGATTGCCCTGGGCCGCGGCAGCGAACGCCGCGTTGCGAGCACGGGCCAGCAGCATCTTGGGGTCGTTGCTGGGCACGGTGACGGGCCGATGGCCGTTGCGCGGGGTGGTCTTGGCGGTGTTGGATTGGGCACGCATGGCGGGGCTCCGGGGCCGGCGCAGGGTTCGGCCGGGATGAATCGAACTTTAGGAAGCGAAGCCGGCGTCGATCTCCTGAAAAGCCGGGCGTTCCGGGGGCGCTTTT
Organism: Burkholderiales bacterium; assembly: GCA_019509985.1. Lineage (GTDB taxonomy): Bacteria > Pseudomonadota > Gammaproteobacteria > Burkholderiales > Burkholderiaceae_C > Pelomonas. The sequence continues at coordinate 12,633 of JAEKLF010000103.1, read as the reverse complement.
CGCGCCAGCGGTCGATCCAACGAACAGGCATTTGCAACTGCCTTTATTCAAAAGATCACGCTCTTGACAAAACGTACTAAAGAAATACTGCGCCCGCACCGATAGCCATTGCAACGGGGCCGAATTCGGTTCCGTGGTCCGGCTAGAAGGCCTGAGGGGTGTGACATCGCTCACAAGCGGTGACAAGACTTCAACGGTTGACTGGCGTCGGGCGTCGCCGCGAGGGCGAGCCGCAGGGCACGCTTGAACGGACAGCACGGGTGCCGCACCCGGGCACTTGGGTCTTCGTCCGGCGCCTTGCCGGGTATTTCTAGCTTAAAAGGAAGCGCATCATGGCCTCGGTCATCAATACCAATCTGCTGTCGCTCAACGCGCAGCGCAACACGTCCACGTCGCAGGCCGCCCTGGCCACGTCGCTGCAGCGCCTGTCCTCGGGTCTGCGCGTCAACTCCGCCAAGGATGACGCCGCCGGTCTCGCCATCTCCGAGCGCCTCAACGCTCAGGTGCGCGGTTCCAACGTCGCCATTCGCAACGCCAACGACGGCATCTCGCTGTCGCAGACGGCTGAAGGCGCACTGTCCAAGGTGAACGACTCGCTGCAGCGCATGCGTGAACTGGCGGTGCAGTCGCGCAACGCCACCAACACGAACGCCGACAAGGACTCGCTGGACAAGGAATTCGGCGAACTGTCCAAGGAAATCCAGCGCGTGCTGGGCGGCACGACCTTCAACGGCCGCGCCATCCTGGCCACCAGCGCTGCGGGCACGCAGACCTTCCAGGTCGGCGCCAACACGACCAGCAACGACCGCATCGACGTCGTCACGACGGACATGACCACCGCGACGGAAATCACGACCGTGGCCGGCACCGACAACACCGGTGCGGGCCGCGCCGTGATCGACAACACCGCCGTGGGCGCCACCATCGACACGGTGATCTCCAACATCGACACCGCGATCAACAAGGTCAGCTCCGAGCGCGCCAACCTGGGTGCCGCCCAGAACCGCATGGACCAGGTCATCTCCAACCTGCAGATCTCGGTGGAAAACCAGAGCGCCGCGCGCAGCCGCATCACCGATGCCGACTTCGCCCAGGAAACGGCCAACCTCAGCCGCGCCAACATCCTGCAGCAGGCCGGTAACGCGATGATTGCCCAAGCCAACCAGGTTCCGTCGCAGGTCCTGTCCTTGCTTCGATGACGCCGGGCCAGCACCGCTGGCCCTGAGTGAAACGTCCACTCCGAAGACGGCAGTCCTCACGCCACCAGCACAAGCCCCTTGACGCTTCCCCGCCGCCGCGGGGGGCGTTTTTAGGAGCCGTGCAAAAAAAGGATTCAAGTCAATCCACCGTGCCGACGATAAGCATTCCAACGGGTTCGCGATTCATTCGAGGACTACGTGGATCAAGACGCCATCGTCAACGAAAGGATTGAGTCATGTCCCAGATCATCAACACCAACCTCGCCTCGCTGAACGCTCAGCGCAACACGGCGATGTCGCAGTCGTCGCTGGCCGTCTCCATGCAGCGCCTCTCTTCCGGCCTGCGTGTGAATTCGGCCAAGGACGACGCGGCCGGCCTGTCCATCGCCGAGCGCATGAACGCCCAGGTGCGCGGCTCTCAGGTCGCCATCCGCAACGCCAACGACGGCATCTCGCTGGCGCAAACCGCTGAAGGCGCGCTGTCCAAGGTGGGCGACGCGCTGCAGCGCATGCGTGAGCTCGCCGTGCAGGCCCGCAATGCCACCAACACCGACGCCGACAAGGATTCCCTCGACAAGGAGTTCGGCGAGCTGGCCAAGGAAATCCAGCGCGTGCTGGGTGGCACCACCTTCAACGGCAAGGCCGTGCTCGCCACCTCGGCGGCGGGCACGCAGACCTTCCAGGTCGGCGCCAACACGACCGCCAACGACCGCATCGACATCGTCACGACCGACATGACGACCGCGACGGAAATCACGACCGTGGCCGGCACCGACAACACCGGTGCAGGTCGCGCCGTGATCGACAACACCGCCGTGGGCGCCACCATCGACACGGTGATCGGCAACATCGACACCGCGCTGGACAAGGTCAACGGAGAGCGCGCCACGCTGGGCGCTTCGCAGAACCGCTTTGATGCCGTCATCTCCAACCTGCAGGTCGCGGTGGAGAACCAGAGCGCCTCGCGCAGCCGCATCATGGATGCCGACTTCGCCCAGGAAACCGCCAACCTGAGCCGCGCGCAGATCCTGCAACAAGCCGGCAACACGATGGTGGCCCAGGCCAACCAGCTGCCCCAGCAGGTGCTGGCCCTGCTCAGGCAATAAGCCCGCCCTACCCGCACGCGGGCCCCCTTCAGGGGCGCCGCTGGCGGACGGCAGGTCGCAGCGGCGAAGAGATTTGTTTTAGGCCGGGTTTGGCCCGTTGATCGGGCTTTTGGCAAACCGGCGCACTCGCAGAATCTGGTCCATCGAGTCTGGCATCCCTGAAGCCAGCTCGGCGACAGACCCCAGGAGTGCGCGATGCCACAAACCATCAACACCAACATCAACTCGCTGAATGCCCAGCGCAATCTGAACGCCTCCCAGCAATCGCTGGCGGTGTCGATGCAACGGCTTTCGTCGGGTATGCGGGTGAATTCCGCCAAGGACGACGCGGCGGGCTTGGCCATCGCCGAGCGCATGAACACCCAGATCCGGGGTTCTAACGTCGCCATCCGAAACGCCAACGACGGCATTTCGCTGGCTCAGACCGCTGAAGGCGCGCTGGGCAAGCTGACCGAGAACCTGCAGCGAATGCGGGAACTCGCCGTCCAGGGCCGCAACGCCACCAACTCCAACGCCGACAAGGATTCGCTGGACAAGGAATTCGGCGAGCTGGCCAAGGAAATCCAGCGTGTGCTGGGTGCCACCACCTTCAACGGCAAGCCCATCCTGTCGACGTCGGCCGGTGTGCAGACCTTCCAGGTCGGCGCCAACACCAGCTCGAACGACACGATCGACATCACGACGAGCGACCTGTCGACCGATCCGCTGATCACCGTGATCTCGGGCACCGACAACACCGGCGCCGGCCGGGCGGTCATCGACAACACGGCCGACATCACCGCCATCGGTGTCGTCATCACCAACATCGATGCGGCGCTGGATACGATCAACTCCCAGCGCGCCACGCTCGGTGCGGCCCAGAATCGTTTCGATGCGGTGATTTCCAACCTGCAGGTCGCCGTCGAGAACCAGTCGGCCGCCCGCAGCCGCATCATGGACGCCGACTTCGCCCAGGAAACGTCCAACATGAGTCGGGCACAGATCCTGCAGCAGGCCGGTAACGCCATGGTGGCCCAGGCCAACCAGCTTCCGCAGCAGGTGTTGTCACTGCTGCAGCGCGGCTAAAAAAACTGCAAAAAATTTGGTCGGAACCCTAAAGTTCCGAAAACCCAGACCGATATCCCCCTGGTATATCGGTCTTTTTTGCATCTCGCCATGGCCACCATCACATCTCTCGGTATCGGTAGTGGACTCGACGTCGAGTCCATGATCACCAAGCTGATGGCCGTCGAGCAGGCGCCCATCACCCAGCTGTCTCAGAAGACGGATGGGCTCAAGACCCAGCTTTCCATCTACGGTCAGGTGCAAAGCTCGGTCTCCGCGCTGCGCGACGCTGCCTCCAAGCTGACCAGCCCCGACACCTGGGCGGGTGCAAAAGCCACGTCCGCCGATCCGACGGCCATCAGCGTGACGGCCGGTGCCGGCGCCGCCGTGGGCAGCGTGTCCGTGTCGGTCAGCCAGCTTGCCAGCTCGCAGAGCCTGGCCTCGTCCACCTTCGCCAACGCCACGGCAACCCTGGGCCAGGGCTCCATCACCATCGAGCTCGGCACCTGGGGCACCGACGCCAACAGCGCCGCCACCTTCACGAGCAAGTCCGGCACCACACCGGTCACGATCAACATCGGTGCCGGCCAGGACCAGCTCAGCCAGGTGCGCGACCAGATCAACTCCGCCAACGCCGGCGTCGTCGCCTCCATCGTGACCGACGCCACCGGCTCGCGGCTGACCCTCACCTCCGCCAGCACCGGCGAGAGCAACGGTTTTCGGGTCAGCGTCAACGACGCCGATGGCGACTCGGGCGACGCCAGCGGCCTGTCCGCCGTCGCCTATGACCCCAGCGCCGGCGTCACCCAGCTCACGCAGACGCTACCGGCTGCCAACGCCCGCGCGCTGCTCAACGGCCTGCAGATCAGCTCGGAGTCCAACTCCCTGCAATCCGCCATCTCGGGCCTGAACATCACACTGCTGAAGACGACCACCATCCCGATCAGCCTCAGCGTGACCCAGGACCGCGATGCGATCAAGAAGGCCATCACCGACTTCACGACCGCCTACAACGCCGTCAACCAGCTGCTGCGCAACCAGACCAAGTACGACCCGTCGAGCAAGACCTCGGCGCCGCTGCAGGGTGACTCCACCGCCGTGGGCCTGCAGAACCAGTTGCGCGGCGTCATCGGCGCCAGCACGTCGCTGGCCGGCAGCATCTCGCGCCTGGCCGACATCGGCCTGGACCCGGGTGCCGACGGCAATCTCAGCGCGCCCAGCGCCAAGCTCGACACGGCCCTCAACGACATTCCCACGCTGAAGAAGTTCTTCATGGGGCTGGACAGCACCAACGCCTCCAACAACGGCTTCGCGCAGCAGATCCGCAACCTGGCCGACAAGGTGCTCGGCGTGGATGGCAGCATCAGCAACCGTGAGGCCGGCATCCAGAAGAACATCGACAACAACGGCAAGCGCGCCGACGAGCTGCAGACCCGCGCCGACTCCACCGAGAAGCGCCTGCGCGCCCAGTACTCGGCGCTGGACACCAAGATCAGCCAGCTGACCAACCTGTCCAGCTACCTCACCCAGCAGCTGGCCGCACTCGCCAAGAACGGCTGAGCGCCCGGCATGGCCTCGGCCACGCGGCAGACGGCGACCCCTGGGGTCGCCGTTGTTGTTTCAGGTCGAGGAAAAAGCATCACAGTTCGGGCTCTGAAAGTCGGAGCGGCGCCTCAAGTCCCCGCGGGGCAGGCCGAAAAAAGAAACAACACGACGCCAACCTCCAGCTCCCCATGTACGGCAACATGACATCCCCCTTCGCAGCCCGCAACCAGCGCGCCACCCTGTATGCCAAGGTCGGCCTGGAGACGGACGTGCAGGCCGCCAGCCCGCACCGCCTCGTCGCCATGCTGTTCGACGGCGCCTTCGACGCGATGAACCAGGCCAGCGCCGCCATCCAGGCCCAGAACACGGAGCTGAAGAACCGCGCCCTGACGCGCGCCGTGCGCATCCTCGACGAGGGCCTGCGCGCCGGGCTGGACCTGTCCGCCGGCCAGCTCGCCACCGACCTGCGCGAGCTCTATGGCTACGTCTGCATGCGCCTCACGCAGGCCAACCTGCACAGCGATCTGGCCGCCATCGAGGAGTGCCAGCGCCTGCTGACGCCGGTGCGTGAAGCCTGGACCGCCATCGCCGGTTCGCCCGCCGCCCAGGCCGGCCAGTCCGAAAGCGCGCCCCGCGCCGCCTGAGCTCCGGCCCACCGAGCGCCGCACCCTTTTTTCAAGATCACCGGTGACCCCGCAATGAACTCCGAACTGTTGAACTACTACGAGGCCATCGAGCAAGCCAGCGCCGACATGCTCTCCGCCGCCCGCACCGGCAACTGGGATGAAGTCGTCAAGCTCGAAGGCGCCTGCGTGCTGCTGATCTCCCAGCTCAAGGCCGCTGCCCACCAGAACCAGCTGGGTGCCAACGAGTCGGCCCTGAAGACGCGCATCATGCAGCGCATCCTGCTCAACGACGCCGAGATCCGCCACCTGGCCGAGCCCTGGCTGGAAGACCTCGACCACGTGCTCAAGGGCAAGAGCCGGATGGTCCATTGACCCCTCGTCCGGTCTCGCCTCGCTGATCGCGAGCGCGCCCAGCCGATCCCTCGAGGGGACGGCGATGCTTGCGGATTGAGCCGCCAGTACATCGTCAGGCCGGCCGGCTTGGGGCGGCCCGGCGCTCGGCACGCGAGGCAACGCAACGCTGCGCCGCGCGACTACCATCTCAGCATGTCCGCCCCTGAATCCGCCCCCGAGGAACTGCGCGTCACCGCGACGAACGAGATCGCGGCCTATCTGCAGCAGCTGCAGCGCGAGCATGCGGCCGTGCTGCTCAGCGGCCCGCCCGGCCAGAGCCTGGGCAGCCGCATCTGTGCCCTCGACATCGACGCCGACCTGCTCGGCCTGGAGATCGGCACCGACCCCGAAGGCATCAGCCAGGCCCTGGTCGCCGGCGGCGAGATCACCGCCGTCGCCTACCTGGGCGCCATCAAGCTGCAGTTCGAGCTCGATGACGCCGTTCTCGTCAGCGGCGAGCAGGGCGCCGTGCTGCGCAGCACGCTGCCGACGCGGCTCTACCGCTTCCAGCGCCGCCAGTCCTTCCGCGTGCAGCCCGCCGGCAGCGTCTACCCCCGCGTCATCGTGCCGGGCGGCGACTCATTCGGCCGCGCATTGCGCGTGCTGGACATCAGCATCGGCGGCCTCGCGCTGGCGTTGCCGGGCGACGTCCCCGCCCTGCCCGAGGGCCAGGTTGCCCAGGGTCTCGTGCTCGAGCTGGACCGCATCACCGCGCTGCGCGTCACGCTGCTGCCCCACCACGCCAGCCCCGTCGCCGGCGACCCGCATGGCCTGCTGCAGCTTGGCTGCTCCTTCGTCGACCTCGACGCCGCTGCCGCCCGCTCGCTGCAGGTCTATGTGGACCAGACGCAAAAACGCCGCCGCCTGCTGAAGCTGGACACATGACAGCCCCCACGCGGCGCCAGGGTTTCACTCTGCTTGAACTGGCCTTCGTGATGGCCGTGCTCGCCATCATCCTGGCCGCGGCGGTGCCCAGCTATGCCGGCTACCTGGCCCGCCAGCGCCTGCGCCACGTCGCCGAGCTGCTGGAGATGGACCTGCGCCGTGCCCGCGCCCTCAGCGTGCAGGAGGGGCGCAACACCTACGTCAGCTTCCAGAGCGGGCCGCAATGGTGCTGGGGAGCCAGCCGCCAGTCGCCCTGCGACTGCGCCACCGGCCTGCCGCGCTGCGAGCTGGGCGGCATCAACTACCGCGAGCACAAGGGCATGCTGCTGCAGTCCGGCCAGAGCGTCACCTTCCAGGCTGGCATGGGCCGGGCGCTGGACTGGACGCGCATCGGCATCTCCAACGACCACAACCAGCAGCTGCACATCGACCTGAACCCGCTGGGCCGGCCGCAGGTCTGCGGCAGCGACGCACGCAAGAACGACAGCTGCTGACGACTCGCCGGCCGGCGCGTCAGATCTGCATGTTCATGATTTCGGAGTAGGCCGACACCAGGCGGTTGCGCACCTGCAGCGTCGCCTGGAAGCCGATCTGCGCCTTCTGCATCGCGACCATCGTCTCTTCCAGGCTGACGGTCGGGTTGTCGAGCTGCACCTCGCGCTGCAGGCGCGCCACCTCGTTCTGCTGCGCGCTGACGCCCTTGAGCGCCTGCGTCATCGCGTCGCCGAAGCTCGCGCCCGTCGCAGCGGCCGGCTTGGGCGAAAGCGGCTGCCCGTTGACCGCGAGGCCCGCGCGGGCGGCGGCCTGAGCAAAGTCGAAGGGGCGCAGCTTCATGTCCATGGGACCGCACTTTGGCAGCAAGTCACGCGCACGAAGCACCGAGATACGCGGGTGGGATCGGCTACTTCGGCGCTTTCTTGAGAGGGGTGGCCACGAATAATTTGCGCCATCGGTCGATTCCCGACCTCCCCTGCTGTCTCGCCCTCGATGGACAACGCCCTGAGCGCCCCCGCTGCCGCCGCCCCCGTGATGCTCACGCCGGTCGAGGTGCCCAACTTCGTGCAGCGCCTGAACGGCCTGCCGCTGCGCAGCAAGCTGACCATGGGCGCCGGCCTGGCCGCACTGGCCGGCGCCGTGCTGGCCATCACGCTGTGGTCGTCCCAGGGCGACTACCGCCCCCTCTTCACCGGCCTGGCCGACAAGGACGGCGGCGCCGTCATCGGCCAGTTGGCCGCACTGAACGTGCCGTACAAGCACGAGGCCGGCGGCACCATCCTCGTGCCGGCGGGCCAGGTCTACGAGTTGCGCATGAAGCTCGCGGCCATGGGCCTGCCCAAGGGCGGGAGCGGCAACACCGCCGGCTTCGAGCTGATGGACAAGTCCTCCATCGGCCAGACCCAGTTCAATGAGCGCCTGAACTTCCAGCGCGCCCTCGAAGGCGAGCTTACCCGCACCATCACCGCGCTGGCCGACGTGGCCGACGCCCGCGTGCACCTGGCCATCCCACAGCAGAACGGCTTCTTCCGCGAGCAGCAAAAGCCCAGCGCCTCCGTCATGCTGACGCTGCGCGGCGGCCGCACGCTGGACCGCGGTCAGATCGCCGGCATCGTGCACCTGGTTTCCTCCAGCGTGCCCGAGCTTTCGCCGAAGGCCGTCAGCGTGCTCGACCAGACCGGTGCGCTGCTGTCGCAGACCGGCAGCGACTCCGCCACCGGCCTGGACGGCCAGCAGCTGCAGTACAAGCAGCAGATCGAGGCCGGCTACAACAAGCGCATCTTCGAGCTGCTGGAGCCGGTCGTCGGTCGCGACAACCTGCGCGCCAGCATCACCGCCGATGTCGACTTCTCGCAGACCGAGGCCACCGCCGAAGAGTACCGCCCCAACCAGGGCGCCAACACCCAGGCGGCCGTGCGCTCCAGCCAGAGCAACGAGTCCAACAACAGCAACGCTGCCACGCCCACTGGCGTGCCGGGTGCGGCCACCAACCAGCCGCCCGTGCCGGCCACGGCGCCCATCAATGGCGCCAGCGCGCCGCTGCAGGCCGCCCAGGGCAGTGGCGCCGGCAACAACAGCCGCCGCGAGCAGGTCACCAACTACGAGCTCGACAAGACCGTGCGCGTGACGCGCGGCGCCACCGGCAGCGTCAAGCGCCTGAACGCCGCCATCGTCGTCAACCACCGCTCGGTGACCGACGCCAAGGGCAAGACGACCACGCAGCCCGTGCCGGCCGAAGAGATCACGCGACTGACCGACCTCGTCAAGGAAGCCATGGGCTTCAATGCCGAGCGCGGCGACTCGGTCAAGGTCATCAGCGCGCCCTTCGTCGTCGACAAGATCGAGCCTGCCGACGTGCCGTTGTGGAAGCAACCCTGGCTGACCGACCTGCTGCGCAGCGCCATCGTGCCGCTGGCGTTCGTGGCCATCGCGCTGATCGCCGTGTTCGGCATGATCCGCCCCGTCATCAAGGCCGCCGCGCCGGCCCCGGCTCCCGAGGACAAGGCCGAAACGGTGGACGAAGTCGTGGACGACGCCGAGCTGCTGCCCGGCGGCGCCGGCATGCCCCGCCTCGAAGCACCGATCCATAACGAAAAGCTTGACCGCGCCCGCTCCCTGGCCCGCGACAATCCGGTGGCCGTCGCCAATATCGTGCGCGACTGGATGGCCGGCGAAACGGCATCATGAGCCCCTCGTCCAAGGCGTACCTTGGCCGGTCCCCCGAGGGGACGGCGATGCTTGCCGGATCGACCGGCAGGCACACGCCCAAGGCGGGCCGGCTTGGGAGCGGCCCGGCGCTCGGCCCGCGGGCTAGGCACTACGCTCGGGGTGTTTAAGGTTAGATCATGGACGACAAGGGCATCGAAAACGCAGCCATATTGCTGATGTCGCTGGGCGAGGAAGAAGCCAGCGAGGTCTTCAAGCACCTCTCGCCGAAAGAGGTGCAGGCGCTTGGCGAGACGATTGCCAAGTTGAAGGTCATCAAGCGCGCCCAGGTCGAGAACGTGCTCGACAAGTTCGACGCCGTCGCCGAGACCCAGAGCACCCTGGTCACCGACACCGACGAATACGTGCGCGCCGTGCTGCGCAAGGCCCTCGGCGAGGACAAGGCCAACCTGTTGCTGGACCGCATCCTGCAGGGCAGCGACGTGTCCTCCATCGAGAGCCTGAAGTGGATGGACGCCGCCAGCGTGGCCGAGCTGCTGCGCAACGAGCACCCGCAGATCATCGCGGCCATCCTGGCCCACCTGGACTTCGACCAGACCGCCTCGGTGCTCAAGCTCTTCCCCGAGCGCGGCCGCAACGAGGTGCTGATCCGCATCGCCACGCTGGACGGCATCCAGCCGACCGCGCTGAAGGACTTGAACGAGGTCATGAGCCAGATCCTGGCCGGCGGCGAGCGCATGAAGAAGAGCTCGCTGGGCGGCGCCAAGACGGCGGCCGAGATCATCAACATGATGGGCTCCAGCGTCGAGGCCTCGGTGCTGGACTATGTGCGCGAGGCCGACTCCGACCTGGCGCAAAGGATCATGGACAACATGTTCACGTTCGACGACGTGAACAAGATCGACGACAAGGGCATCCAGGCCATGCTCAAGGAAGTGCAGAGCGAGAGCCTCGTCGTTGCGCTCAAGGGCGCCAGCGCCGACCTGCGCGAGAAGATCTTCCGCAACATGTCCACCCGCGCCGCCGAGACGCTGCGCGAGGACCTCGAATCGCGCGGCCCGGTGCGGCTGTCCGAGGTCGAGGCCGAGCAGAAGGAAATGCTCAAGATCGTGCGCCGCCTCGTCGACGAGGGCCAAATCGTCCTCGCCGGCGGCGGTGACGATCAGTTCGTCTAGCCATGGCCACCGGTCGCCAACCCCCGCGGCAAGTGCCGCCCCCGGATCGCCGCGAGACCGATCGCCGCGGCAGCTACGCCCGCTTCATCCCTGGCGAGGAGCTGCAGGGCGCCAAGGCCTGGAACCTGGACAACCTCGGCGGCGGTGCCGCGGCCACTCCCTTCACGCCGATGCGCCCCGCCGCCACGCCGGCGCCGGCCGCCAGCGCGCCCGTGGAAGCCCCGCCGCCGCCCGAGCCCAATCTGCACGACCAGTTGCACGCCGCCCGCCAGAGCGGCTACCAGGACGGCTACCGCGACGGCATGGCCGCGCTGGACGCCTTCAAGCACAGCTTCGCGCAGCAGATCAGCGCCCAGATCGGCCAGCTGCTGCACAACTTCGACACCGAACTGCGTGAACTGGAGGGCGACATGGCCGGCTCGCTCGCGCGCATCGCCGTCGAGCTGGCGCGCCAGGTCGTGCGCAGCGAGATCGAAACGCGCCCCGAGCTGATCGCCCGCGTCGCGCATGACGCCGTCGAAGCGCTGCAGCTGTCGGCCCGCCACGTGCGCGTGCGCGTCCACCCCGACGACTATCCGCTGGTGCGCGACGGCGCCGGCGCCGAGATGCAGGCCCGCGAGGCCCAGCTGATTCCCGATGCCGAGGTGCCGCGCGGCGGCGTCAAGGTCGATGCCGACATCGCCAGCGTCGACGCGACGCTGGCCACGCGCTGGCAGCAGGCGGCGTCATCCATCGGCCAGACGTCGATCTGGCAGGACCGCCGCGGAGGCGAGGATGACGACGACTGACCGGCGAGACCGCTGGCTGCGCCACCTCGCGGACCTGGAAACGCTGGCCGCCAACACCACCCCGCTTGAGTCCCACGGCAAGCTGGTGCGCGTGGCCGGCCTGGTGCTGGAGGCCACCGGCATCAAGGTGCCGATGGGCTCGGTCTGCCGCATCCAGATGCCCAGCAGCGGCAACAGTCCGCGCCGCGGCTCCACGCCGGTGAACGCCGAGGTCGTCGGCTTCTCGGGCGACCGCGCCTACCTGATGCCCACCGACGAGGTGCAGGGCCTGTCCAGCGGCGCCACCGTCGTGCCGCGCCACCTGCCACCGCTGGCGCCCCAACTCGGCCAGCCGCTGCACCCCTGGCGGCGCGGCGAGGATCGTGGCCTGCACCTGCCGATGGGCGACGGCCTGCTGGGCCGCGTCGTCGACCCGCACGGCCACCCGCTGGACCGCGGCGGCGAGCTGAGCCACATCCACAACGAGCCGATGGTGCGCCGCCCCATCAACGCGATGGACCGCGACCCGGTGCGCACGCCGCTGGACACCGGCGTTCGCGCCATCAACGCGCTGCTGACCGTCGGTCGGGGCCAGCGACTCGGGCTGTTCGCCGGCACCGGCGTCGGCAAGTCGGTGCTGCTGGGCATGATGGCGCGCTACACGCAGGCCGACGTCATCGTCGTCGGCCTGATCGGCGAGCGCGGCCGCGAGGTCAAGGAATTCATCGAGGACATCCTCGGCGAGGAAGGCCGCAAGCGCAGCGTCGTCGTCGCGGCACCCGCCGACTCGCCGCCGCTGATGCGCATGCAGGGCGCGCACTACGCCACGGCGATCGCTGAACATTTTCGCGACCAGGGCCGCCACGTGCTGCTGCTGATGGACAGTCTCACCCGCTACGCGATGGCCCAGCGCGAGATCGCGCTGGCCATCGGCGAACCGCCCGCCACCAAGGGCTACCCGCCGAGCTGCTTTGCCAAGCTGCCCCAGCTCGTCGAGCGCAGCGGCAACGGCCTGCCGGGCGAGGGCTCGATCACGGCCTTCTACACGGTGCTGACCGAAGGCGACGACCCCCAGGACCCGATCGCCGACGCGGCGCGCGGCATCCTGGACGGCCACATCGTGCTCAGCCGCGAGTTGGCCGAGGCCGGCCACTACCCGGCCATCGACATCGAGCGCTCCGTTTCCCGGGTGATGACCAGTGTTGCACCCCAAAACCAGGTCGATTCCGCGC
>JAEKLF010000221.1 GCA_019509985.1 Burkholderiales bacterium | reverse complement strand
CGCAGATGGCGGCTTTGGGCAGCAGCTCCCAGTTGTGAAAGCCCAGCTTGCGGCCATCGTCCACGATGATGATGGCGCCGCGTGCCACCTCGCTGCCGGTGCCCGAGGTCGTCGGCACGGCGATCAGCGGCAGCACCTTGGAACTGATGCGGCCGGCGCCGCCCTCGATGGTTGCGTAGTGCGTCAGCGGCCCCTCGTGCGTGGCCGCGATGGCCACGCCCTTGGCCAGGTCCATGCTGGAGCCGCCGCCCACGGCGATGAGGCCGTCGCAGCCGGCGTCCTTCACCCTCTGCACGGCCAGCCGCACGGCGGCCTCGGTCGGGTTGGCGGGTGTCTGGTCGAAGACGGGCGGCTTCACGTCGAAGGCGGCCAGCGCTTCGTCCAGCACGCCTGCCGCACGCACGCCGGCATCCGTCACGACGAGCGGGCGGCGCATGCCGACACGCTCGCACTCGGCCGGCAGCAGACGGCTCGCGCCGAACTCGATCTCGATGCGGGTGAGGTAGAGGATCTGGGCCATGGAGCGCTCCGCAATGTCTTTGTGCATCCTAGTGCGGCCTGTCTAGACTCGGCGTCATGCGCGCGACTGCATTCCCCCTTCTGCTTTCGGTTCTGCTCGTGGCCTGCGGCGGAGGAGGGGGCTCGGCGCCTGCGCCCACACCGCCGGTCGACAGCCAATGGCCAGACGCTGAGCTACACGGCCACCGCCGGCCACCTGATCGCGCGCGACGCCACCGGCACCCCCGAGGCCTCGATGTTCTACGTCGCCTACACGCTGCCCGGCGCCGACGCGGCGACGCGCCCCGTCACCTTCTTCTACAACGGCGGCCCCGGCTCGGCTTCGGTGTGGCTGCAGTTGGGCAGCTTCGGCCCCAAGCGCCTCGTCAGCGGCGTGCCCGCCACGACGGCCGCACGTCCCTTCCCGATGGTGGACAACGCCGACCACCTGCTCGGCCAGACCGATCTCGTCTTCGTCAACGCCGTGAGCACGGGCTACTCGCAGGCCATCGCGCCCTTCACCAACCGCAGCTTCTGGGGCGTGGACAGCGACGCCGCCGTGTTCCGCGACTTCATCCAGCGCTACCTGGCCGTCAACAACCGCGCCGCCTCGCCCAAATACCTGTACGGCGAGAGTTACGGCGGCCCGCGCACGGCCGTGCTCGCGCGCCGGCTGCAGGAGGCCGGCGTCATGCTCGACGGCCTCGTGCTGCAGTCCCCTGCGCTGGACTACAACAGCAACTGCGGCATCAGCACGGGCCAGGGCTGCGGTGGCTATCTGCCCAGCTTCGCCACCGTCGGCGGCTTCCACCAGCTCACACAGCCGGTGCCCACCGACGTCAACACCTGGGCCACGCAGGCACGCAGCTATGCCGACCAGGTCTATGCCCCCGCACTGCAGGCCTTCGTTACCGGCGGCCAGCAGGCGCCTGCGTTGTGGCAGCCGCTGGCGGACCTGACGGGCCTGCCGGTCGCGCGCTGGCAGGTCACCCTCAACGTCGGCGCGGACGACTTCCGGCAATGGCTGGTCGCCGGCCAGTTGATCGGCCGCTACGACGGACGTATGAAGGCCTCCACCGGCAGCCAGCTCGCGTCCGAGGGCGACCCGTCCAGCACCTGGCTCAACGACAGCTTCGCCACCGGCATCGCCACGCACCTGCGCGACCAGCTCGGCTACCGCAATGCCTCCACCTACGTGATGCTCAGCAACGCGATCAGCGTCTGGGACTTCAGCCACGCCGGCCGTACGCTGCCCGACACGCTACCCGACCTGAGCGCCGCGCTGGCGCAGAACGCGCGGCTGCGCGTGCTGGCCGTCAGCGGCTATCACGACCTCGCCACGCCCTTCCACCTGACCGAGACCGACCTCGCCCGCGTGGACGCAAGCAGCGCCAGCCGCGTGAAGATCCGCAACTACGCGGGCGGTCACATGAGCTATCTGGACGACACGACCCGCCCGCAGCAACTCGCCGACCTGAAGGCTTTCTACGCGAGCACTTTGGCCCTGCGTGCCACGCTCGACCTCGGGCCTGAGCGCCGCGCGCTGGAGGCGCGGTCCGTCGTCGCGGTGGACCGCGCCGGCACGCCGCAAGTGCCGGGCAGCGTCGCGCCGACTGCGGAGGCGGCCTTCCAGGCGCCGCACCGCGACCCCTGGGTGCCGCCACGGACAATGCGGGCACGATGACCGCACCGCCCCCGCTCACCCCGCGCATGGCCGAGCTGCTGAAGCGCATCCAGCGCGCCAATCGCCCGGCCTTCCACACGCTGACGCCCCGCGAAGCGCGGATCGCCTACCGCATGGGCGCTGAGATCCTGGACCTGCCGCGCGCACCGCTGGCCCGCGTCGAAGACCTCGAAGCCGCCGGCTGCCCCGCGCGCCTGTATGCGCCGAGCGGCGAGCGTCTGCCCGTGATGCTCTACCTGCACGGCGGCGGCTTCACGATTGGCGACCTCGAAACCCACGACAGCCTGTGCCGCCAGCTGGCCTTGCGCAGCGGCGCAGCCGTGCTGGCGCTGGACTACCGCCTCGCGCCGGAGCACCGCTTCCCGGCCGCCGTCGACGATGCCTGGGCTGCACTGGCCTGGCTGCACGAGCAGGCCGGCGCGCTCGGTCTGGACGGCAAGCGTCTCGCCGTCGGCGGCGACAGCGCCGGCGGCACGCTGGCCGCGAGCACGGCCTTCTTCGCCCGCGACCGTGGCCTGCCGCTGGCGCTGCAACTGCTCATCACGCCCGGCACCGACAGCCACATGAGCCACGACTCGCACCGCCGATTCGCCGAGGGCTATTTGCTCGACGCAGCGAGCATCGAGTGGTTCTTCAGCCAGTACATCGACGCCGAGCAGCGCGGCGACTGGCGCTTTGCGCCGCTGCACGCCGACGACCACGGCGGCCTCGCGCCTGCCGCGGTGCTGCTGGCCGAGGCCGACCCCCTCGTCGACGAAGGCCTGGCCTATGCCGACGTGCTGCGGGCGGCCGGCGTGCCGGTGCAGCTCGAGCTCGCCCGCGGCGTGACGCACGACTTCATCAAGATGGGCCGCAGCCTGCCCGAGGCCATCACGGCCTTGGACTTCTGTGCGGCGGCCCTCAAAGAACACCTCAAGCCATGAAACGCCAAGACTTCCGCCACCTGGAGCCGCTGCGCGTGCGCTGGGCCGAGATCGATGCCCAGGGCATCGTCTTCAACGCCCACTACCTGACCTATCTCGACACCGCCATCAGCGGCTACTGGCGAGCGCTGGCGCTGCCGTATGCCGAGACGATGAGGATGCTGGGCGGCGACCTCTTCGTGCGCCGCGCCGCGCTGGACTATCTTGGTTCGGCCCGCTACGACGATCGCCTGGACATCGGCATCCGCTGCCGCGAGTTCGGCAACAGCTCGATGAAGGTCGACGGCGCCGTCTTCCGTGGCGACCAGCTGCTGGTGCAGTCCGACATGGTCTACGTCTTCGCCGATGCCGTGGCGCAAACGCCGCAGCGCCTGCCCGACGCGCTGCGCGACGTCATCCATGGCTTCGAAGCCGGCCAGGCGGTCGTCGATGTGACGTTGGGCGACTGGCGCGAACTCGGCGACGCGGCGGGCGCCATCCGCCGCCAGGTCTTCATCGAGGAGCAGGGCATCCCCGCCGACATGGAATGGGATGCCGCGGACATGAGCTGCCTGCATGCGCTGGCCCGCAACCGCTTCGGCGTGCCGCTGGCCACCGGCCGCATGCTGGAGCATGTGCCCGGCGTCGCCAAGATCGGCCGCATGGCCGTGCTGCGCGCGATGCGGGGAACGCAGATCGGCCGCCAGGTGCTGGATGCGCTGATGGCCGAGGCCAGGAAGCAGGGCTACCGCGAGGTTCTGCTGCATGCGCAGCTGTCGGCGGAGAATTTCTATCTGCGCGCTGGGTTCCAGCGGCGGGGCCAGCCGTTTGAGGAGGCGGGCATCGGGCACGTCGAGATGGTCAGGGCCCTGTGACTGCGCCCGAGCCGCGCGAAGAGAAGCTGTTCCTGCCAGATCCCGAGCCGGAACCCATCGTGGTCAAGGTCAGGGCGGTGTGCGGCGGTCTTGCAGGCCTTTTCGCCGCAGCGGTGATTTGGCTGAAGCTGGGTGGCGCGGGGCCGATCGCCACGGTCCTGTTGTTCATAGGCGCTCCCGTTCTTACCGCGTATGGCGCCGTTCGGTACGGCGACGCGTTCTGGGAGCGCTGGATTCGCGGCGGCTCTTGAGCGCTCAGCCCAGCATCTCAAACCGCTCGACCTTGCGCTCGCTCGCCAGCCACTGAGCCATCGCTGCAGCGACCTGCGGTTCCCGATGGGTCCAGCCTGCTGGATAAATTTCCATCCACGTCCACTGTCCCTCGGCGTCCGGCTCGGGCCGTTGCAGCAGTTCGATCGGCGCCTCGACGCGTGCCTTGCGGAAGGCGATGAGCGCCTCGTCGACGTTCTCAGCGGCCACGCGGTAGTAGACGTATAGCTGCACGCTCAGTCCTGCGGCGGAATCTCGTAGGGCAGCGCACGCGGCTGCAGGGTGGCACCCGCGGCGCTGCCCAGGTGCAGGCTGCCTTCGCCCAGTGTGCCGAGCTTCACTTCCGCGGCGACCAGCGTGCGGCCGCCGCGCGTGCCTGCACTGGCGACGACGCCGGCCGGCTGCTCGGGATCGGCGCTGTGGAACACCTCCTGGCCGACCGTCGCCGGCGTATCGGTTTCGAAGACCTGCAGCCTGCGCTTGATCGTGCCGCGGTACTGGCTTCGCGCGACGATCTCCTGGCCCGGGTAGCAACCCTTCTTGAAGTTCACGCCGCCCAGCACCTCGAAATTGATCATCTGCGGCACGAAGGCCTCGACGGTGGCGCCGCGCACCCAGGCCATGCCGGCTTCGGCCTCGGCAAATGCCCAGTCGTCGGGCGACATCGTGGCGCCTGCCGGCGCGGGCGAGGCTGCGGACTGCACGCGCAACGCGCGACCCGAGCCGGGCAGGGCAATCTGCACGGCATCGCCATCGCGCGCCAGGGTCCAGGCCTCGGCGGCCGACGCGCCCAGCAGGCCGTAGACGGCGAACTCGGCGCTCGCGTCGCTGAGCTTGCACTTGGCGCGCAGCACGAACATCGACAGTCGCTTCAGCGTCGCCGCCAGCGTCTCGGCCGGAAGCGCCAAAAGGACCTCTTCGTCACCGCCGCGCCAGCCGACCATCGTCGCCAGCAGCCGGCCCTTGGCCGTGCAGAAACCCGCCAGGCGGGCGTGCTCGCGGTCGAGCAGCGCGAAGTCCTGCGTCAGCTGGCTGTGCAGGAAGTTGGCGGCGTCGGCGCCCTTGGCGCGGATCACGCCCCAATCGGTGAGGCGTACTGAGGTCGGTTCGGTCATGTCGCCAATTATCATCAGCGCCCTTTTGACGGAGCCTGGGCAAGGGCATGAAGTGGTTGCTGCGAGCCGTGCTCGCATTGTTGTTGATGGCGGCATTGGCCGCCGGCGCCGCCTGGCAATGGCTGCGCAGCCCGCTCGCGCTGGCCGCACCGTCGGTGGAGCTGTCCATCGAGCCCGGTACCAATCCGGTCGAGGTGGCCCGCGCCTGGGTCGGGGCCGGCGTGCAGACCGATGCGCGCTTCCTCTACCAATGGTTCAAATGGTCTGGCCAGGCCAAACAGATCCGCGCCGGCAGCTATGAGGCCCACACCGGCATCACGCCGCGCGAGCTGCTGGACAAGATGGTGCGTGGCGACCAGGTGCTGGAGCAGCTTCGCCTCATCGAGGGCTGGAACTGGCGCCAGGTGAGGGCGGCCCTGGCCGCCGCGCCGGCTTTGAAGCCCAAGACGGCGCGGATGAGCGACGCCGAGATCATGGCCGCGCTGGGCGAGCCCGGTGTCGCGCCCGAGGGCCGCTTCTTCCCCGACACCTATGCCTACAGCCGCGGTGTCAGCGACCTGACCGTGCTCAAGCGCGCCCATGCCGCGATGAAGGGCCGCCTTGCCGCCGCCTGGAGCAAGCGCGCCGCCGACCTGCCACTGAAGTCGGCCGACGAGGCGCTGATCCTCGCATCCATCGTCGAGAAGGAGACCGGCACGCCGGCCGACCGCAGCCGCGTGGCCGCCGTGTTCATCAACCGGCTGCGCGTCGGCATGCCGCTGCAGACCGATCCCACCGTCATCTACGGCCTGGGCGAGACCTTCGACGGCAATCTGCGCAAGCGCGACCTGTTGGCCGACACGCCCTACAACACCTACACGCGCGGCGGCCTGCCGCCCACGCCCATCGCGATGCCCGGGGCGGCGTCGCTGCAGGCGGCACTGAATCCGGCACCGGTCAAATCGCTCTACTTCGTCTCGCGCGGCGACGGCAGCAGCGAATTCAGCGAAGACATCGCCGCGCACAATCGCGCAGTCAACAAATACCAACGCGGCGGCAAGTGACCGGTCGATTCATTTCTTTCGAGGGCATCGACGGTGCCGGCAAGTCCACCCACATCCAGGCCGTGGCCGACTGGTTCCGCGCCCGTGGCGCCGACGTGCAGCTGAGCCGCGAGCCCGGTGGCACACCGCTGGCCGAGACGCTGCGCGACATCGTGCTGAACCAGCCCATGGGCTCGCTGACCGAGCTGCTGCTGATGTTCGCGGGCCGCCGCGACCATGTCGAGACGGTCATCAAGCCCGCACTTGGAGCCGGCAAGACGCTGCTATGCGACCGCTTCACCGATGCCAGCTTTGCCTACCAAGGCGGCGGCCGCGGGCTGCCGCTGAGCGTGCTTAATCCGCTGGCCGACTGGGTGCAGGAAGGCACCGAGCCCGAGCTGACGCTGTGGTTCGACCTGCCGGTGAGCCAAGCCGCCGCGCGCCGCGCCAGTGCCCGTGAAGCCGACCGCATCGAGCAGCAGGACCTGGACTTCTTCGAGCGCGTTCGCGCCGGCTATGCGGCCCGCGCGGCTCAGGCGCCGCAGCGCGTCGTGCGCATCGACGCCAGCGGCACGGTCGAGCAGGTGGGCGCCGCCGTGCTGGCGGTCCTGGCCGAGCGTTACCCGACATGCTGAACGCCGATCTCCCCTGGCTGCAGGCGCCGCTGGCCGACGCGTTGGCGCGAGCCCGCTCGCACGCGCTGCTCGTGCAGGGGCCGGCCGGCGTGGGCCAGCTGGAACTCGCCGTCAAACTCGCGCAGAGCTGGCTGTGCGAAGCAGCCGCGCCGGGCCAGCCCGCGTGCAACCATTGCGCCAGCTGCAAGCTGTTCGCCAGTGGCACGCACCCGGACTTCCAGCTGCTGCTGCCCGAGGCGCTGGACGCCTCGGCGCGCGAATCGCTCGGCTTGCCGTTCGAGGAGGCCGAGGCGCCCAAGGCCGGCAAGGCCAAGCCCAGCCGCGAGATCAAGGTGGAGGCGGTGCGCAACCTGCTGGCCTTCGCCCAGGCCACGTCGGCGCGTGGCCGGGCCAAGGTGGTGGTCATTTTCCCGGCCGAGGCGCTGAACGGCATCGCCGCCAATGCGCTGCTGAAGACGCTGGAGGAGCCGTCCGGCGTGCTGCGCTTTGCGCTGGCCAGCCACGACAGCGCCAGCCTGCTGCCCACCATCCGCAGCCGCTGTCAGCCCGTGCCGCTGCCGCTGCCGCCGCGTGATGTGGCACTGGCCTGGTTGACGTCCAAGGGCGTGGACGCGGCAGAGGGCCTGCTCGACGCGACCGGTGGCCGGCCGCAGCAGGCGCTGGCCTGGTCCGAGGCCGGCGTGACGGATGCCGTCTGGCAGGCCATTCCCAAGCGCGTCGCCCGCGGCGAGGTGGCAGCCCTGTCCGACTGGGGGCCACCGCGTGCCATCGACGCATTGCAGCGTCTGTGCCATGACCTGCTGCGTCGCAGCCATGGCCAACCGGGCCAGTTCTTCGCGCCCGCGGCGCTGCCATCGCCCAGGCGCGCTGCGCCGCTGCTGGCCTGGGACGCCGAGCTGAGGCGCGCCGCCCGCCATGCCGACCACCCGCTGAATGCCGGGCTGTGGATTGAGGCGCTGGTGGCGCAAGCCCAGGCCGCGATGTCGGCAGCGGCGCGCTGAATACACTTGCCCTCATGAGCGACGCCAACTCCAAGTCAGGTCCTGCCACGCAATTCCAGCCGAGCCGGCTTGAGGGCGGCACGCTGCCCTTGCCGACCGCGGCTGGCGGAGGCACTGGCAGTGGCCCGCGGCCCAGCGTCATCCAGCTCGTCTTCCGCGAGAAGTCGGCGCTCTACGCGGCCTACATCCCAGCCTTTACCGACGGCGGCCTGTTCGTGCCGACCAACCGTGACTACAAGCTCGGCGAGGACATCTATCTGCTGCTGGCCCTGCCCGAGGACAACCAGCGCTACCCGGTGGCCGGCAAGGTCGCCTGGCTGACGCCGCCCAACGCATCGGGTGGTCGCACCCAGGGCGTCGGCGTGCGCTTCCCCGGTGACGACAAGACGCGGCTGATCCGCGTCCGCATCGAGGAAGTGCTGGGCACGGCCATCTCGTCGAGCAAGCCGACCCAGACGCTCTGAAGTGAATAAGCCCCCACGCTCGCTTCGCTCACTGCCCCCCGAGGGGGCGCGTCAGCGGTTTCGGGCGGCCGGGCACCGCTGACATGTTTATCGATTCGCATTGCCACCTCAGCTTCCCCGAGCTGAAGCAGAACCTGGCCGGCATCCTGGCCGACATGCGCACCGCGCAGGTCGAGCAGGCCATCT
The DNA here is from genome assembly GCA_019509985.1 of Burkholderiales bacterium. GTDB lineage: Bacteria > Pseudomonadota > Gammaproteobacteria > Burkholderiales > Burkholderiaceae_C > Pelomonas. The sequence goes on along the minus strand of JAEKLF010000221.1, from coordinate 950 downwards.
GCATCTGCACGCAGATGGAGGAGTTCGAGGCCTACCGCCTGAACGGCCGCAGCATCGACGACATGGAGTGGCAGCGCGAGCGCTTCCGCACCCACATCCGTGCGGCGAAGCAGGCGGCCAAGCCCCTCGTCATCCATACCCGTTCGAGCGCCGCCGACACGCTGCGCGTGCTGGACGAGGAGGGTGGCGAGGTGGCCGGCGGCGTCTTCCACTGCTTTACCGAGACGGCCGAGGTGGCGCTGGCCGCCGTCGAGCGCGGCTACTACATCTCCTTCTCCGGCATCGTCAGCTTCAAGAACGCGCAGGACCTGCGCGACCTGCTCAAGCTGCTGCCTCTGGCCCGCGTGCTGATCGAGACCGACAGCCCGTATCTGGCGCCGGTGCCCTTCCGCGGCAAGACCAATTCACCGGCCTATGTGCCGCACGTGGCCAAGGCGGTGGCCGATGCGGTCGGCCTGCCCGTGCCCGAGCTGGCTGCCATCACGACGGCGAACACGCGGCGGCTGTTCTCTCTGCCGGAGACGGTGGCGTGAAGGCCTGGCTGGCCGCGTTGGTCCTGGCTGCGGCCGGCACGGTCAGTGCCGCGCCAATCGACGACCTGGTCATGGCCGCGGAACTGAACGACCCACGCGAGGTGCTCAGTCTGCTGCTCAAGGGCGTGGACCCCAACCAGCCCGACGCGCGCGGCCGCAAGGCCATCTTCATCGCGCTGCGCGAGAACTCGCTGCGCGCACTGGACAGCTTGCTGGCGTCGCCACAGACCGAGGTCAACACGCCCAATGCCCAGGGCGAGACGCCGCTGATGATCGCGGCCATCCGCGGTTCACTGCCGGCGGCCAAGGCTTTGGTCAAACGCGGCGCGGCCATCAACCGCGAGGGCTGGACGCCGCTGCACTACGCCTGCAGCGGGCCGGATAACGGCGTCGCCGCCTGGCTCATCGAGCAGGGTG
>JAEKLF010000102.1 GCA_019509985.1 Burkholderiales bacterium | reverse complement strand
CCGCCCACGTCGAAGTGGCTCATGTTCTCCAGCGCATCGCGCAGGCTCTGGCGCGTGGGCTGCTTGCCGGCGCGCTTCAGGCCCTCCACCAGCACCTTGGCCGACACATAGCCCTCCACGACGGTCGGCGTCAGCTCCACGCCGGCCTTCTGGGCCGCCTCGGCCGCCTCCTTGATGATGGGCTTGGCGATCGAGCGCTCATACGGGAACACCTGGCTGACGATCACGCCGTAGGCAATGTCGCCCAGGTCCTTGATGAAGCCGGCCGACGCGTTGTTGGACAAGGTCACCAGCTGCGCATTCGAGCCCGCCGCGCGCACCGCCTTCATGCCCTGCACGACGGCCGTGCCCGAGCCGATGAACATCACCGCCTGCGGCTGCTTCTCCATCAGCTTGGGCACGATGGGGCCGAAGTCGGGCTTGGTGCGGTCGTACTTCTCGTGGGCCACGGGCTTCTTGTTCGTCTTGGCCAGCCCGGCCATGGCGCCCTGCACGGCGTCGTCGCCAAATGAGTCGTCCACCTGCACGATGGCGATGCGCTCCATGCCGATCAGGCTCAGGTGCTCGATGGCCCGCTCCGCCTCGCGCTGGTAGGTGGCGCGCACGTTGAACAGCCAGGGGTGCACCGGCTTGTGCAGCACCATCGCGCCCGTCGACGGCCCCACCAGCGGCACCTTGTGCTCGGTCAGCAGCGGCATGATGGCCTGCGTGTGGGGCGTGCCGCGGTTCAGGAACAGCGAGATGACGCCCTGGTCGATCAGCTGCTTGGCATTCGTGACGGCGATCTTGGGATCGAACTTGTCGTCCAGCGACACCAGGTTGATCTTCTGGCCATTGACGCCACCGCCGGCGTTGACGATGTCGAAGTACAGCTTGGCGCCGCGCGTCGCCTCACCCACGCTGGCCGCTACCTGACCGGTGTGGCCGGCGGTTTGGCCGATGGTGATGTCGGCGTGGGCGGGGGTGGCTGAGAAGCCGGCCGCGAGGGCTGTTGCCGAGGCGGTGAGCAGGAGGCGGCTGGCCAGCTGCCGAAGTGAGGTCGTCATGGTTTTGTCTCCAAGGGGCCCCTGGTTGCGGCGGGCTCTTGGATGCTCTGGGCGGCCTGCGCGCGGGAGACGTAATTCAAGCATGCGGGGTGTGACCGCAGCGCGTTGGCGCCGTGTGGATAGTGCGTATTTGGCGGCTCTGGCTTGGCGCGCGAGGCCCAGCCGGGAGTTCGCCCCGGCGGGCGACCTACTTTCTTGGGCGCCCAAGAAAGTAGGCAAAGAAACCGCCCCGGTTTCGCCGCCCCTCGCTGTGCGAGGGGTTCCCTGCGCTTCTCGGTCGCCGAGGCCCGCGCAAAACTCCCGCCGCTACGCTCTGGTCAAACAGTTGCGCGGAGTCAGTTCACGAAGCGTGCTGCGCACGCGCCTCGGCGCCCTGCGATGCTCGGCGGCTCCAAAGGGGTGAAGCGAAAGCAGCCGACAGCCGAATACAAGGACAAAGCCAAGGGGCCGGTCGCTTCGACCGGCCCCTTGGCTTTGTCTGGACTTAAGACTTCGGGCTTGATATCGCCCGTTGTGGTGAAATTGGTTCAATGAGAACTGCTGCCGCCACATTCCTGCTATTTGCTCAGCTTCATTCGGCCAATGGAATATCGACCGAGTGAGTTGAAGTAGTGGCCTTCGGCAGACTGCCGATTCGGGTCAAACACCAATTCGCAGAACCCCTGGTGCTTGTTCAATTCGACTTCTCCCATGTTCGGGTGGTTCTGATAGCTGTATGACAGTTTTGCCTTGCCGTCCGGTTGCAGCAGTACGGACGCAGTTTCGCTGTGCGAAGTTGATTGGGTAGTCTGGAGTTCGATAGCAATGCGGTCCCAGCGTTGTGTGATCGATAATGTGCCGGTCCAAGGGTATTTCTCTTCGCCTTCCAGGGTCAAACTCTTGCCAACAATTTTCCAAACACCACCCAAGTCTGGAATGCCTAATATCTTGTCAACCCGGCGCCAACCGTAGCGATTGAACAGCCAATAGAGAAGCGCATAGACGGCCCCGGTTGAAATCGTGAACGCCAGCATCTTTCCTCGAAGGGACGAGGTGAGAAAAGGAAGTTGGGCCGCCCAAGCCGCTGCGCCCGTGATCAAAGGGGCTAGTGCGACCGACACCAGACCCAAGTAGCGGCCGACTTCCGAACGCTTGTGGCCGATGATTGAGTATTCGTGCAATGTCACATTGAGATCGCCGATTAGAGCTGAATTGCTTTGGCCAAAACATCGGACCGATTGCCAAAAAGGGCGGCAACGGGATTGAGTTCTTTCGCCATATCCTCTGACAGTCGCTCAATCTCTTTGTACAGGGCCTGGACCGCCGTCCTCTTCTCCGGAGTATCGAAGATCTTGCGAGAGCCGTCTGGCACGTATAGCGCGTCGCGATAAAGCGGGTTATTGATGATGTACTGAACGTGCAGGCGTGCTCGCTCGACAAGTAGCAGGTCCATGCGGAAAGGGACGGTGAGTTCCTTGTCGCTCATTTGCCACGCCATAGCGGCGATATCGTAACTCGACAGATCAATCGGCTTGTCCGCGTCATAACGCAGATTCTTGAGGAGCCTTATAACCTTTCTCAGCGCACCCTGAACCGTCTTGCACTTGTCTTCAATAAGGCCAATGTGCATGAATGGCTTGTTGCGAATACGTAGATGATTCTTGCTGTCGTAGACCTGAATATCTCGATTCCGCTTGTCGTAGGTCTGATGCCATTGCACGGTGTTGTGCCAATGCGCAGGGACGACGTCCACCATCCTCTTCAGCGACCCTTCAGAGAGAGTAATGGCCTTGCTCTTCGAAGTATCCACTTTGGCGCCGTAATAGCGCCTAGTTAGGATTGCGCTGCATTCAGAGCGAAGGTTTCGCAACTCGTCAATGGCTGACTTGCCATAAGGGCCGGTATATAGATGAGGGAATGCCGTTTTCGCGTCGTCGTCGTAAGTTACAAACGCATCATGTAAGACCAGCAAGTCGACGTCGCTATTTCCCCGAACATGGACATCCAAAGGTACCGAGCCCTGAAACTCGAATGCCGCTGGAATTTTTGCTGCGTCAAGTCCTTCGGCCAGACGATCTCTAACGCGACCGCCCTCAGTGTAGGACTCCAGCGTATACGCAGCTTCAACTGGCTGCATGGCTCCAACCGCATATTTGACGGCCTCTGGCTCGGCAAGCGACTCGTAACGCTCGGACTTGCGCAGCAGATTCGTGGACAGCGCGGCTGTGACAAAGTCGAAAGCGCCGTCTCGGGTATAGAGTCCGTGGCGCCGGTCCGCCAGCCGACGCAGTTTCTGGGAATAGGCCAAGTTCGTTTCCCCTTGCCTGCATCGCTGAGTGTTTTGGCACTCCTGCAGGCTGAGTGCTAATGGGGACTTTACAAGACTAAAACTAGGGGGCGTAACCACTGAAACCGAGGGGTTGATTTGGCCCATGGCGCCCTCACTTAGCCAGCCCTTCGCGAGCATGGTGGAAATTCCAGGTCGTTGCGCCTGGGTTCTCGTGGATCCACCTCTAGACAGTTGCCTTCCCAACTTTCGCTAGGCCGACCGGCGCGAAGGCATGGGAGGAGATCTAGCCAATCGTCGGCCGGTAGATTCAGCAGGTGCGCGAGGGCCGCAGTGCGACGTGGAGTGTGAATCAGGTGACGGCTTGCGACGGGCTACGTTGAACTACCAACTCCCCTGAAACGAATTCCCGCTGAACCGGCTGTCGCGCGTGATCGCACCCATGTCCACGAACTCGAAGTCCGACGCCCTTAGCGTCTTCAAGTTTGAGATCGTTGCGTCCTGCCACTGCGCGCTGGGTTCGCCCTGCACATACAGGTCGGAGCCGATGTCGGCCACGTACAGGCCATAGCGCTGCATCGCCACGGCGACGGCCTTGGCCTGGGCGCTCCACGAGGCCGGCGGCACAAAGCCGGCCTTCAGGCGCAGCACGGCGCCAAAGGGCACGCCGTTTGCGGTGTCGCCACCCGCGTGATGGCGCGCCGGCCAGACGTGGCTGCGGGCGAGCACGCTGTCGCGCAGCGTGACGCGCAAGGCATGGCGGATCTCGCCGGCGCTGGCTTCAGCGGCCCGGGCCAGCAGCGGCAGCATGGGCAGGCCGGCGGCGTCGCCCGAGGTCCAGGTGTCGGGCCGCATCGCGTTGCTCTTGAGGTCCCAGGCGGCCGTTGAATAGCTGTACCACTGCGCGTTGAGCTTGAAGCTGGCGTAGCTCTCCCACAGCCGGCAGCTGCCTTGCTCGACCACCAGCACATGGCGGTCGCCACATTGCTGGGCGTCGTTGCAGCTGCCGCCCTCGGCCTTGAGCAGGCCGTCGCGCGGGAAGGGGAAGCGGCGGTTGGGCGCGGCCAGCGTCGTGCAGTCGCGCACGAGGCTGTAGCCGCCACCCACGGGTGCGGCGCAGTCGCTCTCGTCGGGCGCGCCGTCGCCGCTGCCCGCTCGCGGGTCGGTGGGGTTGAAGGCCACCGTCGGCCAGCTGGTGGTGGCCGTGGCGGCGGTGCTGCCGTCCACCACGTTGTATGGGATGCCGTAGTAGTCGGCCGGCTGCTGCTGGTTCTCGCTGGTACCCCAGTCGGGATGAAATGACTTCGTCGCGCCGATGTTGGCGATCCACGTCGCGCTGCTGGCGTGCACGGGGAAGCGCTGGGCGTCGTCGATGCGCGTGTTGAACACGGCGGTGGCGGGGAAGACGTCGCAGCCGCCGATCTGCGGCGAGGCGCCGGATGCGGGGGAGGGTGCAGGCGGCGGAGCCGGAGCGGGGGCCGGCGGAGGCGGCGCAGGAGTGGGCGCGGGCGCGGGAGCGGGCGCTGGAGCCGCGGTGCCGCCACCGCCGCCACAGGCCGTCAGGCCGACGGCCATGGCCAGCAGGGTCAGCCCGCCGATGCGCTTCTTGATCGCGTCGCTTCGCATTTGTTCTTCTTCAACAGGGCGCCGGCCGATATGCCGGCGGCCATGTTGAAACAAGTGCGTCGAAGCGAGCACGCCCAGGTGTACGGGGATGTAAGCGCGGCCGTGCTGGCCGCGCTTTGCCGCGGCGCCGGGCATGACTGCACCCTGGCGCCGCGGCCTGCCGCGCCCTACCTCACGGTGACGGAGAAGTTCCTTGACCCGAAGTTCATGCCGCCCGACGACGACGTGATCTCGAAGCCGTACTGCACGTCACCCACGACCAGGTCGGCCATCCAGCCGAGGTTTTTCAGGTAGTTGAGGATGCCCAGCACGTCGATGGTCGTGTTGTTCGTCTTCGAGGTGCGCAGGAAGGAATAGACCATGTTGGCGCCGTTGTTGCCGCGGTAGACGTTCCAGGTGGCGCCGCCGACGTTCACGTTGGTGTAGACGGGGATGGCGCAGCCCTGCGCGGTCCAGTTGTAGGAAATGGGCTTGACGTTGCCGCAGCCACCGGCCGTGCCGGTGTAGTTCAGCCACAGCATGATCTCGTGGGCGTTATTGCCCACCCAGATGTCGAAGGCCGACTCCCAGGCGCCGCCGGCCGGCGTGGTGGCGGAGATGGTGGACGACAGCTGCGACAGCGAGCTGATGGTGCGGTTGACCGTGTAGCCGATGTGCGGGTAGGACTTGATGCCGCCGGTGTTGGGCTGATCGGACCAGACGCCCCAGTCGGCGTTCGAATTGGCCCAGATCGTCTGCGGGCCGGCAGCCACGCCGCCGCAAGGCGACCAGACGTCGTTGTTGAACGTGTAGCTGCCGTAGGACCAGCCGGCGAACAGGTTGGGGGCCGAGCAGGAAGCGGTGGCGGGCGAAGAGGCTCCCCAGGTGGCGGCCTGTGCGCCCGAGGAGGCGAGGGACATGACGACAAAGGCGGCAGCGCCCAACGCGAGGTGAGTTGATTTCATATGTCTCCGTCTATGGTTGTAAGGGGTCATCGCCCATGACAACCGCCTTATGGCAGCGTTGTCATGGGCGAATTAATTCGAGCCCCGGACAATTAGTTCGACCATCGGGCTTACCCGCTGATGTGAAACAAGCGGTCAGCCTCAGGGGCCGGGTCTCGCAGCGAGGAAGCGCTCTCTCAACACGCCCGTCGAATCGGCGCGCCACGCCGCAAACACCGCCGACGGCTCGATGGCCTCGGCCAGCGGCCGGAACACCGCGCCCTGCACACCCGCGCGCTCGAAGGCTGCCGGCACGATGCTCACGCCCATGCCCTGCGCCACCAGCGACACGACCGACAGCCAGTGCCGGCCCTCGTGCTGCAGCCGCGGGTGGAGGCCGCGATTGGGGGCATCGCGAGCCATCTACCGCTCGCTTCATGCGGCCATCTGCATTGCTTCGGCCGGTGACGAAGCACCGTGCACCTTTTCTTCGACCAGGTTTCGACGGCACCGTCGCCCACGATCTGCAAGGCCGGCCCGGCGCCTAGCTTTCCCTCCGCGCGAGATCTACGACGAACGTGCAAGTCGCGGCATCTTGGGTGGGACGCCGTCAATACGGCGACGCGCCGCCGACGAGGCCCGGGCGGTCTTTCACCTTGAGGCCCTGTGCGTGCGTGCGATCGTAGATTTCGCACGCCTGGAGATCGACATCGAAGTCTGCAGCCCGCCAGAGGGTGCCCAGGGCGATCTCTTGGTTGAGTCCGATTTCATGCGCCGCCTTGGCTTCACGCTGGCATTCGGCGGTGGTCGTGGCTTCCGGCAGGTTGGGGAACACATCGCCCAGGTGCGTGCGGAAGTAGTTCCAGCAGCCGAAGTTGGCGACGGGGTCGTCCAGCCGGCAGTCGTAACTCTTAGCCGGCCTGTTCGCCTTTGCCCATTCGAGGCCCTGCCTGATGCGGGCGTTCAGGTTGGCGTGGACGCCGTCCCGACAGCCACGCTGCCATTCGTCGAACTGGCTGGTGTTGCAGTCATTGGTGACGATCTGTCCGCCGCGCAGGGCGGTGTTGCGGCCTTCAATGAACTGCGCTGAACGTGCGCGGGGCTGCGGTTGCAAGCGAGCGTTGACGCTGCTGAGCTGTGAGTGATCGAGCGGCCAGGCGAGGGTCAATGTGGCCATTTCTTCGGCTGTGGCATTGCGTACCAGCCGGACGAAGGCTTCCTGGCGCAGGGGCTCTTCTATTGGTTGGCCGGTGGCGATATCCACCCGCCAGCTGAGGCGGTGGGCTTCGTCGCGATTGGCGGTGTGGAAGGCATAACGCCCCATCTCGTCACGTGCCACGAGACGCTCGGGCGGCTCCTCGAACACGGGGAAGGCGACGGGATCCAGCGCGTGGCAGCAGCCGTTGGGGGCAATGGACAGGGTCTTGAGTTCGGTGAGCGTCGGCAGGCGCCAGGACTCGCCGAAAGAAGAAAAATGCTTCTCTTCGGCGAGCGCGAGTTTGACGTTGACCCAGGCGGCGTCGCCTTTGCAGAGTGGTCCGGCCGCATCGCTTTCCAGGACGGTACCGAGTGGACAGCGGTGCCAGACGAGCTGAGTGGCGCGGTCGTAGACAAATCCCGTTGGAAAGTCGACCTCCGCATATCTCGCGGTGAACCGGTGAACTTTGTTCAGCATGCTCCAGACCGCCAACGCGACGCCCGCCAGCGTGAGCGCGACCAAGAACAGCCTGGCGCGGCGGGCGGTGCTCGAAGGGTGTGCTGTCATGGGCGGCGGCATCTTAGGGTGTGGTCCTGGACGTGGCGGGCGGCATTGCGGCCAGGAATTTCTCTATCAAGGCCTTCACGCCCATGCCCTGCGCCACCAGCGACACCACCGACAGCCAGTGCCGGCCCTCGTGCTGCAGCCGCGGGTAGAAGCCGTGCTGGCGGCAGATCTCGACGATGCGGGCGTGGTAGTCCGGCGAGCCCTTGCGGGAGAACAGGATGAAGGGCTGGTCGCTCAGGGCCGCCAGCGGGATCTCGGCCAGCGCCGCCAGCGGGTGGCCGGCGGGCAGGCAGGCGAGGAAGGGTTCGCTGTAGAGCGGCTGGGCCGCCAGCCCGGGCGGCAGGCGGTCGGTGTGGACAAGGCCGAGGTCCAGGTCTTCCTGCAGCAGCGCGTCGATCTGGTCCTGCGAGTTCAGCTCCACGATGACGACCTCCACCTTGGGGTGGCTGGCCTGGAAGGCCTGCAGCCAGGCCGACAAGCCGTTGAACAGCGTGGAGCCGACAAAGCCCAGCCGCAGCCGCCCGACCTCGCCGGCCTGCACCTCGCGGGCCAGCGCGCAGGCGTCCTCGGCGCGGTCCAGCAGGGCTTGCGCGCTGGCGCGGAAGGCCTCGCCGGCGGGCGTGAGGCGCACGCCTTTGCTGTCGCGGTCGAACAGGCGGGCGCCGATGCTGGCCTCCAACTGCTGGATGGCGACCGACAGCGGCGGCTGCGAGATGGCCAGGCGCTGCGCGGCGCGGCCGTAGTGCAGTTCCTCGGCCAGCGCGATGAAGTAGCGCAGGTGTCGGAACTCCAGCGAGCGGGTGGCGGCGGTGTCCGTTTTCGTTGCGATAGGCATTGCGAATCGTCGAAGTCGTTTCTTGAATTGGACACGAATCGAAGCCGGGGGAATACTGGGCGCCATACGCGCCCGACTGGCGCCCGCATTCAAAAGGAGATTCACCATGGCCACCAAGGCAAGCTTTCACTGGGACGACCCGCTGCTGCTGAACGAGCAACTGACCGAAGACGAACGCATGGTGCGCGACGCTGCCGCGGCGTACTGCCAGGAGCGCCTGAAGCCGCGCGTCATCGAGGCCTTCCGCAACGAGAAGACCGACGTGGGCATCTTCCGCGAGATGGGCGAGCTGGGCCTGCTGGGCCCGACGATTCCCGCGGAGTACGGCGGTGCGGGCCTGAACTACGTCAGCTACGGCGTCATCGCCCGTGAGGTGGAGCGTGTGGACTCGGGCTACCGCTCGATGATGAGCGTGCAGTCGTCCCTGGTCATGGTGCCCATCAACGAGTTCGGCAACGAGGCGACCAAGCAGAAGTACCTGCCCAAGCTGGCCAGCGGCGAGTGGATCGGCTGCTTCGGCCTGACCGAGCCCAACCACGGCTCCGACCCCGGCAGCATGGTCACGCGGGCCCGCAAGGTGGCCGGCGGCTACGAGCTGACGGGCAGCAAGATGTGGATCACCAACAGCCCGATCGCCGACGTCTTCGTCGTCTGGGCCAAGGACGATGACGGCGCCATCCGCGGCTTCGTGCTGGAGAAGGGCACGCCGGGCCTGGGCGCGCCGGCCATCCACGGCAAGGTGGGCCTGCGCGCGTCCATCACCGGCGAGATCGTCATGGACCGCGTGTTCTGCCCCGAGGAGAACGCCTTCCCCGAGGTGCGCGGCCTGAAGGGCCCGTTCACCTGCCTGAACAGCGCGCGCTACGGCATCGCGTGGGGCGCGCTGGGTGCGGCGGAAGACTGCTGGCACACGGCGCGCCAATACGTGCTGGACCGCACCCAGTTCGGCAAGCCGCTGGCGGCCAACCAGCTGATCCAGAAGAAGCTGGCCGACATGCAGACCGAGATCACGCTGGGCCTGCAGGGCTGCCTGCGCCTGGGCCGCATGAAGGACGAAGGCACGGCGGCCGTGGAGATCACGTCCATCATGAAGCGCAACAGCTGCGGCAAGAGCTTGGACATCGCCCGCATGGCGCGCGACATGCTGGGCGGCAACGGCATCTCCGACGAGTTCGGCATCGCCCGCCACCTGGTCAACCTCGAAGTGGTGAACACCTACGAGGGCACGCATGACATCCATGCGCTGATCCTGGGCCGCGCGCAAACGGGGATTGCGGCGTTCTGAGAATTGGAAGGTTGACGGGCGTCCCGGGAGATCGTGTTCGACCACGGGACGGAGGTTTGTCGGTGACCGGCGGGCGATTTGGCCTGACTCGCGTCACCTATCATTCTGGACACCGCAGTTGACGGGCCGTCAGCCGTGTTGGCGCATCGCCATGTTCGCCAGCCGAAAGACAACGCTGCCAGTGCGCCAGCCGCGCGGTTCCTTCCTTTCGGACAGAACTGCGCATCTCGCCATCGCAGCCCTTCGGACGAGCCCGCAGCGGTTTCCAGGATGAACGAACACAAGACAGGTTGGGGAGGAGCGCCGTGTTGACAGAGTGGCTGGACGCCGAGGGGCGTTTTTTTCATCCCGAGCCGCGCGTGCGGGTCGTGCCTTTGCCGCATGGCAGCCACTGCGTGGTGGTGGACAACGCCCTGGCCAATCCGGAGGGCGTGCGCCAATGGGCGGCCTCGCAAGCTTTCCGGCCGCCGACGCACTTTCCTTATCCGGGCTTGGTGCTCGACGCGCCCAAGGTGCTGGGCGAGCGGATGGCCGATTTTTTCGCGGAGCATGCGCGTGCGCCGCTCGGTGGCCGTCGCACGCTGCATCAGGAGGCGCGGCTGTCATTGCTGAACACGCCTCCCGAGGCGCTGGACCCCACGCTTTGGCTGTGCCATCGCGACATCGTGCTCGTCGACCGACGCTTGTTGTGCGCAGCCAGTGTGCTGTACTTGTTTCATGACCCTGCGCTGGGAGGGACCAGCTTCTATCGCCCACTGCAAGACCCGCAGGAGATCGACCGCATCCTGGAGGACAGCTTCAAGCTGGACGGCCCGACCTTCAGTGCGCGCCATGGTGTGGAGCCGGGGTACATGCAAGGCGACAACGCGCATTTCGCGCGCGTGGCCAAAGTCCTCGCGGTCTGGAACCGCGCCATCTTCTACGACGGCTCCCTTTTTCATTCGCCCGACGTGGAGCAGCCCACGCTGCTGAGCTCCGACGCGCTTCGAGGCCGCCTCACGCTGAACGGTTTTTTCACGTGCAAGCGCCAGGCGGCGTGAGCGGCAACGCCAGCTCACGCTTGGCGGATCGGCCAGCACCTCTGGGTCCGGCCCGCGTCTCCCGGGAGCGGTCGGCCGGACCTTGAACGTCCTCGGCCACGGCTTGCGGGCATCGCGGCCTTCCGAGGGCCGTTTCAGCGGAGCAAGACCGCAAGCGCCCCGGGTGACTTGAGGCAGGGCCCGGTACGCGAGGCATGCTCGCGGCTTCCAGAACACGGAGAAGCCGATGACCACCCGCCGCCATGCCCTGCTTGCCGCCGCAACGTTGCCCGCCGCTGCTTCGGCCGCGTCGGAACCAGGTTGGCCGTCTGCCGACGAAATCGCCAGGCGGGTCGAAGAGGCGCGCGCCGCTGAGACCGCCTTTGCCGCGGCCTTCGCTGCGCGTGACGTGGCGGGCTTTCGGCGTTTGCTGGCGCCGGACACCATCTGGATGGGCAAGGCCCCGCTGCACGGCCCCGACGCGGTCATGGCGGCCTGGAACGGTCTGCTCACCTCGCCCAAGCCGCCCTTCAGCTGGTCGCCCGACCTGGTACTGGTGCTGCCCAGCGGTGACCTGGCTCGCACCACCGGGCCGGTGCTGGACCCCGACGGCAAGGTGACGGCGCGCTTCCAGTCGGTGTGGCGCCGCAAGCCCGGTGGCGGCTGGGAGATCGTTTTTGACTTCGGGACGGAAGTCTGCCGCTGATCGTTCCCGACGAGCGACGCGAGAACGCCGTTCAGGCGCGCGTGCCGCGGTTCACGCGAGGCTACTTGAATTGACCGGCGCCGTCGCGGGACTCTTGCAGCGTTGGCAATCCGCAGGCCTTCCGGTCCTCGTCCGTCACGGCGGACTCATCGACGGCCGAGAGTTCCATGTTCCCCGTCTTCGCTGAACGCTCGAACTGCGTGCCATACCACTGCGGCTTTCCTGACCGCAGGAGCAACCTGTCCCACGCGGAGCAGGCGGCGGCCTTGGGGCCAGGGCGTTCGGGTCGCAGCGCAGCGGCGATGCTGATCAGCGAGAAGGCAAGCTTGAAGTCCTCCACCGTTTCGCCGTGCTGGAAGACGAGCGCGGCGTAGAAGTAGTCTTCGGCGACACGGACTTCGCCTTGCTCCAGCAAGCGCCTGACCTGGATCCGGCGTTCGGCATCTCTACCGGCCAACTGCGTGTAGTCGATGCCGCTGGTGGGCCCCGCCCTGTCCTGTTGATCCGCGGCGGCGATCTCGCGAAGCTTTGGGTTGGGTTCAAGGGCTTGCGCGCCTGCGCCCAGCGTTGCAAGGATGATCAAAACGGCAAGGCTTCGTTTCGGCGGCATATGAGGCGCGGGTCTATCGACCACGGATTGGAGGTGGTGAGCTTCGTGGCGCTCGACTATTTCTTGGTCAGCTGGATCTCGAACAGCTTCGGCCACAGCTTGCCCGTCACGAACAGGCGCTTCTTCGCCGGGTCGTAGGCAATGCCGTTGAGCACGTCGTCCTGGCCCGTGCGCTGGTTGGCGGGCAGCAAACCGCTCAAGTCGATCCAGCCGACCACGCGGCCGGTTTTGGGGTCGATGCGGGCGATGCGGTCGGTCTGCCAGATGTTGGCGTAGACCTGGCCCTCCACCCACTCCAGCTCGTTGAGCTCGGTCACCGGTTTGCCGTCGGCCGTCACGCGCACGCGGCGCAGTTCCTTGAAGGTCAGCGGGTCCAGGAAGCGCAGCTCGGGCGTGCCATCGCTCAGGATTAATTCCTTGCCGTTGTGCGTCAGTCCCCAGCCCTCGCCCGGGTAGTTGAACTTGCGCCAGAGCTTGAAGGTCTTCAGGTCCAGCACGAAGGCGGTCTGCTCCTGCCAGGTGAGGCCGATGATGCGGTCGCCCCACATCGTGATGCCCTCGCCGAACACCTCGGCCGGAAGCTCCACGGCCTGCACGACGCGGCCGGTCTCGATCTCGACCTTGCGGATGGTGGAGCGGCCGCGCAGGCCGGTACCTTCGTACAAAAAGCCGTCGTGGAAGAACAGGCCTTGCGTGAAGGCGTCGGGATCGTGCGGGTAGCTGTGAACGACCTTGTAGCCTTGCACGGGCGTGGCGGGCGCGGCCCAGGCGGAGGGGGCGGCCAGCGCGGCGGCCAGCGTAGCCAGTGCGGCGCGGCGGCCGAGCCTGCCGGCACGCGAAAGGGAATTGGAAATCGGGTGGTGCATGCCGTCAGCCTAGCCCAAGCAGCGGCGGCACAGCTGTCTGCAGGAGTTCAACGAGTTCGGGGTCCATGAAGCGATAGTCGTCAGGGATGTCGAGCACGTGCAATGGCTTGCCGATGAGTGCACGGGCATGCTCGGCCAGCAGCCGGGCCTTGTGCCTGCTCTCCATGACGAGGATGACGTCGGCCCAGGTCAGGTCGACGGCGCTCACGTGGCGGCGCGCGCTGGCGCTGGTGCCGGCCGAACGCACGGCCAGCGCGGGATGGCGGCGGAAGACTTGCTCAGCGGTCGGGCTGCGCCACTGGTTGCGGCTGCAGATGAAGAGCACGTTCAACGTCTCGGCCATGGCCTCGTCAGGCGCCGCCTAACGCCTTGAACAGCGCCGCCTGCCGCAGCCACTGTGTCAGCCGCAGCCGGATGCGGTTCTGCTCGGCGTCGAGCTGGGCGCTGCGGGCCTGAAGCCAGTCGGCACGGGCGATGGCGCCGACGTCGTAGCGCAGCGCTGCCAGGCGCTCGGTCTCGGTGGCTTCCTTCAGCCGGCCGGTGTTGGCGTCGAACTGCTGCGCGGCGCGCTCGGCTTCGATGCGCTGGGTCTCGATGTCGGCGAGCGCCTTTTGCAGCGTGTCGCGCAACGTCAGCGCGGCGCTGTCGAGCTCGCTGCGGGCGCCGTCGCGCTGCAGGTCCAGGCGCCGCCAGTCGATCAATGGCACGACGAGGTTGGACGCGAATGACCCGAGCGGCTGGGCCAGCCAGTCGCTGGTGCGCGTGCCGCCGGTGCTGACGCTGGCGGAGAAGGACAGGCGCGGGTAGCGGTCGGCCTCGCTGGCGCGCAGCCGCGCGAGCGCGGCGTCCACGCCGAGGCGGGCGCGCTGCACGTCGGGCCGGCGGGCCAGCACGTCGGCGGGTTCGGCCAGGCGCCAGCGCGGCGGCTCGCCGGCGGGCATTTCGGCCTGCGGCGCGGGGCCGGGCAGGGGTTCGTCGAGCAGCAGGGCCAGCAGGTGGCGCTGCAGCTGCGCGTCGGCCGCGAGGTCGGCCAGGCGCGACTCGGCGGCCTGCACGTTGACGGCGATCTTGTCGGCCTCGATGGGCAGCAGCTTGCCTTCGCGCACGCGGTTGTTCGTCAGCGCCAGCGTCTCGCGGGTGAGGGCGAGCTGGGTCTGGGCCAATGGCTGCTGGGCGCGGATGGCGGCCAGCGTCCAGTAGGCCTCGGCCACCTGGCTGCGCAGGACCAAGCGTGCGGCAGCAATGTCGGTGCGCGCGGCCTCGGCCTGGGCACGCTGGGCGGCCTCGGCCTGGCCCAGGCGGTTCCACAGGTCGAGCTCGTAGCCGGCGCTCAGCGAGGCGCCATAACTGCGGCTCCAGCCGGTGGACGTGGTCACCGGCACGGTGACGCCGCCGACGTCGACATTGCGCGTGGAGCTCTGCGTCTGCAGCGGCCGGCTGGCGTTGGCCGACACGCCGGCGCTGGGCAGCCAGCGCAACGCACTCTGCTCGGCCAGCAACTGGGCCTGCTGCCAGCGCTGCGCGGCCAGCTTCACGTCCCGGTTGGCCTCCAGCGCGCGGGCCTGCAGCGCAGCGAGCGTGGGGTCGAGCAGGCCGGCCCAGTCGGGCTCGGTGTCGCCGCCATTCAAGGCCCACGCGGTGGGTGCGGCGACTTCGGGCGCCTGCGCGGTGGGTCCCAGGGCGCAACCGGCGAGCAGGGCGGCCAGGGCGATCAAGGTCAGTCTTGTTTTCATGTCAGTTGTCCATTCACCTTCGCGCCGCCAAGCGTCTTGAACCCGGCGGGCCGGGCGCCGGGCCGCTCCCAAGCCGGCCTGCGCCGGCGATGCTTGCCGGTCAATCCGGCAAGCATCGCCGTCCCCCTGAGGGACCGGCCAAGGTAATCCTTGGACGAGGGGCATATCACTCTCGAGCCAAGGCATCCACCGGGCTCAGCGCCGCGGCGCGCCGCGCCGGCAGCGTGCCAAACACGAGGCCCACGCCACTGGACACCGCGAAGGCCACGCCCAGCGCCGCCCAGCTGACGATGACCTTCAGGTGCTCCTGTGCCGCGTTGAGCGCCTGCGCGGCCAGCCAGCTCAGCAGCACGCCGACGAGGCCGCCCAGGCAGCACAGCACGACGGCCTCGATGAGGAACTGCAGCCTCACGTCACCTTGCCGTGCGCCCACGGCCATGCGGATGCCAATCTCGCGGGTGCGCTCCGACACCGACACCAGCATGATGTTCATGACCCCCACGCCGCCCACCAGCAGCGAGATGGCCGCCACACCGGCGAACACCGCCGCCAGCGCGCTGGTGATGCCCTGGAACTTGCGGAACTCCTCTTCGCCGTTGAACGTGCTGAAGTCCTCGCGGCCATGCAGGGCCTTGAGGCGATGGATGACATGCTCGCGCACCTGCTGCGGCGGCAGGCGGGTATCCATGTGCACATCGAAGGCCCAGATGTCGGCGAGCGCGTCCAGCTTGCGGGCGTAGGTGCTGTCCGGCAGATAGATCTGGCTCGTGCCGCCGTTGAAGCTGATGGCGCTGCCATCGGTTGCGGCGATACCCACGACGGTGAAGGGCAGGGCGGCTGATGGCAACGCGGCGCCCGCGCCGGTCGCCACGCCGCCCAGCTGGAGCAATACCACCTGGCCCAGCGCCGGCTGGTCCTTCCTGAACAGCGCGTCACGCGCCTTTTCGTCCAGCACCACCACCTGGCTGCGGGCGTCGAAATCCATCGCGTTGAAGTAGCGGCCCTGCACGATTTTTAGCTTGCGGGCCTTCAGCGTGTTGGCGTCGCCCGCAACGGCCTGCACCGTCGCGTCGCGTGACTGGTGGCGCGCGGCCAGCTGCATCTGGCGGTTCAGCGTGATGCCGCGCACACCGTCCAGCGCCCGCAGCGAGTCGATCTCGTTGGGCCGGAATGGCTTGGGCTGCACGCCGGGCGGCAGCGACGTGTTGCCGGCCCAGACGGGCAGGCGACCGGACATCATGCTGGCCACGTCGCTTTCGATGGAGGACCGTGCCGCCGTTGTCAGCGCGACGATGCTGACCACCGACGCGATGCCGATGCTGATGCCCAGCATCGACAGCGCCGTGCGCAGCCGGTTGCCCTTGAGCGCCAGCAGCGCCGTGGTGACGGCCTCGCGCCACTGCACCTGGATGCGCCGCAGCCGGCCGCCCTGTTTGACCGGCGGTGCGTCGCTGGGCAGCTCGGTGGGTGGCACATGGCCAGCGGGCGTGCCGTTGTCGGCGACGACCTTGCCGTCCTTCAGCTCGATGACGCGTCGCGCATGAGCGGCCACGGCGGCATCGTGCGTGACGAGGATGATGGTGTGGCCGCGCTCGTTGAGCTCGCGCAGCAGGCGCAGCATCTCGGCGCCGGAGGCCGAGTCCAGCGCGCCGGTGGGCTCGTCGGCCAGGATGACCTGGCCGCCATTCATCAGCGCCCGCGCGATGGACACGCGCTGCTGTTGGCCGCCCGACAACTCGTTGGGCCGGTGGTGCAGGCGGTCGCCGAGACCCAGGCGTTCCAGCAGCGCGCGCGCCCGTTCGCTGCGCGGGCCGTTGCCGACACCGGCGTAGACGGCGGGCAGCGCGGCGTTGGCGCGGGCGTCCAGGTGGGGTAGCAGGTGGTAGCGCTGGAAGATGAAGCCGAAGCGCTCGCGGCGCAATGCGGCAAGTTCGTCGGGGCCGAGCTTGCCGGCGTCGCGGCCGCTGATGAGGAACTGGCCGTGGGTGGGGTTGTCTAGACAACCCAGCACATTCATCAGCGTGCTCTTGCCCGAGCCCGACTGGCCCATGATGGCGACGAACTCGCCAGCCTCGATGGAGAGGCTGACGCCGTCCAGCGCGGGGACGTCGATCTCGCCGAGCTGGTAGTGGCGGGCGACGTTCTTGAGTTCGATCAGAGGCATTGGGAGGCCTCCGACAGGTTGGTGTTTGAGGCTAAGCCCATGCCGGGATGTCGCCCCGGCGGGCGATCTTCTTTTTGAGCGACCAAAAAGAAGGCAAAAAGTCGCCCCCGAACCGCCCGGCCCTTTGCTTCGCAGCGGGCTGCCCTGCGGTGCTCGGACCTTGAGGCCCCGCGCAAAACTCCCTCCGCTACGCTGCGGTCAAACAGTTGCGCGGAGTCAGTTCTTGAAGCGAGCTGCGCTCGCGGCCTCAAGGTCCTGCGCTCCTCGGCGGGCTCAAAGGGGGGGTGGATGAACAGCCGGCGCCAGCCGGCTTGTGGGCTTGGCTGTTGGTTTCGGGCTGTTGGCTGTTCCGGGGCTCCCCTTTGGAGGAGTCGAGAAGCGCAGGAGCCCGAGGCGCGCGCGCAGCGCGCTTCGTCAACTGACTCCGCGCAGCTGTCTGACCGCAGCGTAGCGAAGGGAGTTCTGCGCGGGCCTCGGGCTCCGAGCATCGCAGGGGACCCCGTAGCGCAGCGAAGGGGCGACGGAACAGGGCCGGTTTCTTTGCCTACTTTCTTGTCCGCACAAGAAAGTAGGTCGCCCGCCGGGGCGAACTCCCGGCTGGGCCTCGGCGTTAAGCAACCGCCAGCCAAAGCAATGAATCGCATGTCAGCTGCTGGCCGCGCTCGCGCCCGACGCCGCCGCATCCGCCGCACTCGGCGGCGCCAGCAGCACTTTCTCGCCAGCCTTCAAACCATCCAGCACCTGCACCTTCGCCCCATCCTGCAAGCCCACCTTCACCTGCCGCGGCACCTGCTTGTTCGCGGCATCCAGCACCTGCACCGTGAAGCGTCCATCCTTGCCGCGCTCGCCCAACGCCACAATGGGCATCGTCAGCACCTGCCTGGCCGAACCCGTCTCGATGTCCACCTGCACCGTCATGTCGCTGAACAGCGCGCGGTCGCGGTTGTCCACCTCGAAGAGCACGTTGTAGAAGACCGCGTTGCCGGCGCGCTCGGGCACCGGCTGGATGACGCGCACCTTGCCCTCGTAGCGCTTGCCCTCCACGGCCAGCGTGGAAAAGCGCGCCGTCTGGCCGACCTTGATGGCCTGGATGTCGGCCTCGGGCACCTTGGTGCGCACGGTGATGGTGTCCAGGTCGGCCAACGTCAGGATGACCGGCGTGATCTGCACCGAGATGACGGTCTGGCCGACTTGCACCGGCAGGTTGACGACGGTGCCGTCCATGGGCGCGGTGATGCGGGCATAGGACAGGCTGACGCGCTTTTTCTCCAGCTCGGCCTGCAGCCGCGCGATGGTGGCGGCCTGGCCGCGCAGGTCGGCCTCGATCTTGGCCAGCTCCGTCTCAGCCTTCTCGGCCTCGGTGGCGGCGGTGGCCTGGCCTGCCAGCATGCGTTGCTGGCGCTTGAGCTCGCGGCGGGCGGACTCGGCGTCGATGCGCCGGCTGTCCAGCGCCGCGGCGGCCTGGGCCACGGCGGCCTCGGCCTGTGCCACGTCGCTGCGCGCCAGCTCGGGGTCGAGGCTGACGAGCAGATCGCCCTTCTTGACCTGCTGGCCCAGCTCCACGTGCAGGGTCTGGATCTGGCCGCTGACCTGGGCGCCGACGTCGACGCGGGTCTTGGCCTGCAGGATGCCGGCGGCCTGCACCGACTGGATCACGTCACCGAGGGCGACGACGCCGCTGGGCGGCGGCGGGGGCGGGGGCGGGCGGTTGAACGACCGCCAGGTGACGCCGGCGGCGATGAGCACGGCGAGCACGATCAGGCGCGTGCGCCAGCGTTTGAGGAAAGCTTTCATGTCCCTCCCAGGACTGCGGGGTCTTCGCCCCATGGGCGGCGGCTCGAAGGCCGGGCCGGCGTTGTGGGTCGATCTTGGCTCTAGCGTATCAGTCGAGCGGCAGATCGCCGGCCTCGGTCAGCGCATGCTCGCGAGCGAAGCGTTGCCTGACGAAAGTCATGCGCCGTGGTTGCCGTATTTGGCGCTCACGTCCGCGAGGAAGGCCTTGGCGAGGCGCCGCGAGCCGCCGATGTCGAGCCGGATCGACGCGCCGATGGCCAGGCCAAGCACGCTCTTGCTGGCGTCGTACTTGATGGCCTTGTCGGCCAGCAGCACCTCGCTGCCGGCCAGCAGCGACGCCACCAGCATGCGCAGCTCGTTGCAGGGGTTGCCATCCTTCTTCTCGGCGCCGCGGGCGCGGTGCACGAAATGGGCGTCCAGCGCGATCAGCACGCTGGGCAGCAGTGCGTGGGCACCGGTCTTCTCGACGACGGCCAGCTCGGCCTCGGTGCGGGCGCCGGCGTGGGCGATGTAGGCGTGCGGGTAGGTGGTCATGCTGAGCATGGGGCTGCGGGCTCAGCGGCTGTGGGAGGTGAGGCGGGCCAGCGGCGACGCGAGGCTGACGCCGGGTGCGGCGGTGCGCGTGGGCTTGGCCTCGTCGTCCTCGCCGTCTACGTCGCTTTTGCCCGTCAGCGCGGCGATGCTGTCCGGGCTGCGGCGCATCGCCACGCCGACGGCCAGGATGTCGATGAACAGCAAGTGCAGGATGCGGCTGACCATCGGCAAGTGGGTGGCGATGTCCTCGATGTGGTCGACGATCAGCGTCGCGTCGGCTTTCTTGGCCAGCGGGCTCTGACTGGCGGTGATGGCGACGACCTTGGCACCGCGCTCTTGCGCCTTCTCCATCACCGACAGCAGCTCGGGCAGGCGGCCGCCGCTGCTGATGACGACGGCCACGTCGCCTTCGCGCAGCACGTCGGCGGCGAGCAGCTGTAGGCGCGGGTCGGTGTAGGCGCCGCAGGGCATGCCGAAGCGCAGGAACTTGAACTGCGCATCCTGCGCGACGACGCCGTAGTGGCCCAGCGCGAAGAACTCGATGCGGTGGGCCGACAGCAGCATGTCGATGGCGCGGTCGATGGTGTCGCGGTTCAGGTGGCTGCGCACCTGCAGGATGGCGCTGGCGGTGTTGCCCAGCACCTTGGCGCCCAGCTCCAGCATGGAGTCATTGGTGTTGACCTGTGTGTGGGTGACCGGCACGGTGCCCGTGAGGCCCGAGGCCAGGCGCAGCTTGAAGTCCGACAGACCCTCGCAGCCGAGGGACCGGCAGAAACGGATGACGGTGGGCTGGCTGACGCCGGCGGCGCGCGCGATCTCGGCGATGGGGTCGTTCAGCACCGAGCGCGGCTGGGCCAGCACGAGGTCGGCCACGCGCAGCTCGGCGGGGGACAGCTCGCTGCGGGCGCGGCGGATCTGGCCGAGGATGGCCGAGCCGGGCGAGGCCTGCAGGTTGCGCAGCTGGTTCTCGAGAATGGCCGAGGCGCCCTTGAAGGTGGCGTGCTCGGCGGTGATGACGAAGGTCGGGATGGCCGACACGTAGTCGTGAAAGCGCCCCTTGTCCTCGAAACGGGCGCGGAAGGGGCTGCGGTCGAAGTACTCGCCCAGGCGCGGCACGATGCCGCCGCCGATGTAGATGCCGCCCAGCGAACCCAGCGTCACGGCCAGGTTGGCGGCGGCCGTGCCGAGCAGGCCGCAGAAGACCTCCAGCGTCTCCAGGCACAGCGCGTCGCCTTCTTCCAGCGCGCGCTGGGTGATGACCGGCGCCTGCAGTGGCGCAGCGTCGGCCACGCCGTTGCGGTCGGCAAGGGCCCGGTAGATCAGCTCCAGGCCAGGGCCGGAGATCAGGCGCTCGTACGACACATGACTGGAGGCGTGGTCCAGCGCCTTCCAGGCGAACTGCAGGATGTCCATCTCGCGCTTGTCGCGCGGGCCGAAGTTGACGTGGCCGCCCTCGGTGCCCAGTGCAATCCAGCCTTCGCCGGCCGGGATGAGCCCTGAAACGCCCAGGCCCGTGCCCGCGCCCAGCAGGCCGATGACGCTGGGCCGGCGCGCCTGGCCACCGCCAACCTGGCGCACGTCGACCTCGGCCAGCCGGGGCAGGGCCATCGCCAATGCGGTGAAGTCGTTGACGACGACGAGGGTGTCCAGCGCCAGACGCTGGCGCATCTCGTCGATGGAGAACTGCCAGTGGTAGTTGGTCATGCGCACCTGGTCGCCCTCGACCGGGTTGGCGATGGCGATGGCCGCGT
This sequence comes from Burkholderiales bacterium, assembly GCA_019509985.1. GTDB lineage: Bacteria > Pseudomonadota > Gammaproteobacteria > Burkholderiales > Burkholderiaceae_C > Pelomonas. Next base: position 15,837 of record JAEKLF010000102.1, on the reverse strand, counting down.
GGGCGATCTGCTGCGGGCCGCCTTCCTGCCAGTTCAGGCCGTGCAGATAGGCGCTGACGGCGGCATGGAAATCGGTGTGGTCGGCGCAGCGCAACGAGGCCATCTGCGTGAATTCGCCGGGGCCGGTTTCCAGCGTAAAACGAGCATAGGTGCCGCCAATATCGGCAAGCAAGCGGGGGCTGTCGAAACGGGGCATGGGCGCGGGCGGAAAAACCTGGAGGGGAAAGGACCCGGCGGATTATTCAGCACGCCGGGCGGCAAGCCGGCGCGGCCTGCCCCGTGGGCCTTGGCGCAGGGCGTCAAAAAGGGTTGTAGCTTCACTACAGGCCCGCGGCAATCGAGTTTCCCCGGGGAGAGGGCTGGTTATTGGATGATGAAGGCGATTTCGGTATTCGCGGTGAGCGGCGGGGGTGAGCGTGTATTGTCCAAACGATGTAGTTTTGCTACCGTCCGCCGCGACCGCAATTTCACCTTTTTGATCCCGTGTTTACTGCCGCCCGATTCCTGAATTTCCGTCTCCTGTCATCCATCACTTGCGGAGCCCGGGCATGAGCGCCGCCTACCCCTGGCTGGTGGCCGACGTTGGCGGCACCAACGCCCGCTTCGGCACCGTGGCCGGCCCCGGCGCCGCGGTTGAGGATGTGCGTGTGCTGCCGGTGGCGGCCCATGCCGGTCCGGCTGCCGCCGTGCGCGCCTATCTGGCCGGCCAGGACGCCGCGCGACCAGCGCCACGGAGCGCGGCCTTCGCGCTGGCGACGGCGCTGGACGGTGACCACATCGAGCTGACCAACGGCGCCTGGAGCTTCTCCCGCGCCGGCACCCAGGCCGAACTCGGCTTGCAGACGCTGCTCTGCCTGAATGACTTCGAGGCGCAGGCGCTATCGCTGCCGCGGCTGGGCCCGCATCAGTTGCGCGCCTGGGGTGCGCCGCCGCCGGCCGCCGCGAATGTCGCCACGGGCACCGTTCTCGCCGTCATCGGCCCGGGCACCGGCCTGGGCGTGGGCGGCGTCGTGCGTGCGCCGGGCCGCTGGCTGGCGCTGCCGGGCGAGGGTGGGCACGCGACGCTCGCGCCGGCCGACGATTTCGAGAGCGACGTGCTCGGCCACGCACGCCGCGAGTTCCCCCATGTGTCCGCCGAGCGCTTCCTGTCCGGCATCGGCCTGCCGGTGCTGTGCCGGGCCGTGGCGGCCGTGCTGGGCGAGGGCGAAGATGTCGGCGCGCTGCCCACCGAGCAGATCGTGGCTCGCGGCTTGTCCGGCGAATCCGCGGCATGTTCACGCGCGCTGGATCTCTTCTGCGCGATGCTCGGTGGCTTTGCCGGCAACGTCGCGCTGACGCTGGGTTCGCGCGGCGGCGTCTTCATCGGCGGCGGCATCGTGCCGCGCCTGGGCGAACGCTTCTTCCGGTCGGAGTTCCGCCACCGCTTCGAGGCCAAGGGGCGCTTCCAGTCCTTCCTGGCCGGTGTCCCGACCGCCCTCATCACGGACACACTCGCCGCGCTGTCCGGCGCCTCGCTGGCGCTGGAACAGGCCGACGCCTGAGGCTCAGGCGGCGCACGGCGCCGGCAACCCTTCCCCGCTGACTTTCACGAGCCCAACGCCGCACGGCGGCGTTGGGCTCGTTCGTTTTCGCCTTGGCCGCGGCGCCTTTCTGGCCTTGCAGGCGGGCACTTTGGGCCCCCGTCCTGTGAACTGGTTCACAGTCTGCGGTTCTGTTGCTGCACGGGATTGATGCTGTAGTTGAGCTACAAGTTTCCACTCTGATGGCTGCCAAGCTTCCGTCGACTTGCGCGTAAGTATCAATTCCATGCTGGTTTTCCCTTGGTATTGAGGCGAAACCAGGTCGCTTTCGCGCAACGTCTAGGGTTTACGCAGGTGCGGAAAAAAATCTAGTTTTGATACAAACATGGCTGAGACGTAGGGTTCTCGCCCAAGAGATGTGCGCCGCCTGCCTCGGCAATGCACTCGGGCCAAGCCGTTTTCCAATGAACTAGAGGAGACATTCATGACCATGAGCAAAGACAAGTGCGGGTCGGGCGCCGCCGCGTCCTTTCGCATCAGCCCGGTGGCCATCGGCTGCACGCTGCTGATCGCCGCCGCGGGCGCCGCGGCGCAGACGCAGCCGGCCCAGCCGCAGCAGCTCGAGACGGTGACAGTCACCGGCATCCGCAAGGGCATCGAGGACGCGATCTCGGTCAAGCGCAACAGCGACTCCATCGTCGAAGCGATCTCGGCCGAAGACATCGGCAAGCTGCCTGACACCAGCATCGCCGAGTCCATCGCCCGGCTGCCCGGCGTGGCGGCGCAGCGTGTGAACGGCCGCGCGACCTCCATCAGCGTGCGGGGCTTCTCGCCCGACTTTGCGACCTCGCTGCTGAACGGCCGCGAGCAGGTCTCCACGGGCGACAGCCGTTATGTCGAGTACGACCAGTACCCGTCCGAACTGCTCAGCGGTGTGACCATCTACAAGACGCCCGACGCCGGCCTGATCGGCCAGGGCCTGTCGGGCACCATCAACATGGAATCGGCCCGGCCGCTGAACTTCGGCAGCCGCGTCGTCGCCGTCAACTACCGCGACGTGAAGCTGGGCAAGGGCCTGAGCACGCCGGCCGGCAAGGGTTCGCGCGTGAACCTGGCCTACATCGACCAGTTCGCCGACCGCACCATCGGCGTGGCCATCGGCTATGCCCGCCTGAAGGAGAACACGGGCACGACCCAGAACTCCGGTTCCTGGGGCGTGGCGGATGTCTGCCCCGTGCCGCAAGTGAACGGCGCCTGCCCGCAGGCCACCGTCAAGGCGCCTGGCGGCTTCAACGACCTGGTCGACAACACCGACCAGAAGCGCGACGCCGTGATGGCGACGCTGCAGTACAAGCCCAACAAGAACTTCAACAGCACGCTGGACGTGTTCGCTACCAAGTTCGACCAGACCAAGCTGGAGCAGGGCGTGCAGATGCCGCTGGCCTTCGGCCAGGGCTATATGGGCGACCTGAGCGTGGGCACCGTCGCCAATGGCGTGGCGACCACCGGCTCCATTGCCGGCTACAAGGGCCTGTCGCGCAACGACGTCGACGCCAACCACGACAAGGTGCACTCCATCGGCTGGAACAACCAGCTGGTGATGGGCGACTGGACCGGCGCCCTGGACCTGGCGACTTCGGAAGCCAAGCGCAAGGCGCCCCACCTCGAAACCACCGCCGGCGTGCCCGGCAACTGCAAGACCAACCCGGCGTTGTGCGGCACGCTCAACTGGTCGGGCTTCGACGGCACCAGCGTGCTCGGCGCCAAGTACACGCTGCCCTACGACCTGGGTGACGCCAGCAAGATGAAGCTGACCGACGTGGAAGGCTGGGGCGGTGGCAACCCCATCCTGCCGCAGGCCGGCTACTCCAAGGTGGCCAACACCGATGACAAGCTGAACGCCTTCCGCCTGAGTGGCAAGCGCAGCCTGGGCGACGGCATGTTCAGCGACCTCGATGTGGGCGTGAACTACGCCGACCGCAAGAAGGTCCGCACCTACGTCGAAGGCCGCCTGCGCGTCGGCGCCGAGACCGACCCCTTCGCGGGCGTGCCGGTGCCGGGTGCCGTGACCTCGACGGGCCCCGCTTCCGGCATCTCCTACCTGGCCTGGAACCCGGACGGCTCGATCGGCTCGGTCTACACCATCGCCGCCAAGCTGGTGCCCGACATCGCCAACAAGAACTGGACCGTGTCGGAGAAGGCAACGACCGTCTACGGCAAGCTGGGCATCGACAGCACCCTCGGCGGCATCCCGGTGCGCGGCAACGTCGGCCTGCAAGTCATCCACACCGACCAGAGCTCCACGGCCTTCAACGCCGACCGCACCCAGGCCTGCCCGGGCGACGTCTGCAACCTGGGGACCAACACCGCCGGCAAGACCTACTACGACGTGCTGCCCAGCCTGAACCTGGTGGGCGACCTGGGCAACGGCAACACACTCCGCTTCGGCCTGGCGCGCCAGATGGCCCGCCCCACGCTGGACGACATGCGCGCCAGCGCGGAGTTCAACCTCGACACCGCCAAGGGCTACCTGTCCGGCAGCGGCGGCAACCCCTTGCTGAAGCCGTTCCGTGCCGACGCTGTGGACCTGTCCTATGAAAAGTATTGGGGCAAGCAGGCCTACGTGAGCGTCGCGGGCTTCTACAAGAAGCTCAACACCTATATCTTCCGTGCGGTCACGCCGGTCGATTTCAAGCCCCTGGTCACGTCGGCCACGCCGCTGCCGCCGAGCGGCTCGACGGTCGGCCCGTTCACGGCGCCGCAGAACGGCGAGGGCGGGAACATTTCGGGCCTGGAGCTGGCGGGTTCACTGCCGCTGAGCCTGGTGAGCAACTGGCTGGACGGTTTCGGCCTCCAGGCCAACTACTCCAAGACGCACAGCGCCATTTCGCTGCCGACATCGGGCTTCAACAACTCGATCTCGACCGTGACGATCCCGCTGCCGGGCCTGTCCAAGCAGGTGCGTGGCTTCGCGCTGTACTTCGAGAAGTGGGGCTTCGAGGCCCGCCTGGGCCAGCGTTATCGCTCGGACTTCGTCGGCTCCATCACCGACCAGTACGGCGACAGCCAGCTCGTCTACATCAAGGCCGAGCGCATCACCGACGCGCAGATCTCCTATAGCTTCCAGGATGGCTGGTTCAAGGGCCTGACCTTCATGCTGCAAGCCAACAACATCAAGAACGAGCCCTACGTCGAGTACAAGCAGTCGCCGGACGATCCGTCGAAGACTATCAAGTACGGCAAGACCTACCTGATGGGCGTGAACTACAAGTTCTGATCGTCGGTAAAGGCTTTCTGAAGCCCCTGTTCGGTATCGTCCGGGCAGGGGCTTTTTCGATCCGAGGGGATTCATGCACGAGCAACAACGTCTCATCCAGAACGTCGTCGTCGTCGGTGGCGGCACGGCGGGCTGGATGGCCGCGGCGGCCTTGTCCAAGCTGCTGAGGAACAAGATCCACATCACCGTCGTCGAGTCCGAGGAGATCGGCACCGTCGGCGTCGGTGAAGCCACCATCCCGATGATCCAGCGCTTCAACCAGGTGCTGGAGATCGACGAGAACGAGTTCATGCGCGAGACGCAGGCGACCTTCAAGCTCGCCATCGAGTTCGTGAACTGGGGCCGGCTTGGCGACCGCTACATGCACGGCTTCGGCCGCATCGGCCAGGCGCTGGGCACCGTGCCCTTCGAGCATTACTGGCGCAAGCTGCACATGGCCGGCCAGGTGGGCGACCTGGCCGACTACTCCATCACCCGCGCCGCCGCCGCCAAGGGCCGCTTCATGCGTCCGATGACCGACGCCGGCAACTCGCCGTTGGCCGAGATCGCCTACGCCTTTCACTTCGACGCGTCGCTGTACGCCCGCTACCTGCGCCGCTACGCCGAGGCCCGAGGCGTCACGCGCGTCGAGGGCCGCATCGTCGACGCCAAGCTCAGCGGCCTGAGCGGGCGTGTCGAGTCCGTGCAGCTGGCCGACGGCCGCGCGGTGCCGGGTGACCTCTTCATCGATTGCTCGGGGTTTCGCGGCCTGCTCATCGAGCAGGTACTGCGCACCGGCTACGAGGACTGGTCGCACTGGCTGCCCTGCGACCGCGCCATCGCCGTGCCCTGCGAAAGCGCGCCGCAGCTGCTGCCCTACACGCGCTCCACGGCCCATGCGGCCGGCTGGCAGTGGCGCATTCCGCTGCAGCACCGCATCGGCAACGGTCACGTGTTCAGCAGCCACTACATGGACGAGGCCGAAGCCGAACGCATCCTGCTGGAGAACCTCGACGGCAAGCCGCTGGCCCAGCCGCGCACGCTCAAGTTCGTCACCGGCATGCGCCGCCAGAGCTGGAACCGCAATGTCGTCTCCATGGGCCTGGCCTCGGGCTTCATGGAGCCGCTGGAATCCACCAGCATCCATCTCGTGCAGACGGCCATCGCACGGCTGATCGACTTCTTCCCGACGCAGGACTTCGATCAGGCCGACATCGACGAGTACAACCGCCTGTCGCGCTTCGAGTACGAGCGCATTCGCGACTTCCTGATCCTGCACTACCACGCCAACCAGCGTGACGACTCCGACTTCTGGCGCCACTGCCGCGAGATGTCCATCCCCTACACGCTGGCGGCCAGGATCGAGCTCTATCAGCGCAACGGCCGCATCGTGCGCGAGGGTGCCGAGCTGTTCGCCGAGGTCGGCTGGCTGCAGGTGATGCATGGCCAGAACCTGCGCGCGAAGGGCTATCACCCGCTGGCCGACCTGATCGACCCGGCCGAGACCACCGCTTATCTGGAAAGCGTGCGCGAGGTCATCGCCAACTGCGTCGAGGTGATGCCTTCGCACGAAGACTTCATCGCCAAGCACTGCGGCTCGGCCTGAGCCCACCCCTTAGCCAGAGCCGGCCGCCATGCCCGAGCCCCTGCTGCAGCGCATCGTCATCGTCGGCGGCGGCACCGCCGGCTGGATGACGGCCATGGGCCTCGCGGCGGTGGTGGGTGACCGCTATCGCATCCGCCTCGTCGAGTCCGACGAGATCGGCATCGTCGGCGTCGGCGAGGCGACCGTCCCGCTGATCCAGCGCTTCAACCGCATCGTCGGCATCGACGAGAACGACTTCCTGCGCGCGACCGGCGGCACTTTCAAGCTGGGCATCGAGTTCGTCAACTGGGGCCGCGTCGGCGACCGCTACATGCATGGTTTCGGCCGCATCGGCCAGGACCTCTGGACCGTCGGCTTCGAGCAGTACTGGCACCGCATGCGCCTGGCGGGCCGTGCCCGGCCGCTGGGCGACTACGCGATCACGCAGCTGGCCGCGCGCGCCAACCGCTTCATGCCGGCGCGACCGCAGCCTGCCAACTCGCCGCTGGCCGACATTGCCTACGCCTACCACTTCGACGCCGGCCGCTACGCGCGATATCTGCGCCGGCTGGCCGAGGCGCGCGGCGTGCAGCGCACCGAAGGCAGGATCACGCACGCGACCCGCACGCCCTCGGGCGACATCGAGGCCGTCGTGCTGGAAAGCGGCGAGCGCATCACCGGCGACCTCTTCGTCGACTGCTCGGGCTTTCGCGCGCTGCTCATCGAGGAGACGCTGCAGACCGGCTTCGACGACTGGAGCCATTGGCTCCCTTGCGACCGGGCGCTGGCCGTGCCCTGCGGTCATGTCGGCCCCCACGCGGCCGCGGCGCGTCCGCTGCCCCCCGAGGGGGCGGTGAAGGCTTGGGGCGGCCCTGCGCCTTCACGCGCCGCGCCGCTGACACCCTACACGCGCTCGACCGCCCACCGCGCCGGCTGGCAATGGCGCATCCCGCTGCAGCACCGCATCGGCAACGGCCATGTCTACTGCAGCCGGCACATCAGCGATGACGAAGCCACCGCGACGCTGCTGGCCCACCTCGACGGCAAGCCGCTCGCCGAACCGCGCCCGCTGCGCTTCACGGCTGGCATGCGCCGCCAGGCCTGGAACCGCAACGTCGTCGCCATCGGCCTCGCCGGCGGCTTTCTGGAGCCGCTGGAGTCCACCAGCATCCACCTGATCCAGCAGACCATCCAGCTGCTGATCGACTTCTTCCCGGACCGCGGCTTCAGCCCGGCCGACGTTGCCGAGTTCAATGCGCAGAGCCGCTTCCACTGGGAGCGCATCCGCGACTTCATCGTGCTCCACTACCACGTGAACCAGCGCGACGACTCGGCCTTCTGGCGCGACTGCGCCCACATGGCCGTGCCCGACACGCTGCGCGAGAAGATCGAGCTCTACAAGGCGCACGGTCGCGTCGTCCGTTTCAACAACGAGTTCTTCACCGACATCGCCTGGTTGCAGGTCATGGCCGGGCAGAACCTGGTGCCCGTGAGCTTTCACCCCTTCGCCGCGCTGCAGGCCGAGGACCAGGTCCACGCCTACCTCGAAGCCGTGCACCGCGCCATGGCCGGCGGCGTCGCACTGATGCCCGATCACGCCGACTACATCGCCCGCCACTGCGCGGCGTCATCCTGAATCAAAGTTCAGTCATGCCCCTGCAACGCCGCACCGTGTTGACCGCCGCCTCGTCCTTCGCCCTGCCTGCCATGAGCTCCACGCCCGCCGATTTGCCCCATCTGTCCTGGTCGCGCCAGGCGGTCATCTACCAGGTCAACGTCCGCCAGTACTCGGCCGCGGGCACGCTCCAGGCCGTGCAGGCCGACCTGCCGCGGCTGAAAAAACTCGGTGTGGACATCCTGTGGCTGATGCCCGTGCAGCCCATCGGCAAGCTCAACCGCAAGGGCACGCTGGGCAGCTATTACTCGATCAGCGACTACACGGCCGTGAACCCCGAGTTCGGCACGCTGGCCGACGCCAAGGCCTTCGTCGCGGCCGCGCACGGCCTCGGCTTCAAGGTCATCCTCGACTGGGTGGCCAACCACACCGCCTGGGACCACCCCTGGGCGACGGCCCACAAGGATTGGTACAAGCTCAACGCCAGGGGCGAGGTCTACGCCGTGACCTTCAACGAAGGCCAGCCGAGCGAGGAGCACTGGGACGACGTCATCGCGCTGAACTACCAGAGCGAGGCGCTGCGCAGCGCGATGATCGACGCGATGAAGTTCTGGGTGCGCGAGACCAAGCTGGACGGCTTCCGCTGCGACGTTGCCAGCCTCGTGCCGACGGACTTCTGGGTGCGCGTCCGGCATGAGCTCGACGCCACCAAGCCGATGTTCATGCTCGCCGAGTCCGACGCCATCGACCTGCACACCAGCGGCGCCTTCGACATGACCTACTCCTGGGACCTGGCCGACCAGGTCTTCAAGAAGATCGGCAAGGGCGAGGCGGGCGCTCCTCTGCTGCGCGAGTGGCTGGCCAGGCAGCCGGCGGGCTACCCCGCCGCGGCCTACCGCATGCGCTTCACCAGCAACCACGACTTCAACTCCTGGCACGGCACCGACGCCGAGCTCTATGGCGACGCATATCAGGCGCTGGCGGTGCTGACCTTCACGTTGCCCGGCATGCCGCTGATCTACAACGGCCAGGAGTCGCGCTTGACGAAGAGGCTGGCGTTCTTCGAGAAAGACGCCATCGCCTGGAAGCGCTACGAGCTGAGCGACTTCTACGCCGGCCTCATCGCGCTCAAGCACAGGCATCCCGCGCTCGCGGCCGGCCAGTACGGCGCGCCGGTCAAGCTGCTGGACAGCCCGGCGGATGTCGTCGCCTTCGAGCGTCGGCTGGGCGGCGACGTCGTGCGCGTGGCCGTCAACCTGTCCAAGGCCGAGCAGAGCTGGCAGGGCCGCAAGCTCGGGCCCTGGGGCTGGGTGCTGGCATGAAGATACTCATCACCGGCCTGAACGGTACGCTGGCGCCGCGCCTGGCCGAGGCCGCGCGAGCGGCCGGGCACGAGGTCGTCGGTTGGGACCGCGCCGCGGTCAACCCTGACGATGAGAAGCTGGCGGGCGCCTGGTTGTCCGCGCAGTCGGTGGACGCCATCGCCCACCTGGGCATGGCACCGGCGCGCTTCGCCGGCTGGCTGGCGTCGCGCTGCCCGAACTTCCTGTTCACGAGCACCGTCATGGTGTTCGACCACCAGCCCGACGGCCCGCACGACGTGGCCGACGCGCGCACGGCCAAGGACGACTACGGCCGCTACAAGATCGACTGCGAGGACGCCGTGCTGCTGGCCAACGAGCGGCCCGTCATCGCCCGCATCGGCTGGCAGATCGACGTCAGCCGACCCGGCAACAACATGCTGCTGACGCTGGACGAATGGCAGAAGCGCGACGGCCGTGTGGCCGCGAGCCATGCCTGGACGCCGGCCTGCTCCTTCATGACCGACACGGCCGCCGCGCTGCTCGGCCTGCTTGAGCGGCCGTTGCCCGGTGTGCACCATCTGGACAGCAATGCCGACGAAGCCTGGCGCTTCGACGAGGTGGCGCGGGCGCTGGCGCAAGAGTTCGGCCGTGACTGGCGCGTCGAGGCGAACGAGAACTACCGGCACGACCAGCGCCTGGTCGGCGGGCCCAGCGGCCTGCCGCCGCTGTCCGCGCGCCTGCCTGGCCTGTCCAGGGGATGAAGCGCAGACATGTGCTGGCCTATGCCGCCGCGGTGCTGGCCGTCATCGGCATCGGCCTGGCGTCGCGACGATGGCCGGGGATGTTTCCGGCGGCCCTGGGCAAATACCCGGGCGACGCGTTGTGGGCGCTGATGGTCTTCGTGGGCTGCGGCATGCTGCGGCCTCGCGCCCCCAGCTGGCGAGTGGCGGCAACGGCGCTGGCCATCAGCTTCGCCGTGGAGTTCAGCCAGCTGTACCAGGCGCCGTGGATCAACGCGATCCGTGGCACCGTGCTGGGCCACCTGGTGCTTGGCTCGACATTCAATGTCCCCGACCTCTTCGCCTACGTCATTGGCGTCGCAGTGGGCCTTCTCGCCGAGCGTGTGTTCTTGCACCGACGCGCACCCGCTAACGCGACGACCTGATCGACACCAAGGGCCAAGGCCCGAGAATCGGGGCCATGAAAGCACCCCCACGCCTGCAGGCACTGATGGACGAAGGCCTGATCGACAGCGTCGTGCGCCAGCTCAAGAGCGGCAAGGAAGCCGACGTCTACGTCGTGCGCTGCGGCGACGACACCTGCGCCGCCAAGGTCTACAAGGAGGCCAACAAGCGCGGCTTCCGCCAGGCCGTCGACTACACCGAGAACCGCAAGGTCCGCAACAGCCGCCAGGCGCGCGCGATGAGCAAGCGCACGACCTACGGTCGCCAGCAGCAGGAAGCGGCCTGGCAGAGCGCCGAGGTCGACGCGCTGTACCGCCTGGCCGCGGCGGGCGTTCGCGTGCCCCAGCCCGGCAACTTCCACGACGGCGTGCTGCTGATGGAACTGGTGGCCGACGAGCAGGGCGACGCCGCACCGCGGCTGAATGACCTGAGCTTCAGCGACGCCGAGGCCCGGCAGCACCACGCCACGCTGATCGACGAGGTGGTGCGCATGCTGTGCGCCGGCGTCATCCATGGCGACCTGTCGGAGTTCAATGTGCTGCTCGCCGCCGACGGCCCGGTCATCATCGACCTGCCGCAGGCCGTGGACGCGGCCGGCAACAACCACGCGCCGCGCATGCTGATCCGCGATGTGAACAACCTGCGCAACTTCTTCGGCCAGCACGCGCCCGCACTGCTGGCCACGCAGTACGGCCCCGAGATCTGGGCGCTGTACGCCGCCGGCCTGTTGGTGCCCGGCATGCCGCTGACGGGTCGCTACGAGCACAAGGCCGGAGAGGTGGACCTGTCCGGCGTGCTGCGCGAGATCGAGGACGCGCGGCTGGAAGAGACGGCGCGCCTGTTGCGCATGAGCTAGGTTTCGCCGGGCTGCAGCCACAGCTCGCGGCGCTGGATGGGCGTCTCGGCCGGCAGCAGCGGGTTGTTCAGCTTCAGCACACGGTTGGCCGAGATCGGGTGCGCCTTCAGCACGGCGCCGTACTGTTCGCGGTGCAGGCGCTGGAAGCTGCCGTCGGCCACCGCAGCCTCCAGCCCGGCCTTCAGTGCGGCCGCCAGCTCGGGCCGCGTCGGGCTGACGAAGAGATAGGCCGCAGCCGGGTAGTGCAGCATCAGGTTGGGCGCAATGGCGAGTTCCGGGTAGCGGTTGCCGGCCATCTCGGCATCCACCTCCAGGATGGCGCGCGGAAAGTAGTCGAAGCGATCGCCCGCGAGCATGCGGAACAGCGACTCGTAGTTGCTGCTGGTTTCCACCTTCAGGCCATTGGCGCGCAGGATGGACGTGTCCGGCCAGTCATGGCCCTGGCCAGCACGCAGCTGACGCAACTCATCCAGATTGCGCAGGCGGCGCCAGCGCGGCAGCTCGTTCTTGCGCACCAGCAGCAGCCGCCAGCCCATCAGGCCGCGGTCGATGGGCACGCGCACGGGCAGCAGGCCCGAGGTCTCGCGCTGGCGGTCGGTCACGGTCCACATGAGGTCCATCGGGCCGGTGCCGCGGGCCAGCTCCAGCAGGCTGCGGCCCTGCGACATTTCCAGGTCCGCCAGCCTCACGTCGGCCGTGTGGCCTGCAAGTTGCAGCGCCAACGCGACCACGCGGGTCATGTAGGGCAGCTGGGGGTCGGCCGCGCTCAGGTGGTGCGGCAGCGAGACGGTCATCGTGTCGGCCCACGCCGGCTTCGTGCTGCAGGCCCACGGGGCGGCCAGCAGGGCACGGCGTGACAGAAGGGCGGACGGCCTGGACGACATGGGCGCGGATGATGCCAGCCCGGCGGAGGCGACATGTTCAGATGCTTTCGGGCCTCGGCGACTCAGAGCTGGTGGCGTGCGGCTTCGGCTTCGTGTTCGCGGTACAGGCGCAGCAGCGTGGCGTCGTCGAGGCCGGCCTCATCGACCGACAGCGCGCCGCCGGCTCGCAGCAGGTCGGCCTGATCGATCAGCGCCTGCTGCAGCCAGCGGGCCCGGCGCAGCGTGCGCGGCGTGCAGGAACGGCCGCGCAGATCGTCGTGCAGGTCGCTGGCATGGGCGCGCCAGCCATCCAGCAGGTATAGGCGTTGCGGCGACTGAGCCAGCGCCTGGCGCCAACCGGCGGCCAGGCCGGCGTAGTGGTCGAGCACGGCCGAATTGGCACCGTGCGCGGCCAGGCGGTCGTGCAAGCCCTCGTAGGCCCGCACGGCGGCCTGCTTGAAGCCGACGAAAGCAGCCAGCGCTGCGTCGGATGGCGCATCGAGCAGTGCACCGAACAGATGGCGGCCTTCGATGCGCTCTGCCAGGTGGTGCTGGGGCGCGTCACGGCCATGGCCGGCGCTGTTGAACTGGGTCAGCGGGTCGAAGCGGTAGCAGTAGCCCAAGTCATAAAGCCACAGCCGCTCGCCGTCGTCCAGCAGGTTGCCGGCGCTGTAGTCCCACTCGAAGAAGCCGTGCTCGATCAGCGCACAGCCGGCTTGCAGCAGCGTGCGGGCCTGGCGCTCGTCCAGCTCCTCGGGGTGGCGGCCGGGGATCCACGGGGACACGACGAGGCCGCCACGCAGCGAGCCGTAGACGGGCGCGACGATGCCGGGCAGGGCCGCGCCCTGGGCTCGAAGCGCGGCCAGTTCAGCATGGCGGTGCAACTCGTTCAGGAAGGAGGTCTCGCCGTCCCGGTTGCGCACGCGGCACTCGGCGCGAGTGCGCTTGACGGCCCAGCGCCGGCCGCCTTGGTGGAGACAGAGCACTTCGGCGGTCAGGCCGCCGTCGTGCACGGCTTCGACGCCGGCGCTGTCGGGCGTCAGCGCTCGCAGCGCGGCAACCGGCAAGGGCAGGGCGGCCGCGTCGCCAAATGCAAACTCGACGCCGCTGGCGATGAAGGCGAGGTTCGCCCGCTGGCGCGCCTCGTCCAGCGTCAGATCAGACCCGGCCAATCGCTGCCCCGGTGGTGGAAGGCATCGCGGATCGCCGCCGCCAGCATGGGTGGCAGCGGGCCGCGTGCGATGGCCGCAAGGTTGTGTTGCAGGTTCCGCGACCTGGCCGTGCCGACGATGGCGCTGGCCGCGCCGGTGTGGAAGGCGGCGAAGCGCAGCGCCACGTCAGCCCAGTCGTCCTGCCTTTGCAGGCCCATGGCCTGGAAGCGGTCCCAATAGTGGCCTTCGGCAAAGTCACTGGGCCGCTCGGCGAAGCGCCACACGGCGCCGGCCAGCGGGCGCTTGGCGATGACGCCGATGCCGGCGTGATCGGCGCGCGCGGCGCGGTGCTGGAGGTGAGCCTGGTCGCAGAGGCTGACGGAAGTCTGCAGGCTGCCGAAGGCGCCGCTTTCGATCGCAAAGTCGATCTCGGCGTTGTCGCCCGAATAGGCCGCCACGCGCAGTTTGCCGGCGGCGCGGCAGTCATTCAGCGCGCGCGTCACGTCGCCCTGCTGCAGCACATGCAGCGGGCAGGAGTGCAGGTGGACGATGTCCAGCCAGTCCGTCTTCATCAGCTTGAGCGCGCGCTCGACGCCGCGCACGATGCAGTCGTAGGTCCAATCGGGCACGCCCTCGACGCCGTAGCCGACCTTGGTGGACAGCACGAACTCCTTGCGCCGGTGCGCGAGGTGCCGGCCAATGCGCTCTTCACTGAGGCCGTAGCCGCGTGCGGTGTCGATCAGATTGACGCCCTCATCGAGCACGTGGTTGAGCAGCGCGCCGGCTTCAGCCTCGCTCGTGCGCTCATCGTTGATGTGCATGGCGCCGAAGCCCAGCGCGGAGATGTTCAGGCCGGTGTGGCCCAGCGGGTTCAGGATCATGGCGTGAAAAGGACGCGGCCGAACAACGGCGGCACGGTGAACTCGATTTCGTGGTTGAGGACGGCGACGGGCGCGCCGCCAAGAGCGTCGCTGAGCTGTGCCGCGCCGAAGCTGTCGGGCAGGGTCAACCGCACGGTGCGAGGCTGGAGGTCGTTGTTGGTGGCGGTCACGGCCCAGGTGGCGCCGTCCTTGCGGGCCAGCACGATGACGTGGTCGTCGATGAACAGCGGCGCGTCGAGGCTGCCGTGTCGCAGCACGGCGTGGTCATGGCGCATCTTTGTGAGGCGCCGGAAGTCGGCCAGCAGCGCCTCGTCCGGCTTGCCGCCTTCGTCGGCCCAGGGGTAGGGCGCGCGGTTGTAGGGGTCGTCGCCGCCAGCCATGCCCACCTCGTCGCCGTAGTAGACGGTGGGCGCGCCGGGGTAGGTCATCTGGAAGAACACCGCCAGGCGCAGGCGCTGCTTGGCGAGCTTGAGGGCGTCGGCGTTGCCGTCGTCGCGATAGCCGAAGTGGTGCAGGGCACGGGCTTGGTCGTGGCTGGAGAGCAGGTTCATCAGCGCGTAGAACGCCTGCGGCGGGTAGGCCTCGCGCAGCAGTTCCAGGCTGGCATAGGCCTGCTTGGCGGGCCTGCCGTTGGCGTAGTCGAGCACGGCGTTGCGGAACACGTAGTTCATCGTGCTGTCGAACATGTCGCCGAGGAAGTACTTGCTGGTGTCGAACCAGGCTTCGGAAATGGTCAGCGCGTCGGGCTTGGTGGCCTTGACGACCTTGCGCCACTCGCGCCAGAAGTCGTCGGGTACCCAGGGCGCCACGTCCATGCGCCAGCCGGCCGCGCCGCGCTGCAGCCACAGGCGCGTGACCGAGTCCTTGTCACCGTAGGCGAAGGCGCGGAAGGCGGGGCTGTTCTTGTCGATCTCGGGCAGGTCGCTCACGCCCGCCCAGCCCTGGTATTGCTTGTCGGGATCGGTTTCGCCCGGCTTGAATTTGAACCAGCCCGCGTAGGGCGAGGCCGGGTTGACCTTGCCGTTGTCGAAGGCGCCGCCCCCGGGAAAGTTGCCGTAGCGGTTGAAGTAGGGTGAGTCGGCGCCGACGTGGTTCAACGACGTGTCGGGGATCACGCGGATGCCACGCTTAAGGCCTTCAGCGCACAGGCGCTCGAAGTCGGCGTTGCTGCCGAAGGCCGGGTCGACATTCTTGTAGTCGGCCGTGTCGTACTTGTGGTTGCTGGCCGCGCGGAACACCGGCGTCATGTAGATGGCGTTGGCGCCCAGGCTCTTGATGTAGTCGAGCTTCTCGATCAGCCCGGCCAGGTCGCCGCCGAAGAAGTCGTTGTTGTAGACAGCGTCCGACCCATCGCCCGAGCCGGGCCGGAAGGGCTTTTCGTTCCACTTCGCGTGGTGCTCGACGTCATGGTTCTGATAGCGGTCCTGCGGCCGGGCTCCGCCCGGGCGCGGGTCGTTGTTCTTGTCGCCGTTGCGAAAGCGCTCGGGGAAGACGTAGTAATAGACGACGTCGCGCGCCCAGTCGGGCACCTGGAAATCGGGCGCGTAAATGGTCTGGCGGTAGCGGCGGATGCGCTTGACGCTCTCGGGCAGGCGCTCGACGGTGGCCGCGCCCATGGAGCC
>JAEKLF010000264.1 GCA_019509985.1 Burkholderiales bacterium | reverse complement strand
TGATGCCCACCACCTGCGGGGCGGTCGACATCGCGTTCAGCTGGGCGCTGGTGAGGGCGCGGAGCTGGTCGCTGGTCAGCGCGTCGAGCTGGGCGACGGACAGCGCGCGGATGGCGGTGGTGGACAGCGTCTTGATGTCGCTGGCGTCGATGGCGGCAAGCTGGTCGGTGGACAGGGCCTGGACCTGGGCCGAGGTCAGCACGCCGACCTGGCCGGTCGTCAGCGCCGTCATGTCGGCGGCGGTCAGGCCCTTGATCTGAGCGGTGCTCAGCGAGGCGATCTGGCCCGTGGTCATGTTGGCGACCTCGTCGGTCGTCAGCGCGTTGATCTGGTCGCTGTTCAGGCCGGACAGCGCGGCGGTGGTCACCGCGCGCAGGTCGGCCGTTTCCATCGTCGACAGCTGGGCGGTGGTCAGCGCGCCGAACTGCGTGGAGGTCAGCACGGCGAACTGGCCGGAGCCCATCGCATTGAGGCTGTCGGTGCCGAGGTGGCTCAGCTGGTTGGCCGTCAGTGCGGCAACCTGGCCCGTGCCGAGCTTGTTGAACTGGTCGCTCGTGAAGCTGTTCAGGTCGTCGGTGTTCAGGTTGTTGACCTGCGCCGTGGTCAGCGAGTTCACCTGGCCGGTCGTCAGCGCACGCAGCTGATCGCTGGTGAGGCCGTCGAGCTGGGCGTTGGACAGGGCGCGCAGGGCCGTCGTGGACAGCGACTTCAGGTCGCCGGTCTCGATGGCCGACAGCTGGTCGGTGTTCAGCGCCTGGGCTTGGGCGCTGGACAGAACGGCCACCTGGCCGGTCGTCAGCGCCGTCATGTCGGCGGCGGTCAGGCCCTTGACCTGGGTGGACGACAGCGCGGCGATCTGGTTGGTGCCGAGGTTGGCGACCTCATCGGTCGTCAGGCTGTTGATCTGGTCGCTGTTCAGGCCGGCGAGGGCGCCGGTGGTCACGGCGCGCAGATCGGCCGTCTCCATCGTCGACAGCTGGGCCGTGGTCAGCGCGCCGAACTGCGTGGAGCTCAGCGAAGCGAACTGGGCCGAGCCCATCGCGTTCAGGTTGTCGCTGGCCAGATGGCTCAGCTGGTTGGCGGTCAGCGCGGCGACCTGGCCGGTGGCCAGCTTGGCGAACTGGTCGCTGGTGAAGCTGTTCAGGTCGTCCGTGTTCAGGTTGTTGATCTGCGCTGTCGTCAGCGAGTTCACCTGGCCGGTCGTCAGCGCGCGCAGCTGGTCGCTGGTCAGTCCGTCGAGCTGGGCGTTGGACAGCGAACGCAGGGCCGCCGTGGACAGGGACTTCAGATCGCCCGTCTCGATGGCCGACAGCTGGTCGGTCGACATGCCCTGGACTTGCGCCGAGGTCAGCACGGCGACCTGGGCGGTGCCCAGGGCCGTCATGTCGGCGGCGGTGAGGCCTTTGATCTGCGCGCTGGTCAGCGAGGCGATCTGGCCGGTCGTCAGGTTGGCGACCTCGTCGGTCGTCAGCGCATTGATCTGGTCGCTGTTCAGGCCGCTGAACGCAGCGGTCGTCACCGAGCGCAGGTCGGCGGTTTCCATCGTCGACAGCTGGGCGGTGGTCAGTGCGCCGAACTGCGTCGAGGTCAGCACGGCGAACTGGCCGGAGCCCATCGCGTTCAGGTTGTCCGACGCGAGGTGGCTGAGCTGGTTGGCCGTCAGCGCCTGCACCTGGCCGGTGGCCAGCTTGGCGAACTGGTCGCTCGTCAGGCTGTTCAGGTCGTCGGTGTTCAGGTTGTTGATCTGCGCCGTCGTCAGCGAATTGATCTGGCCGGTGGTCAGGGCGCGCAGCTGGTCGCTGGTCAGGCCGTCGAGCTGGGCGTTGGACAGCGCACGCAGAGCAACCGTCGACAGCGACTTGATGTCGCCGGTCTCGATGGCCGACAGCTGATCGGTGTTCATGCCCTGGACCTGGGCCGACGTCAGCACGGCCACCTGAGCGGTGCCCAGGGCGGTCATGTCGGCGGCGGTCAGGCCCTTGATCTGGTTGCTGTTCAGGGCCGCGATCTGGCCGGTCGTCAGGTTGGCGACCTCGTCGGTCGTCAGCGCGTTGATCTGGTCGCTGTTCAGGCCGCGCGAACTGGCTGGAGCCCATCGCGTTCAGGCTGTCGGACGTCAGGTGGCTGATCTGGTTGGCCGTCAGCACGCCGACCTGGGCCGTGGACAGCTTGTTGAACTGGTCGCTCGTCAGGCTGTTCAGGTCGTCGGTGTTCAGGTTCTGCACCTGGGCCGTCGTCAGCGAGTTGATCTGGCCGCTGGTTAGCGCGCGCAGCTGGTCGCTGGTCAGGCCGTCGAGCTGGGCGTTGGACAGCGCGCGCAGCGCGGTCGTGCTCAGCGACTTCATGTCGGTCGCGTCGATGGCCGACAGCTGGTCGGTGTTCATGGCCTGGACCTGGGCCGAGGTCAGCACGGCCACCTCGCCGGTGGTCAGCGCCGTCATGTCGGCGGCGGTCAGGCCTTTGACCTGGGTGCTGCTCAGCGAGGCAACCTGGTTGGTCGTCAGGTTGGCAACCTCGTCGGTCGTCAGGCTGTTGATCTGGTCGGAAGAAAGGCCGCTCAAGGCGGCGGTCGTCACGGCGCGCAGGTCGGCCGTCTCCATCGTCGACAGCTGCGCGGTGGTCAGCGCGCCGAACTGCGTCGACGTCAGCACGCTGAACTGGGCCGAGCCCATGGCGTTCAGGCTGTCGGACGCCAGGTGGCTGAGCTGGTTGGCAGTCAGCGCGGCGACCTGGCCCGTGGACAGCTTGTTGAACTGGTCGCTCGTGAAGCTGTTCAGGTCATCGGTGTTCAGGTTGTTGACCTGGGCCGTCGTCAGCGAATTGATCTGGCC
>JAEKLF010000220.1 GCA_019509985.1 Burkholderiales bacterium | reverse complement strand
TGCCAGCCGTTGCCGGTGAACGCGTTGTTGGAGCCCGAGTTGCGCTTCGAGTAGTTGCCGCTGATCGAGATGCCGAGCGTGCGGTCCCCGAAGGACGTGCTGTAGATGCCGGAGATTTCTGGCGTGACCTTCGAGCCCGCAATCTCGCTCGGCAGGCGGCCGATCGACTGGTCATAGTTGGCCTTGATGCCGATGCTGGCGATGGTTTCGCGCACATCCAGCGGGCGGGCCGTCTTGACGTTGATGGTGGCACCGATACCGCCCGTCGGCGACGAGGCACGAGCGGTCTTGTACACCTCCAGCGCGGAAACTGCGTCGGAGGACAGGTTGGCAAAGTCGAAGGCGCGGCCGGCATTACCGGAGGGATTGGAGGTCGGCATCTGCCGGCCGTTCAGCAGCACCATGTTGAACTGCGGGCCGACGCCGCGAACGGTGACCTGCGAGCCTTCACCGCTCATGTTCCGGTCGATGGACACGCCAGCGATACGCTGCATCGACTCGGCGAGGTTGGTATCAGGGAACTTGCCGATGTCTTCAGCAACGATGCCGTCCACCAGGCCGCGCGAGTCACGCTTCAAAGTGACAGCGCTGTCAAGAGACCTGCGAATGCCCGTGATGACCACGGTCTCCAGCGACGTCGCGGCCGAAGCGGCGGGCGCCGGGGCGGCGGCTTGCTGGGCCTGCACCGCGGCCGCGCCTGACAGCAGCGCGATCGAGGATGCCCACGCGACTGGGCTGAGCCGTTGGGGCCGCGCGGCCCCGCGTCGCGTCTTGGAAATCTGAGGATGTTTCATTTGTCTCCTTGCTTTGCTCTGACGGCTCAGGATTGAGCCGATGGACGAAGATTTGTTATAGCTCGCGGGCATCAAGATTTGGTAGCGTTACCAAGGCGCCGCAAAAAAAGAGATGCCCCTCAAGCGCCGGGCCTACTGTATTTTTTTGACTCCCCCTGTTCTCCTGGGGTTTACGCGAGTGGAGCGCCATTTTGCGGAATCCACCACAGTCGCTGCAAACCCCGTTTCTGAAGCGTCGCCGGGTGTCGATTGCGTACCGCGGTGCAACATTGGCGCCGGAATTGGTAGCGATCTCAACATGCAGGCACCGAAGGCCTGGGTGACGTCGTAAAACTCAAATAGACAACGCTGTCTACGATAGACGATTCCCGGATTCGGTTCAACGCTTGGGCGATCTGGTTTTCCCGGACATGGTCCATTCGCGCCCGTCGCAATCGCCCGATCGATGACGGTTTGAGGTTCGCGGGAACACCGTGCGCGCGGCGCGCAGCGGTGGCGTCGGCCTCCGCCCGGCTCCGGCCAAGCGCCTCAAAGATCCAGGCGGTAGCCCACGCCGTAAACCGAGGCGATGCATTCCTGCGGCGGATCCAGCGCCGCCAGCTTGCGGCGGATGTTCTTCACATGGCTGTCGACGACGCGGTCGGACACGTCGCGGAAGTCCTCGTGGATCAGGTCCAGCAGCTGGGCGCGCTCGAAGACACGGCCGGGGTGCTGCAACAACTGGCGCAGCAGCCGGAACTCGACCGGCGTCAGCGCGAGCGGCTGCTCCTGCCAGACGACGCGCTGGCCGGCCTCGTCGACGGCGAAGCCGCCACCCGCCGGCACCAGCGTCGCCGGCGCCAGCCGGCCCTGCGCGCGGCGCAGCAGCGCCTTCACCCGCGCCACCAGCTCGCGCGGGCTGAAGGGCTTGCAGACATAGTCGTCCGCGCCCAGCTCCAGCCCCAGCAGCCGGTCCAGTTCCTCGACGCGGGCGCTGTTGATGAGGATGGGCACGTCGCTGAACGCGCGCACCGCGCGGCAGACCTCCAGGCCGTCCAGGCCCGGTAGCATCACGTCCAGCAGCACCGCGGCCGGCATGGGCCCGGTCTTCAGCCGCTCCAGTGCCTGGCGGCCGTCGGCCAGCCATTCACTGCGAAAACCCGCCGCCTGCAGATAGTCGCGCACCAGGGCCGCGAGCTTGGGTTCGTCTTCGACGATGAGGATGAGGTCGCCCATCACACCGAGCGACGAGGCCTCGGCGCGCAGCCGGCCGCCGTGGGCCAGCGCGATGGCGCGGGCGATGGCCAGGCCCAGCCCCGAGCCGCCGAAGGCGCGGCTGCGCGAGGGGTCGGCGCGGTAGAGCGGGTCGAACAGGCGCTCCAGTTCACCCTCCGGCACGCCGGGCGGCGTGTCGTCCAGGCGAATTTCGATGGCCGCGCCCAGCGCGCGCGCCGACACCTGCACGATGCCGGGCGCCGTCGTGTAGCGCAGGCTGTTCTCCAGCAGGTTGGCCAGCAATTGCGAGATGCGGATCGCGTCCCAGCGCGCCGCCGGCAGCACCTGGGGCAGCGGCGCCTCGATGACCAGGCCCAGCGCGCGTGCCCGCGGCGCGATGCGTTCAACGGCCGCCTGCAGCAGCGCGGCCGGCGCGACCGGCTCGAACTCGCAAGGCAAGGCGCGCAGCTCCGACGTGGCCAGCAGATGGAAGTCTTCGACAAGCCTGGACAGCCGACGGATCTCTTCCTGCAGCGACCCGAGCGCCGCGCCATCCAACGGCCGAATGCCGTCCACCAGCGCCTCCACCTCGCCCCGCAGCACGGCCAGCGGCGTGCGCAGTTCGTGCGACAGCTCGGCGATCCAGCGCTGGCGGCTGCTCTCCAGCAGCGACAGCGCTGCGGCCATCGCATTGATGTCGCCGTGCAGATCGGCAATCTCGCTCGCACCACCGGCGCGCGGCGCCGGCAGGCGCACGCCGAACTCGCCGGCCGCGATGCGCCGCGCCGCCACTTGCGCCTCGGCCAGCGGGCGCGCCCAGCGCACGGCCAGCAGCCGCGCCAGCACCAACGCCATCAGCAGCACGACGCCGGCGACCGCGAGCAGGCCGATGTGCTGGCGATGCAGAAAACTCGCATCCACGCCCTCGGCCGGGCCGGCGCGCTCGGCCAGGCGCAGCACGGCCAGCGTCTGCCCGTTCAGCTTGACGGCGCGGGTCTGGCCCGGCCGGTCCAGCGTCTCGCGGCGGCCGGCCAGCGGCGTGATGCCATCCGCGGCCAGCACGACGACGCGCGGGCCGAAGTTGGACGGGTCGCGGCGCGGCGGTGGCGGGTCACGGCGGAACTCGGGCGGCGGCCCGCCGGCGCCGCCATGCTCGCGACGCGGCGGGGGCTCGTCGGGCGCGCCAGCCGGCGGCCCTTCGGCGGGTGCGCCGTGACCGGCAAGCACTCGCGAGGCTTCGAGCCATTCGCGCAGCACGGGCCGCCAGTCCTCGGGTGCGCCGCCGCGCCGGGCCAGGTCGCGCTCGGCGGCTTCCATCAGCCGCGTCAGATGCTCGCCATCCTGCGCCTGCAGGTAGTCCGAGAAGCCGGCACGCAGGTTCCAGAAGACGAGGCTGGCCACGGCCGCGACGGCGGCCAGCGCAATGGCGATGAAGAGCAGGGAGAGCTGGTGGACGAGGCGCATGCGCGCATCTTGCCGGGCAAGTGTGGACACGGCCTCCACAGTTTCTACATGCTGGCCGCACGCTGGGCCGGGAAGCTGCGCGCATTCGAAAAAAGGAGACCGCCATGCCCAGCCTTGCCCGCCACACCTTGCCGACCGCCACCGTGCTGCTGCTGACCGGCCTGCTCAATGCCTGCGGCGGTGGCGGCATCAGCAGCGGCGCGGCGACCGCGAGCGCCACCGCGATGCCCACCACGCCGGCCGCGCCCGCGCCGCTGACGCTGGCCCAAGTCGGCGACAGGCTCTTCGAGGACACCAACCTCTCCGCCAGCGGCAAGCAGGCCTGCGCGAGCTGCCACGTCGAGGCGCGCGGCCACGCCGACGCGGCCAACAGCTTCCTGCCGCTGGGTGGTCCGGATGGCACTCACCAGGGCCTGCGCAGCTCGCCCAGCATCCGCTACCTCGACCAGGCCGGCGCCTTCACCATCGACGCCCAGGGCCGCGCGCGTGGCGGCCTGTTCTGGGACGGCCGCGCCAGCAGCCGCGCCGAGCAGGCGCGCGGTCCGCTGTTCAACCCGGACGAGATGGCCAACGCTGACGTCGCGGCGCTGGCAGTCCGCTTGCGTGCCCTGCCCTACGCCGCTGACCTGCGCACCGCCGCCAACCTGCCCGCCACGGCGACAGACGACCAGCTCGTCGACGCTGCCATCACCGCCCTCGTCCGCTACCAGACCGACGATGCCAAGTTCCATCCCTTCACGAGCAAGTTCGACGCCGTGCAGGACGGCAGCGCCACCTTCACGCCACAGGAACAACGTGGCCTCGACCTCTTCAACGACCCGCAGCGTGGCAACTGCGCCAGCTGCCACGACAGCCGGCCCGTGCCGGGGCAGGCACGCGCCCTGTTCACCAACTTCAGCTATCACGCCCTCGGCACACCTCGCAACACGAGCAGCGCCACCGCCACCGCCAACCCGGCCTTCTTCGACCTGGGCCTGTGCGGCCCGCAGCGCGGCGACCTTGCCGGCCGCACCGAGCTCTGCGGCCAGTTCCGCGTGCCGACGCTACGCAACGTCGCGCTGACCGCGCCGTACTTTCACAACGCGAGCTTCGCAACGCTCGAAGACGTCGTCGCCTTCTACGCCACGCGCGACCTCGACCCGGCGCGCTGGTATCCGGTCGTGAACGGCCAGGTGCAGGCCTACAGCGACCTGCCGGCGGCCTATCGCGCCAATGTCGAACGGGGCGCCCCCTTCAGCCGACCGGGCCAGGCGCCGGCCCTCAGCGCCCAGGACGTGAGCGACGTCGTCGCCTTCCTGCGCACGCTGAGCGACGGCTTCACAACGGGCCAGCCGGGCTCCTGAATAGCGCCACACCGGGCTTGCGGCGAGCCCTCCGCGAGGAAGAAACTGCTAGAGTCAGATTCTGGTAACTCCGTTACCTTGACCGCAGCATTTCCATCCTTTCGGACGACCCGCCATGCCCTCACGAGCCGCCGCCGCCCGGCACGACGCCGACAAGAACGAACCTCTGCTGGCCGACATCCGGCTGCTCGGGCGCATCCTTGGCGAGGTGATCCGCGAGCAGGAGGGCCGCGAGGCCTACGAGCTGGTCGAGCGCATCCGCCAGCTGTCGGTGGCCTACCGCCACAAGCACGACAAGGAAGCCGGCAAGCGCTTCGACAAGCTGCTGAAGAGCCTCTCGGGTGAGCAGGCCGTCAGCGTCATCCGCGCCTTCAGCTACTTCAGCCACCTGGCCAACATCGCCGAGGACCGCCACCACATCCGCCGCCGCGACGTGCACGAGCGCGCCGGCAGCGTGCAGCCCGGCTCGCTGGCCTATTGCCTGGAGCATCTGCACGAGGCCGGCGTGCGCCCGACCGAGATCGCCGGCGTGCTCAAGCGCGGCTTCATCTCGCCGGTGCTGACGGCCCACCCGACCGAGGTGCAGCGCAAGAGCATCCTGGACGCCGAGCGCGCCGTGGCCGGCCTGCTGGAAGCGCGCGACCGCGCCGGCACCGAACGCGACCTGCGCGACACCGAGGCGCTGCTGCGCGCCCGCATCACCCAGCTGTGGCAGACGCGCATGCTGCGCTACTCCAAGCTGACGGTGTCGGACGAGATCGAGAACGCGCTGTCCTACTACCATGCGACCTTCCTGCGCCAGATCCCCAAGCTCTACGCCGAGTTGGAGGAACACCTGCCCGGCGAGACCCTGCCCAGCTTCCTCCGCATGGGCCATTGGATCGGCGGCGACCGCGACGGCAACCCCAACGTTGGCGCCGCCACACTGCGCCAGGCCATGAAGCGTCAGGCCGAGGTGGCACTGCGCCATTACCTGACCGAGTTGCACGAGCTGGGCGCCGAGCTGTCGATTTCGCTGCGCCTGACCGGCGTGTCGTCCGCGATGCAGGCCCTGGCCGAGCGGAGCCCCGACCAGAACGCTCACCGCATGGACGAGCCCTACCGCCGCGCGCTGACCGGCATGTACGCCCGCCTGGCCGCCACGCTGCACGCGCTGACCGGCACCGAGGCACTGCGCCATGCCGTCGCACCGCAGGACCCCTACTGCTCGCCCGACAAGTTGCTGGCCGACCTGCGCACCATCGAGGCGTCGCTGGCCAGCAATCACGCCGAAGCGCTGATCGCGCCGCGTCTCGCTCCGCTGATCCGCGCCGTGCAGGTCTTCGGCTTCCACCTCGCCACGCTGGACCTGCGCCAGAGCAGTGACCAGCACGAGCTGGTGCTGGCCGAGCTGCTCGCCACCGCGCGCATCGAGGCCGACTACGCCGCGCTGGACGAAGCCGCCAAGCGCACGCTGCTGCTGAAGCTGCTCAACGACGCCCGCCCGCTGCGCGTCATCGGTGCCAGCTACAGCGACAAGGCGCAGTTCGAACTCGCCACCTTCGAGGCCGCTCGCGAGGCGCTGGCCCGCTTCGGCCGCGAGGCGCTGCGCCACTACATCATTTCGCACACCGAGTCGGTGTCGGACCTGCTCGAGGTGGCGCTGCTGCTGAAGGAGACCGGCTTGCTGCGCGGCACGCTGGACGGCGAGGCCAGGACGGATCTCATCATCGTGCCGCTGTTCGAGACCATCGGCGACCTGCGCGTCGCGCCGGACATCATGGGCGAGTTCTACGCCCTGCCCGGCGTGCGAGCGCTGATCGACCGCTCGGGTGCCGAGCAGGACATCATGCTGGGCTACTCGGACAGCAACAAGGACGGCGGCATGTTCACGTCGTCCTGGGAGCTGTACCGCGCCGAGATCGCGCTGGTGGAGCTGTTCGACGAGTTGAAGGCGCAAAGCCCCATCACGCTGCGCCTCTTCCACGGCCGCGGCGGCACCGTCGGCCGTGGCGGCGGCCCGAGCTACCAGGCCATCCTCGCCCAGCCGCCCGGCACCGTGAACGGCCAGATCCGCCTGACCGAACAGGGCGAGGTCATCGCCTCCAAATACGCCCATCCCGAGATCGGCCGGCGCAACCTGGAGACGCTGGTGGCTGCGACGCTCGAAGCCACGCTGCTGCATCCCACGCAGAGCGCGCCCAAGAGCTTCCTTCAGGCCGCGCAGGCGCTGTCGGACGCCAGCTTCGCGGCCTACCGCGGCCTGGTCTACGGCACCAACGGCTTCGCCGACTACTTCTTCGCCAGCACGCCCATCCGCGAGATCGCCGAGCTCAACATCGGCTCGCGCCCCGCATCCCGCAAGGCCACGCGCGCCATCGAGGACTTGCGCGCCATCCCCTGGGGCTTCTCGTGGGGCCAGGCGCGCGTCGCGCTGCCGGGCTGGTGCGGCTTCGGCTCGGGTGTCGAGGCCTTCCTCGGCGAGGAACCGGCCCAGCGCGCCAAGAACCTGGCGCTTCTGAAGCGCATGCTCAAGGGCTGGCCCTTCTTCCGCGCGCTGCTGTCCAACCTCGACATGGTGCTGGCCAAGACCGACCTGACGCTGGCCGAACGCTATGTCGAGCTGGTCGAGGACAAGAAGCTCGGCAAGCGCATTTTCGCGGCCATCCGCGCCGAGTTCGACCGCACGCAGGCCGCGCTCAGCCTCATCACCGGCGACGAAAAGCGCCTGGCCGCCAACCCGTCGCTGGCCCGCTCGATCGAGCACCGTTTCCCCTACATCGACCCGCTCAACCACCTGCAGGTCGAGCTGATGCGCCGCTACCGCCGCATAGCCGCGGACGACCCGGCGATGGAGCGCGTGCAGCGCGGCATCCACCTGTCGATCAACGGCATTGCCGCGGGCCTGCGCAACACGGGCTGATTGAAGAGGCGCCCGGCGCTCGTCCCGCGATCAACGGCGATACGGTTCCAAGGTCTCGCCGACGACACGCACCGAGTCGCCAACGCGGAAGTTCGGCGGCTCGGCGTAGACGACCGTGCGCTGCAGGCCGTCGTCCATGCGCACCACCACCTCGTACTGCGTGCGCTCGTCGTGGCGCTGCTGGATCTCGCGTCCCAGCAGCGCGCCGCCCACCGCGCCGGCCACGCCGGCCGCCGTGCGGCCATTGCCTCGGCCGAACTGGCTGCCCACCACGGCACCGAGCACGCCGCCGGCCACCGTGCCCAGCACCTTGCCGTCGCCATTGACGACGACCGGGTTCACGGCCTGCACGGTGGCGCAGTCGACGCAGCGGGCCGGCGCGCGCCGCGCCGCGAAGTTCACGCCCTCATAGGCATTGGGCAGGCTGGTGCGCGCGCTGCGGCTGCCCAGGCGCAGCTGGCCCACCAGCGGCCGCTCGGTGTCGACCCAGGCGCCCTGAGGCAGCACATAGCTGCCGGCGTATTCGCCAGGGCGCACCTCGTCGAGCACGACATTGCGGACCTCGCTGCCCTGCAGCAGCACCGAGGCCTGGCCGCCCGGCGTGCCGCGCAGCGTGTAGCGCAAGCTCTCCACGCGCCCACGGCCCGGCTCGCGTGCGACGCTCATCGACTGGATCTCCGGCAGCAGAGCCGCCTCACCCGGCACGGGCCAGCCGACCTGCAGCGCCTCGCCCAGCATGGCCGTGGCCACGCGGTTGCCGCGGCGCAGGTTGGCGTGCACGCGTGACTCCGGCCCGATACGGTCCGAGCGGCCAATGACGTAGCTGCCCTGGTAACGCCCCGGCGTCGTTTCGTCCAGGCGCACCGCGCGCCGGCCGCCGTCGATCTGCAGCAGCACCGCCGCATCCGCCGTGCCCCAGACCGTGAAGTTCAGCTCCGCGCCCGGCTCCAGCCGGTCCACCTGCTCCACGTCGAAGCCGGTCACTCGCAGCGCCGCCGGCGCAACGCGGCTGCTGCGCTGCGCCTGCGCCGTGTCGGCCCAGAAGGGCGAGCCGGCCACCAGCGCGCAGGCCAGTGCCGTCGCCGAGATATGCATCGAGTGCTTCATGCCGCGCTCCAGAAGGTTGAGAGCGTCCAGCCTAGGCGCGCCGGCCCGGCCGCAGATATCGGTCCGAGGCCTGCGCCACGGTAGGCCATGGCCTACACCGGTGTGGGCACGCCCCACCCATTCGCGTGGGGGCTGTGAATCTTCCCGGGGTTCGACCACCCGACGGCGGCCCCGTGCCGGAATCATCCGGCCCGCAACGATTGAAACAGGGACGGCGCGCGCCGCAGTCCGCTTGAAACGCAGGCCTCGCAGGATGGCCGGCACCACCGGAGCCTTCCATGCCCCCATCCGACCTCGACCGCGCCGCCATCGTCTGCCTGCATTCCAGCGCCGCCAGCGGCAAGCAATGGCGCCGCCTCGTTGCCGACGGCGCTGCCTCGGGCCAGGACTGGCACTGGCACACGCCCGACCTCTTCGGCCACGGCGGCCACCCCGGCTGGCCCGAGCTGATGCCCAGCCAGCTTGCCGTCGAAGCCAACGGCGTGCTGGCCGGCCTGCCGTTCGGCCCCGGGCAGGGCTTTCATCTCGTCGGCCACAGCTACGGCGGCGCCGTGGCGCTGCAGATCGCACTGCAGCAGCCCGGCCGCGTGCAGTCGCTGACGCTCTACGAACCGGTCGCCTTCGGCGTGCTGCCCGCTCTCGGCCCGAACGAACCGGAGTGGGAAGAGATCAGCGACGTCGCCACCACGTTGGGCGCGGCGCTGGACCGCGGCGACGACCTCGGCGCCGCGCGCGGCTTCTGCGCCTACTGGCAGGACCGCGACGTCTGGCCCGAGCTGGACGAGGCCCAGCGCGCGCGCCTGGCCGACGTCATGCCCACCGTGCGCCGCCACTTCGAAGCCTTGTTCGCCGCGCAATGGAGCGACGGCCTGCTGGACCTGCTGCGCATGCCGGTGCAGCTGATCTGCGGCACCGCCACTTGCGCCAGCGCCAGGCGCGTGGCGCAGAGCCTGTCCACCCGGCTGCCGACGGCGCGGCTGGCCTGGCTGGAAGGTGCGGGGCACATGGCGCCCATCGGCGACGCGGCGCGGGCGAATGCGCTCATGCTGGATCACCTGTCGCGACAGCTTCTGCAGGTACCGGTGGCCTGACCTCACCGAGGCGATGAGGCCGCGGAATCGGTCTGCCTGGATCGCAAGTAGGCCAGCTCGCCCTGGCGCGCCAGCGCGACGAAGCGCTTGCCAGCGTCACTGAACGTTGCGCAGCTTGGTTCGGTGATCCAGCGCATGCCGTCGTCCTGGTTGACCTTCATCAGGCGCTCCAGCTCATCGCGAGGCAGCGCGCGGCGGCTGTGCGAAATACCCAATCCTTCCTCCAGCGTATGGAGGATTCGGGCATCGGCGAGCTCGCTCACCAGGCCTGGCATCTGTCGCACCACCTGATCGCACAGTTGGCGCCGGTTCGCATCTCGCAACGCATCGACGCGGCATGCGCCGCCGATGCTGGCAATCGACACGTCCCTCAGGGTCATCATGTCCTGCCCCGCCGCGAGCGTCAGCGCCTGGAACTCGCCGAGGGTTGGCGCAGCGCTCACGACGTCTGCCACCGTCGAACTCAGCGCTCTGAGATGGACGTCGACCCGCGAGCGCTGCGCGACCTGGTACAGCG
>JAEKLF010000101.1 GCA_019509985.1 Burkholderiales bacterium | reverse complement strand
CGGCGGACAAGGGGCGCTACCCGGATTCGCTCGAAGACCTCGCGGCCACCCGCTACGTGCGGGAGATTCCCGAGGACCCCATCAGCGGCAGCCGGGATCAATGGGTCACGGTGACACCTCCCACGGACGCCCAGCTGGCCGGCCAGGTCTGGGATGTCCGCAGCGGCGCTGCCGGCCGAGCCAGCGATGGTCGCCTGTACGCCGACTGGTGAGGCGATGAGGCCGCGCGCATCGACCGACGTGGCTGGCTTGGCAGCGCGAGGCTTCACCTACCTCGGCATGCTGTTCCTGGTGGCCCTCACGGCGGCGGCGCTGGCGGCCCTCGGCCAGGCCTGGACGACCGCGGCCCAGCGTGAGAAGGAACGTGAGCTGGAATGGCGTGGTGGCGAGATCGCTCGCGCGATTGCCAGCTATGCCAAGGCGAGCACCAACCCGCCGGGCCAATATCCGCGCAGCCTCGACGACCTGCTGATCGACCGACGCGGCGTCAATGCGCGCCATCATCTGCGACGCGCCTACGTCGACCCGTTCACGCTGCAGCCGGACTGGGTGCTGGTGCCGGACGCCGCGCAGCCGGGAAGGTTCAGCGCCGTCCACAGCCTCTCCGAGCATGTTCTGCTCAAAGAGATCCAACAGGATGGCGGCACCGCCCGCAAGGCGTCGGAGCGCGTGTTTTCAGCCGCCGCCTACGCGAGTGACGGTGCACCCATTCCACCGACCGCAGCGTCGGCACCCCGCAGCGCGGCATCCGCGAGCCTCGGTCCGTCCTAGCAAGCGCGCCGCGCTAACGACCCCTTGCGGGCACTCGGAGAAACCCTGTTCCCCCTTGCCTGAAGGGTGGGCAACTTGGGATGGCTGGCAAGGGCGGCCTCACGAGAATCGAACGCTCACGGTAAATAGACGCCTTGAATCGGCTTTATTTGGCACTCCGTTGGCTTTCGAGCTGGCTTCACGAGCGCATGTCGCCAGAGCCAGCCCGGGGCGTTGATTGCAAACCCTCAACGTAAGCAGGACTATGAAAAAGATTTTCCAAACCGCGCTGGCCCTTGCAGCAACCCTGGCTTGTTCGGCGGCGTTCGCCGGCGGCGGCACGATCACCTTTGACTCCGTGTTGCCCAACATCCTCACCAACGGTGACGTGACCACTGAGGGCAACGCCGTCATCACGACGGTGGGCCAGGGCGGTTTCGATGGCTCCATCAGCGACCAGAGCAGCTGCTTCCTGGCGATCTGCCCCAGCGGCAACGCGACGCAGTTCTATGCCGCGCTCAATGACGGCGGCCTGAACATCAAGCTCTTCGATGGCGGTCTCAACCTGACCGGCCTGGACTTCGGCTTCGTGCTGCCGCTGAGCGCGGCGCTGGACTTCAGCGTGGGTCAGCTGCTCGTCACCGGCATTGATGCTCTGGGCGGCTCGACAACCATCCAGCGCGACTTCGACCTGCAGGACGCGAACGGCAACTACAACTTCAGCCACTGGGACTTCGACACTGGCTTCGCCAGCAGCTGGTTCCAGTCGGTGACGATCAGCAGTTGCCTCTATGACGGCAATGGCGGTTGCGTGAACCCGGCCGAGAACCAGGCCCAGTTCGCCGTCGACAACATCGGCTACCTGCCCGAGCCGGGCTCGGTGGCGCTGGTCGGCGTCAGCCTGGCCGGCCTGCTGGCTGCCAAGCGTCGTCGTCGCTCGGTCTGATTTCTCTATCCCGCTTCCCCATCCCTTTCATTGCCACAAGCAAGCACGAGGAACACCCCCCGATGAAGTCCAAGAGAACACTGCGGCCCGCATCCCTGGCCGCCATGATCCTGCTGGCTGGCATGGCGACCGCCGCCAGCGCGCAGGAAGTCCGACGCTCCTACATCGTCCAGCTGGTGGGCGCGCCCGCCGCGTCCTACGGTGGCGAAGTTGCCGGCCTGCCGGCGACCAAGCCCGCGCAGGGTCAGCGTCTGGACATCAGCGCCCAGAACGTCCAGGCCTATCTAAGCTACCTGGACAAGAAGCAGTCCAATGTCCTGGCTGGCATCGATCCCGCCAATGTCACCGCGCGCTACGACGTGGTGCTGAACGGCTTTGCAGCCAATCTGACAGACGCCGAAGTGCGGGCGCTGAAGAAGAACACGTCGGTGCTGAACATCGAAGCCGACGCGATCCAGACGCTGTACACGAGCTACACGCCGCACTTCATTGGACTGGACAAGGCGGGTGGCCTGTGGAGCCAGCTCGGCGGCCAGAACCATGCCGGCGAGGACATGATCATCGCGATGGTGGACAGCGGCGTGTGGCCCGAGAACACCAGCTTTGCCGACAAGGTCGACGCCAACGGCGTGCCCACGCACGCTGCCAACGGCACCCTGGTCTACGGCCCGCCACCGGCCAAGTGGAAAGGCATCGGCTGCCAGATCAAGCCGGGCATCCTGGCCTCGAACTGCAACAACAAACTGATCGGCATCCGCTCGTACACGCAGATCTCCGGCGTCCATGCCAGCGACTTCAACTCCGGGCGTGACGGCACCCTCGATGCCACCGGCGGCCACGGCACGCACACGCTGTCGACGGCCGGTGGCAACGCCGGCGTCGCCGCCAGCATCAATGGCATTGCGATGGGCAATCTGTCCGGCATCGCGCCGCGCGCCCGGGTGGCCATGTACAAGGTGTGCTGGTCCACGGCGGCGGGGCAGAGCAGCTGCCCCACCAGCAACAGCGTGTCGGCCATCAACCAGGCCGTCAAGGACGGCGTCGACGTCATCAACTACTCGATCGGTCCGACAGCGGGCGGCGGCGCGTTCACCGATTCGACCGAGATCGCGTTCCTGAACGCATCCAACGCGGGTGTATTCGTGGCGGCGGCGGCGGGCAATTCGGGTCCCACCACGGGCCCCTCTGCCAACCTGGGCCCTTGGCATGCCACCGTGGCCGCATCGACCCACGATCGCACGATCGGCGCCGTGGCTCACACGGGTGCGGGCGGCGACTACGTCGGCGCTTCCGTCAACCAGACGCCGGTTCCGACCACCTCGCTGATCACCTCGACCGATGCCGCGAAGGCCGGCGTCGATCTGTCTCTTGCCAACCTGTGCTACGGCGCGGCTGACGGCACGGTGACCCTGGATCCGGCAAAGGTCGCCGGCAAGATCGTTGTCTGCACGCGCGGCGTTTCGGCACGCGTCAACAAGAGCTTGGCGGTCGCGCAGGCCGGTGGTATCGGCATGATCATGGCGGACAACGGCGTGGGCCTGGTCGCCGAAGTCCATTCGGTGCCCACCATCCACCTCAGCGCGGCGGATGGCGCCGCCGTCAAGGCCTATGCCAACGGCAATGCGGCTGCGGTCGCCTCGCTGGGTGTCGCCCAGACACGCTTCGGCGATGTGCTGGCGCCGCAAATCACCGGCTTCTCGGCACGTGGCCCGAATGTGGCCGACAACAACATCCTCAAGCCCGATTTCGCCGCGCCTGGCGTCGACATCGTGGCCGCCTTCTCGCCGTCGCTGACGACGGCCGAGGTGACGGCGCTGAAGGGTGGCGGCACGACGACCAAGACCAACGCCAACATGATCTCGGGCACCTCCATGGCCAGCCCGCACATTGCCGGCATGGCGGCGCTGCTCAAGCAGCTGCACCCGACCTGGACGCCGGCCATGATCAAGTCGGCGCTCATGACCACGGCTGTCGATACCTACGACGACGGCCTCAGCTCGCCGCTGCCCTGGAGCGCCACGGCCACCGCGAATGGCCGCCTGCCCTGGGCACAGGGCGCCGGCCAGGTCGCGCCGAGCTCGGCTGCCGATCCGGGCCTGGTCTACGACGCAGGTGCGCTGGATTACGCACGCTTCAGCTGCGGCCTGAACCTTGGCTTCTATTCCGCGGCCACGTGTTCGTCGATCGGCTCCATCACGCCGCAGAACCTGAACCTGCCCTCGATCACCGCGGCCAATGTGCTGGGCGTGCAGACCCTGAGCCGGACGGTGACCAACGTCGGCGACACGGCCAGCACCTACACGGCCTCGGCGGCGATGAATGGCTTCGACGTGCTGGTCTCGCCCGCGACGCTGACCCTGGCGCCGGGCGCCTCGGCCAGTTTCACCGTGCGCCTGACCCGCACGACCACGCCGCTGGACACCTGGGCCTATGGCTCGCTGGTCTGGTCGGACGGCACCCACAACGTGCGCAGCCCGCTGACCGCTCGCGGTGCGGCGCTGGCCGTGCCGGCATCGATGTCGAGCGAGGCGACTGCCGGCAGCAAGATCTTCACGATCGGCACCGGCTTCGCCGGTCCGATGACCGTCGACAAGGGTGGCCTCAAGGCCGCCACGCGCACGACGGACACCCTGGTGGGCGTGAACACGGGCAGTGCGGCCACCATCTGCGCGGCCAACAACTCGACAGCCGTCAAGGTGCGCACCGTCAGCATCCCGGCCGACACGCTGGTGGCCCGCTTCCAGTTGTTCGATGCGGAAACCTCCGGCGGCCAGACGCCGAGCGGCCAGGATGACCTGGATATCCTGGTGCTGGACTCCGCTGGTACCGCGGTCGCGGGCAGTCTGAACGGCGGCTCCAACGAGACCGCCACGATGCTGATGCCGCCGGCAGGCGACTATCGTGTCTGCACGATCGCCTACGACACGCAGACTCGCAAGCAGACCACCTACACGATGTCCAGCTGGATCGTGACCAAGACCGACATGGGCGGCAACTTCAAGGCACTGGCTCCGGCCACGGCCTATGTGGGTGGCACCGCGTCGGCCGGCATGAGCTGGTCTGGCCTCGCGACGGGTACGCGCTACCTTGGCGCCGCCAGCTTCAAGGTGAACGGCGTGCCCCAGGGCCTGACGCTGCTGGAAGTCAAGACCAACGACCCGGTGCCTGTCGCGATCAACTCCAAGCCGGTCAATCCGACGACCGAGTGAGACGGTGAATCCGGAGGCGCCCCGAGCGGCGCCTCCACGAAGGCCACGAGCGCGCAGGCGCCGTGGCCTTTTTTCTTGCGGCGTGTGGTGCCGGGTTCAGTCCGGTCCAGAGGCTGGTTGCCCCAGGCCGACCGGGTTCAGGCTGCAGCGCTGCGCACGGCAGCTGGCGCCGGGGTCAGTGGCCATCACGCAGATCGAAGCCATGCGATTGGCCACGTTCTCCGCGCGACGGCGCTCGGCATGCTGCTGGACCGCGGCGGAGAGCTCTTTCTGATCCGTACGCCGCGTTGACCAGGCCCGATAGCTGTCCGGGCCGCCGCAGGCGCGGGCGCCGATGGCGATGGTGCGGCACTGCGACGAGCTGTCGCAGGCCGCATCGCCGATCAAGGTGTCGATACGTTCTGCAAGTTGCGCCGGAGTGGGTGGTTCTGCCGCGCAGCTGCACAAGGCCAGGGCGGACAGGACGCTGGCTCCCACGAGCCGGGGCAGGACGCGGGCGAAGATTTGCATGCACCCATGTTCCACCCGCCGGCATGCCATGGCAAGACGAACGGATGGCGCAATTGTTAGCATCGGCTGACGATGATGAAGCGCCTGCCGTACCTGCTGCTTGCCGGTCTTTGCCTGTGGGCAGACTTGGCGGTGTCCGGTCCAGGCTGTCAGCCCGCCCATGATGAGGCTCTGCGCGCGATCAATCAATTGCGGTCCGAACCGAGGGTCTGCGGACCCGCTGCGGCGCCCGCCGCGGTTGCACTGGCCTGGGATGAGCGGTTGGCGACTGTGGCAGCGCACCACGCCCAGGAGCTTGCCGGCCGCGATCGCCTCGACCACGTCGGTGCAAGCGGCGCCACGTTGCGTACGCGGCTGCGCGGGGCCGGCTACCTGATGCGCGTGGCAGGTGAGAACCTGGCTGGCGGACCCGAGACGCTGGAGAAGGCATTGGCGCAATGGCTGGCCAGCCCCGCGCACTGCGAGAACCTGATGGGCCCCGAGTTCCAGCAGGTCGGCCTGGCTTGCGTGGCCGGGCCTGGCCTTTTGCAGCGCTACTGGGTGTTGGAACTGGCCGCACCAGCGGCTGCTCGGGCGTCGCCTAGATCCAACCCAGATCAATCGCCCTGAGCACCGCCTGCGTGCGGTCGCGCACGCCCATCTTGGAGAAGATGGCGGAGCAGTGGTTCTTGATGACGCCCTCGCTGTTGCCCAGCAGGCCGGCGATCTCGGTGTTGCTGCGGCCGCTGGCCACCAGGCGCAGCACCTGCAGCTCCTTGGGCGACAGCGGGTCTGGGTGGTCGGCCGCCGTGAAGGCGCGCTCGCCGCCCTTGGCCTCCATGCGCGTCGTGAGGGAGGGCCTCAGGGCCGTGCCGCCGCCGTGTACGTCGCGCAGGGCCTGGGCCAGCGTCTCGGGGCTGATGGCCTTCAGCAGGAAGCCGCGGGCGCCGGCGCGCACGGCTTCGTCAAAGGCGGCCGTGTCGTCGAAGGTCGTCAGCAGGATGACCGGCAGGCGCAGCGCCCGCGCGGCCAGCGCGCGGATCAGGCCGACGCCGTCCAGGCGCGGCATGCGCATGTCGGAGAGGATCACGTCGGGCATTGCCTCGGCCGCCTCATCTGTTGAAATTGCGGACAGCCATTCCAGCGCCTCGGCGCCGTCGCTGGCCTCGCCGACGACCTGCAGCTCGTCGTGCAGCGCGAGCAGGCCCTTGAGGCCTTCACGCACCAGTTGCTGGTCCTCCACCAGCAGGATCTTGATCACACCCATCGCGGACATCTCAGCTCGATTCGAAATCCTGGGCTCGTGCGCGTCACGCGCATCTGCCCGCCCAGTTCGGTCATGCGTTCGGCCATGCCCGAGAGCCCGTTGCCGGCGCGGCCCTCGTGCCAGCTTGGTGCACCCCGCCCATCATCGTCGATGCTGACGGCGACTTCATCCCCTTCGCCGTGCAGTTCAACCTGGACGCGACGCGCGCCGGCGTGGCGCACGCTGTTGGTCACGCCCTCCTGCACGCAGCGCAGCAGCGCGTGCGCCGCCCGGGGCCCCAGGTCGCGCGCGGCACCGTCCAGGGCCAGCTCGATACGCGTGCTGGCAATGCCTTCGGCCAGCGCCTGCAAGGCTGCCGACAGGTCGATGCGCTGCGAGCTGCGCTGCTGCGACACCGCCTCACGCACGTCGGCCAGCAGCTGCGCCGCCACGCCCTGGGCGCGGTCCAGCGCCTGGCCGGCACCGGGTTTGTCCTCGCGCGCCAGCAGCGCGCCGCCCAGCTGCAGCTGCAGGTTCAGCGCGGTCAGGTGGTGGCCCATCAGGTCGTGCAGCTCGCGGGCGATCTGCATGCGCTCGCTGTAGCGCATCTGCTCGGCCAGCAGGTGTTCGCCGGACATCTGTTCGGCCAGCACGGCCTGCAGCCAGCGGCGCTTCTCGCCCTCGGCCGCGGCCATGCGCCCCAGGCCGAAGGCCAGTCCGTGCAGCGCCAGCATCGAGGAGAGCAGCCCGAACTGGTCCAGCCAGGCGGCGGCCTGCGGCGCGGCGTAGATGCCGGTGTTCAGCAGCACCTGGGCGAAGCCGAAGCCCAGTGCGATGCGGGCCGGCAGCAGCACAGCGGCCAGCGCGGTCACGAGGAAGGGCAGGCCGGGCGTGACGCCGAAGGCCAGCAGGTCGACGAGCAGCAGCCAGGCCAGCCGCCGGTTCACGGTGGCGACGCTGGCGCCCTGGCTTGCCAGGCGCCACATCAGCGCGACGAATGCCAGCAGCAGGGCGACGCAGATCAGCAGCAGCGCGCGGTCGTTGGCGCCGCCGCCGAGCTGGCGCCAGACCCAGGCGACCAGGCCGTCGTAGGGCTCCGTGCGCGCACCCAGCAGCGCCGCGCCGGCGCTGACCAGCTCCATCGCGCACACCACCAGGGCGGCGAGCCGCAGCACGACGCCGGGCTCAGCCAGGCGGGCCAGCAGGCGATCAAACCGCGTCATGCAGGCAGGGCTGCCGCGATGACGCCGCCGCCGAGGCAGACATCGCCGTCATAGACCACCGCGCTCTGGCCCGGCGTCACGGCCCACTGCGGGTCGGGGAAGCGCAGCGTCATGTGACCCGCAGCGTCGAAGCCGACGCTGCAAGGCGCGTCCGCCTGTCGGTAGCGCGTCTTGGCCGCGGCCTCGCCGGTCGGCGGGGCATGACCGGCGATCCAGCTCAGGTCGTCGGCGACGAGCGCCGGGCTTTGCAGCAGCGGGTGATCATGGCCCTGCACGGCGACGAGCGTGTTGCTCGGGATGTCCTTGGCCGCGACGAACCAGGGCGCGTGCTCGCCGCCGCCGCGCGGCGCCCCCTTGTCCTTCACGCCGCCGATGCCCAGGCCCTGGCGCTGGCCCAGCGTGTAGAAGGACAGGCCGACGTGCTCGCCCAGCTTGCGGCCACGCTCGTCCTTGATCGGCCCGGGCTGGTGCGACAGGTATTTGTTCAGGAACTCGCGGAAGGGCCGCTCGCCGATGAAGCAGATGCCGGTCGAGTCTTTCTTTTTCGCATTCGGCAGCGCGATCTCGGCGGCGATGCGGCGCACCTCGGTCTTGGGCAGATCGCCGACCGGGAACATGCTCTTGCTGAGCTGGGCTTGCGTCAGCCGGTGCAGGAAATAGCTCTGGTCCTTCAGCGGGTCCAGGCCTTTGAGCAGCTGGAACTCACCGTCCACTTCGCGCACCCTTGCGTAGTGACCGGTCGCGATCTTCTCGGCGCCCAGACGCATCGCATGGTCGAGAAAAGCCTTGAACTTGATCTCGGCGTTGCACAGCACGTCGGGATTGGGCGTGCGGCCGGCCTGGTACTCGCGCAGGAAGCTCTCGAACACGCGATCCTTGTACTCGGCCGCGAAGTTGACGTGCTCGATCTCGATGCCCAGCACGTCGGCGACCGACGCGGCGTCCAGGAAGTCCTGGCGCGTCGAGCAGTACTCGTCGTCGTCATCGTCTTCCCAGTTCTTCATGAAGATGCCGATGACCTCGTGGCCCTGTTGCTTCAGCAGGTGGGCGGTCACGGCCGAGTCCACGCCGCCGGACAGGCCGACGACGACTCGATGTTTTTTCGCGGAACTCATGGGCCCGATTGTCCCAAAAGGGTCCTTCAGCCCGTGCCGAACAGGCTTTCGGCGCGCTGGTAGAGCACCCAACTGGTCGCGATGTACTTGTCGCCGCCCCGGGGCCGGTTGCCACGGTGGGTGTGTGTGAAGCCGCCCGGCGCGATCAAGAGGCTGCCGGTGCGCGGAGTTATTGTGCGGCCCTGGTAGAGGAACTCGGTCTCGCCCTCGGCGAAGTCGTCGTTCAGGTAGAGCGTCCACAGCACCGCGCGGTGCAGCGCCTCTCCCTGGTCCAGCCGCGGGTATTGCTCGCAGTGCCAATAGGGATAGCCGCCCTGGTCGGCCAGGTAGCGCTGCAAATTGATGGCGCCGGGGCGGAAGACCCTGGCGACCAGGCCCATCAGCAGTTCGTCGTTCAGCGCGGCGACGCCATCGGCATCCAGCAGCGCCATCGTGCCGTCGGGCCGGTTCATCTGCAGCTTCAGCGGCGCCAGCGCCAGGTGGGCGTAGCGGCGCAGGTAATGCCTGAAGCCGCCGATGACGGCGTTGTTGAGCTGCTGGCAGGCATCGGCCCACTCGGGGTGCTGGCTGATGCCGATGTCCCAGCTGTCCTTCATGTTGACGTCTACGCCGCCGCCGGTCTCGCCGCGCCGCACGCGCGGGCTGGCCTTGAAGCGCTCGATCAGCGCGCGGCAGGCCTCGGGGCTCAGGGCCTGGTCATAGACCTCGATGAAGTCGGGCGTCGTCGTCATGGCGCGAGATTCTCAGCCTTTCACCAGCGGCGACTGCAGCGACGCATGGTTGAACACCGTGGCCAGCGGCAGCCGCCGCCCGGCGGCATGGTCGCGCACGCACTGCAGCACCAGCGGGCTGCGGTGGCGGTCCGCGCAGGCCGCAAGCTCGGCCTCGCTCATCCACAGCGTGCGGCGGATGCCTTCGTCCAGCTGGCGCCCGGCGATCTCCTCGCCGACCGCACCGGTGAAGGCCAGGCGAACATAGGTGACATCCTCTAATCGTGCCGGACGCACGAAGCGCGCCAGGTAGACACCGAGAAAGGCCTCCGGCACGAAGGCGCGCATCGTCTCCTCCAGCGCTTCGCGCACCACGGCCTCGATGGGGCTTTCGCCCAGCTCCAGATGGCCGGCCGGGTTGTTCAGCATCAGCCCTTCCGGGGTTTCCTCCTCGACCAGCAGATAGCGCCCGGCGCGGGCAATCACCGCGGCGACAGTGACGCTGGGACGAAACCGGTCTGTGGCAGTCATGCTTCCTCCAATCGAAATCCCGCACGGGACAAGCGCAGGCATTGTGTAAGCTGCCGTGAACCCTGCCCCCGGAGGAGATTCCATGCAGATCGGCGTCCCGCGCGAACGCGCGGCCGGAGAGACCCGTGTGGCCGTCACACCAGAGACGGCCAAGAAACTCAAGGCCCAGGGCCACAGCTTGCGCATCGAGGCCGGTGCCGGCGTCGCGGCCAGCGTCACCGACGCGGCCTACGAGGCCGTCGGTTGCGAGATCGTCGACCAGGCCGCGGCCTTGGGCAGCGAGCTGGTGCTGAAGGTGCGCGCACCCGGCGCCGACGAGCTGCCGCTGATGAAGGCCGGCACCGCCCTGGTCGGCATGCTCAACCCCTTCGATCGCGACGGCCTCACGGCGATGGCGGGCGCGGGCCTGACCAGCTTCGCGCTGGAGGCCGCGCCGCGCACGACGCGGGCGCAGAGCATGGACGTGCTGTCCAGCCAGGCCAACATCGCCGGCTACAAGGCGGTGATGATCGCGGCCGACAAATACCAGCGCTTCTTCCCGATGCTGATGACGGCGGCTGGCACCGTGAAGGCGGCGCGCGTCGTCATCCTCGGGGTCGGCGTGGCGGGTCTGCAGGCCATCGCCACGGCCAAGCGGCTGGGCGCCGTCATCGAGGCCAGCGACGTGCGGCCGTCGGTGAAGGAGCAGGTCGAGTCGCTTGGCGGCAAGTTCATCGACGTGCCCTACGAGACGGCCGAGGAGAAGGAAGCCGCCGAGGGCGTGGGTGGCTACGCGCGGCCCATGCCGCAGAGCTGGCTGGACCGGCAGAAGGCCGAGGTGGCCAAGCGCGTGGCGGCGGCCGATATCGTCATCACGACGGCGCTGATCCCGGGGCGCGCGGCGCCGGTGCTGGTCACGGAGGAGATGGTGAAGGCGATGAAGCCCGGTTCCGTGCTGGTCGACATCGCCGCTCCGGCCGGCGGCAACTGCCCGCTGACGGAAGCCGGCCGGACGGTCACCAAGCACGGCGTCGTCATCGTCGGCGAGACCAACCTGCCAGCACTGGTCGCGGCAGACGCGTCGGCGCTGTACGCGCGCAACGTGCTGGACTTTTTGAAGCTCGTCATCACCAAGGAGGGCACGTTCGCCGTGCCGCTGGATGACGACATCGTCGCGGCCTGCCGCGTCACGCAAGACGGCCAAGTCACGAGGAGCTGAAGCGATGGAACTTGTCGATCACACCATCATCAACCTGATCATCTTCGTGCTGGCCATCTACGTGGGCTACCACGTCGTCTGGACGGTGACACCCGCACTGCACACGCCGCTGATGGCCGTCACCAACGCGATCTCGGCCATCGTCATCGTCGGCGCCATGATGGCGGCGGCGCTGACCGAGACCAACTTCGCCAAGGCCATGGGCGTGCTGGCCGTGGCGCTGGCGGCGGTGAACATCTTCGGCGGCTTCCTCGTGACAAGGCGGATGCTGGAGATGTTCAAGAAGAAGGACAAGAAGGTCGCTGCAGCGAAGGAGGGCCGGGCATGAGCCTCAATCTCGTCACGCTGCTCTACCTGATCGCCAGCGTCTGCTTCATCCAGGCGCTCAAGGGCCTGTCGCACCCGACGACGTCCATCCGCGGCAACCTGTTCGGCATGGCCGGCATGGCGCTCGCCGTGTTCACGACGGCGGCTCTCATCGTCAAGCTGGCCGGCCACGGCATGGGCCTGGCGTGGGTGCTGCTGGGCCTGGTCGTTGGCGGCGGCTTCGGCGCGTGGAAAGCCAAGACGGTCGAGATGACCAAGATGCCCGAGCTGGTGGCCTTCTTCCACAGCATGATCGGCCTGGCCGCCGTGGCGATCGCAGTGGCAGCAGTTGCCGAACCGGCGGCCTTCGGCATCACGCCGGCGATGGATGCGGCGCTCGCCGCAATTCCTCCTGAAGACGGCGTGGCGCCGCGCACGCTGGCGCCCATTCCGGGTGGCAACCGCATCGAGCTGGCGCTGGGTGCGTTCATCGGCGCGGTCACCTTCACCGGCTCGGTCATCGCCTGGGGCAAGCTGTCGGGCGGCTCGAAGTTCCGGCTGTTCCAGGGCGCGCCCGTGGTCTTCAAGGGGCAGCATGTGCTGAACGCGCTGCTTGGCCTCGCGGCGGCCTTCTTCGTGTTCGGCTTCTGGCACTCGCAGTCGCCCATCGACTTCGGCCTCATCGTCGCGCTGGGCTTCGTACTCGGCGTGACGCTCATCATCCCGATCGGCGGCGCCGATATGCCGGTGGTCGTCTCGATGTTGAACAGCTACTCGGGTTGGGCGGCGGCGGGCATCGGCTTCTCGCTGAACAACGCGATGCTGATCATCTCCGGTTCGCTGGTGGGCAGCTCGGGCGCGATCCTGAGCTACATCATGTGCAAGGCGATGAACCGCTCGTTCTTCAACGTGATCCTGGGCGGCTTCGGCGGCGAGGCCGGTACGGCTGCGGCGGGCGACGGCAAGGCCCGCCCGGTCAAGAGCGGCAGCGCCGACGACGCGGCCTTCGTGCTCGGCAACGCCGAAAGCGTCGTCATCGTGCCCGGCTACGGCCTGGCCGTGGCGCGCGCCCAGCATGCCGTGAAGGAACTCGCCGCCAAGCTCACCGAGAAGGGCATCACCGTCAAGTACGCCATCCACCCGGTGGCCGGCCGCATGCCGGGCCACATGAACGTGCTGCTGGCCGAGGCCGAGGTGCCCTACGACCAGGTCTTCGAGATGGAGGACATCAACGGCGAGTTCGGCCAGGTCGACGTGGCCATCATCCTGGGTGCCAATGACGTCGTGAACCCCGCCGCCCACGTGAAGGGCAGCGCCATCTACGGCATGCCCATCCTGGAGGCCTACAAGGCCAAGACCATCATCGTCAACAAGCGCTCGATGGCCGCCGGCT
Organism: Burkholderiales bacterium; assembly: GCA_019509985.1. Taxonomy (GTDB): domain Bacteria; phylum Pseudomonadota; class Gammaproteobacteria; order Burkholderiales; family Burkholderiaceae_C; genus Pelomonas. Next base: position 16,497 of record JAEKLF010000101.1, on the reverse strand, counting down.
ACGCGGGCCTGGACAACGAGCTCTTCTACATGGACAAGACCATGATGGTCTTCGGCGACGCGAAGAAGGTCGTCGAGGACATGCTCAAGGCCGTCGAATAAAAACGCGGTGAATGACCCTGGCGCGGTCCCCAGGCCGCGCTATCGAATCCCCTGACGCTTGCGCTGTCAGCCTTCGGTCAGAATCGCCGCAACAAAGAAGGAGACAAGGCCATGGAGCCCATCTGGCTGAAGCATTACCCGGCCGAGGTGCCGCGCGACGTCAACGTGGCGCTCTACCCGAGCCTTGTCGACCTGCTCGACACCTCGTTCAAGAAGAACGCCGCCAAGCCGGCCTATCTGATGATGGGCAAGAGCCAGAGCTTCGCGCAGGTGGACGAAGCCTCGCGCGCGCTGGCCGCCTATCTGCAAAGCCTCGGCTTGGAGAAGGGTGACCGCGTCGCGCTGATGATGCCCAACCTCTTCCAATATCCGGTGGCCGTGGCTGCCGTGGTACGGGCGGGTTATGTCGTCGTCAACGTGAACCCGCTGTACACGCCGCGGGAACTGGAGCACCAGCTCAAGGACTCGGGCGCCAAGGCCATCGTCATCATCGAGAACTTCGCCTCGGTGCTGCAGCAGGTCATCAAGAACGTGCCGACCAAGCACGTCATCCTGGCCGCGATGGGCGACATGCTGGGCCTGGTCAAGGGCAGCATCGTCAACTACGTCGTGCGCAAGGTGAAGAAGATGGTGCCGGCGTTCGACCTGCCGGGCGCCATCAGGTTCAACGACGCGCTGTCCAAGGGCCGCGGCCTGACCTACAAGGCGCCCAAGCTGGGTCCGGACGACATCGCCGTGCTGCAGTACACCGGCGGTACGACCGGCGTGTCCAAGGGCGCGGTGCTGCTGCACCGCAACCTGGTCGCCAACATCCTGCAGAGCGAAGCCTGGTACCAGCCGGCGCTCAAGAAGATCCCCAAGGGCGAGCAGGTCGTCACCATCTGCGCGCTGCCGCTGTATCACATCTTCGGCTTCAACACGAACATGATGCTGTCCATGCACATGGGTGGCGCCAACGTGTTGATCCCGAATCCACGCGACCTGCCGGGCATGTTCAAGGAACTCAGCGCACACCGCTTCCACAGCTTCCCGGCCGTCAACACGCTGTTCATGGCGATGGCGAACCACCCCGAGTTCGCTTCTGTGGACTGGAGCAAGCTGGTCATCTCCGTGGGCGGCGGCATGGCCGTGCAGCAGGCCACGGCCAAGCTCTGGCTGGAGAAGACCGGCTGCCCCATCGTCGAGGGCTACGGCCTGTCCGAGACCTCACCGTCGGCCACCTGCAATCCCACCGACAGCACCGCCTACAGCGGCACCATCGGCCTGCCCATGCCGCTGACCGAGCTGCAGCTGCTGGACGACGACGGCAACGAAGTGCCCATGGGCCAGCCCGGCGAGATCGCCATCCGCGGTCCGCAGGTCATGGCCGGCTACTGGCAGCGCCCTGACGAAACCGCCAAGGTCATGACGGCAGACGGTTATTTCCGTACCGGTGACATTGGCACCGTCGATGAGCGCGGTTATTTCAGAATCGTCGACCGCAAGAAGGACATGATCCTCGTCAGCGGCTTCAATGTGTACCCGAACGAGGTCGAGGACGTCATCACGCAGATGCCCGGCGTGCTGGAATGCGCGGCCGTCGGCGTGCCGGACAGCAAGGCCGGCGAAGCCGTAAAGGTCGTCATCGTGAAGAAAGACCCGAATGTCACCGAGGCTGATGTGCGGGCCTATTGCGAAGCCAACTTGACCGGCTACAAACGACCCAAGATCGTCGAGTTCCGCACCGAGCTGCCGAAGACCCCCGTGGGCAAGATCCTGCGCCGGGAGTTGCGGGACAAGAGCTGATCGCCTTCTCCGATGAAGCCTGCGGACGGTGAACCCGTCCGTGAGCGAGGTCCCAAACGTGTTCGACCTGTTGCATTCCAAGACCGACGCCGGCCGCGCCGAAATCCGCGCGCGAGCCCTGCCGTTGTCTCGCGCCGCACGCAACCTGCTGCTGGTGCTGGACGCGAGCAAGCCGGCTGGCGAGTGGCTGCGCCTCGTCACCGGAGCCACCGAGGCTGACCTGGAGACGCTGCGCCAGAACGGCCTGATTGCCCCGCAGAACGCCGCCGGCCAGCCGTTGGCATCCCAGCCGCCGCCGGCACCCGCCCCGGCCCCTGGGCCGGCAAAGGCGCCCGCCGCCACGCCCTCGGGCGCTGCGGCCATCGCCGGCGGTTCGCCGCTGCTGGACCGCGCCGCCCTGTACACCTATCTGAGCGGTGAGGCGACCAAGCTGCTCGGCCCGTTCAAGGGCTATGCCTTCGCGCTGGAGGTCGAGCGCGCCGACAGCCTCGCCGCCCTTCAGGGCCTGGCGCTGCAGCTTGTCGAGCGCGTGCAGAAGGCCAAGGGTGACGCCGCCGCGGCCGCCGTGCGCGACGCGCTGGGCCTGCGCTGATCTGGGACACTGGCGGGCCCTGACGCCCCGCCAACCCCGCCTTGCCCCGTTTCTTCGTCGACCAGCCCCTCGCCGCGACCGACGGCGACATCGCCCTGCCGCCGGGTGCTGCCCGCCACGTGCAGGTGCTGCGCCTGCAGCCCGGTGACGCGCTGACGCTGTTCGATGGCAGCGGCCCCGAGTGGCAAGCCGAGGTCACGGCCATGGGTCGCAGCGAGGTGCGCGTGCGTCTCATCCGCGTCGAAGAGGCGCAGCGGGAACTGGGTCGGGCGATCACGCTCGCCGTCGTCATGCCGGCCAATGACCGCATGGATTTCATCGTCGAGAAGGCCACCGAACTGGGCGCTGCGGCGCTGCAGCCGCTGGTGTCCGAACGATCGGTGCTGCGCCTGTCCGGCGAGCGCGCCGACAAGAAGCGCACCCACTGGCAGGGCGTGGCCATCGCCGCGGCAGAGCAGAGCGGACGCACGGTGCCCATGCGCATCGAACCGGTGCTGCCACTCTCGTCCTGGCTTGCCTCGCTCGACCCTCGTGAAGATGAATGGCGCGGCCTGCTGAGCCCGCGCGCCGCCTTGCCGCTGGCCGGCTTCCCGCAGCGGCGCGCCGTCTTCCTCAGCGGCCCCGAGGGGGGGCTCAGCGACGCCGAGGAAGATGCCGCCCGCGCCCGCGGCTTCGCGGCCGTCAGCCTCGGCCCGCGCATCCTGCGTGCCGACACCGCACCGTTGGCCGTGCTGTCCTGGCTGGCCTTGTCGTGAATAAGAAACTGGCGCTGCTGGTCCTGGCCCAGGGCCTCTTCCTGACCAACAACATCTGCTTCATGGCCATCAACGGCCTGGTCGGCCTGGCGCTGGCGCCGCGGCCGTGGATGGCGACGCTGCCCATCTGCGCCTACGTGACCGGCGGCGCGCTGATGGCCCGCCTGGTGGGCCGCCACCAGCTGCGCTTCGGCCGCCGGCGCGCCTTCCAGATCGGCCTGGGCGTCGCCGTCGTCAGCTGCGCGGCTGCGCTGTGGAGCGTGCTGCACCAGCAGTTCTGGGGCGTGGTCCTCGCGACGCTGTTCGCCGGCTACTACACCGCCAATGCGGCGCTCTACCGCTTCGCGGCCACCGAACTCGTCGCACCCGAAAAGCGTGAGGCCGCGATCTCCTGGGTGCTCGCCGGCGGCTGCCTGGGCGCGGTGCTGGGGCCCTGGCTGGCGGGCGCCGGCAAGAACCTGCTTATCGCGCCTTTCGCCGGCGCCTATCTGCTGCTGATCGTCGTCGCGCTGGCCGGCCTGGTGTTGATCTCGCTGATCGACTTCCCCGCGCTGGCCCGGCCCGCGCCCGGTGCCGGCGGGCGGCCGAGCGCCGAGCTGGTGCGACAGCCGGTCTTCCTGGTGGCGCTGGCCGCGAGTGCGCTCGGCTACGGCGTCATGAACCTGCTGATGGCCGCCACGCCCATTGCGATGGGCCAGTGCGGCCTGCCGTTCTCCGATGCCGGCATGGTGCTGCAATGGCATGTGCTGGGCATGTTCGTGCCCAGCTTCTTCACGGGCTCGCTGATCAAGCGCGTGGGCGTGTTGCCGGTCATGTCGGTCGGCGTGGGGCTCAACCTCGGCTGCGTCGCCTTCGCGCTGTCAGGGCAGGACCTGCAGCACTTCCTCGGCGCGCTGCTGCTGCTCGGCGTGGGCTGGAACTTCCTCTACATCGGCGGCACGACGCTGTTCACGCAGGCCTATCGCCCCGAGGAGAAGACCCGCGCGCAAGGGCTGCTGGATACCGGCGTCTACGCAACGATGACGTTGACCTCGTTCTCCTCCGGCGCGCTGGTCACGACCGGCGGCTGGCAGTGGATGAACTGGGCGAGCCTGGTGCCCATCACGCTGTGCGCGGCCGCGCTCGCGGGCCTGGCGCTCTATCAGCGTCGTTCGCGCTGAATGACGTGGCGATCAGCTCACGCCGCATCGCCCTCGGCCGGCTTGCGTGCCGAGCCCTTGACGAGGTCGAAGCGGAACAGCCGGCATTCGATGGGGCCGTTCCACATCGGCACGCGGCGCGATTCCTTCAGCCGCATCTTGCTGGGCAGCTTCATGTCGGGGCTGAGCATCCAGGCCGTCCAGCCCGCGGGGTTCTCGGTGTACTGGCGCTTCCAGTGCGCGGCCAGGCGCGGAAAGAAGTCGTCACCGGCGTCCAGTTCCTCGGAGCCGCGCGCATCGCGCGACATGGCCGCCTTGCCGCGCACCTCGATGCGCTCGCCGTACGGCGGGTTCATCATGATGCTGCCGGGCATGCCCTCGGGCAGGGCCGGTGCCGGGCGCTCCAGCGCGTCGCCGCCATTGAACTGGATGTACTGCGCCACGCCTGCGCGCTCGGCATTGCGCCGCGCGAAGTCGACCATGCGGAAGGCCACATCGCTGGCATAGATGGGCACGCTGGGCGCCTGGACGCGGGCGCGGGCGGCCTGTGCCATCTCGCCCCAGATGGCTTTCAAGGCCGGTGTGGCGAACGGCAGCTGGCGCTCGAAGGCGAAGCGGCGCAGCAGGCCGGGCGCGGAGTCGCAGGCGATCAGCGCGGCCTCGATGGGAATGGTGCCGGAGCCGCAGCAGGGGTCGTGCAGCGCGCTGTCACCGCGCCAGCTGGCGGCGGCGAGCATGGCCGCGGCCAGCGTCTCCTTCAAAGGCGCATCGCCCTTGTCGACGCGCCAGCCGCGCTTGAACAGCGGCTCGCCCGAGGTGTCCACATACAGCGCCGCGCGCTCGGGGCCGACGTGCAGCAGCACGGGCAGGTCGGGTGAGTGCGTATCGACGCTGGGCCGCTCGCCGGTGGCCTCGCGCAGTTGGTCGCAGATCGCGTCCTTGATGCGCAGCGTCGTGAAGTTCAGGCTCTTCAGCGGCGAGCGCTGCGCGATGGTGTCGACGCGGATCGTGTGCCGCGGCGTGATCCAGTCGCGCCAGTCGACGCGGCGGGCCAGCGCGTAGAGGTCGTCCTCGTGGCGGTAGGGGCCTTCGATCAGCTCGACCAGCACGCGTTGCGCGAGGCGGCTTTCGAGGTTGATCTGCATCGCATCCTCAAGGCCGCCGACCACGCCGCATCCGCCGCGCAGCGGCTCGACCTTGCTGCGCACACCGGGCGGCAGGAAGCGTTTGAGCTCCTCCTCCAGCAGCGGCTCGACGCCACCGGCACAGGACACGAACAGGGACAGTTTGTTGGGCAGGCTCACGGGCCGCATTGTCGCCGGCCTCTAAACTGACAGCGTTGCCACCCCATACTGCCTGCCATGAAGCGATTCGCGCTGACTGTGTCTTTCGTGTTGGCCGCGCTCCAGGCGCCCGGTGCATGGGCGGCCGATCCGGCCCCCGCTTCAACGAGCTATCCGCCGCACACCATCTCCAACTCGCAGCTCCGAGTCCTGCCCAGGAACGCGGACGGCCGCAGCTACCAGTTGCACATCCACCTGCCGGCGTCGTTCGGCAAGGACGCCAAGCGTCGCTACCCGGTGCTCTACGTGACCGACGGCTACTGGGACTTTCCGACCGTCGTCGCCTCCTACGACAACATGGTCTACGACAAGGTGCTGCCCGAGTTCATCGTCGTGGGCCTGGGCTATGCCGGCGAGGGGCTGGACTTTGGCCAGCTGCGCACCTGGGAGCTCTCGCCGGTTCGACTGGGCCCGCAGGACGGTGACTCCGGCCACGCCGACAAGTTCCTCGCCACGCTGGAGCGCGAGATCATTCCGTTCATGGAGCGCGAGTACCGCGCCGACCCGGCCCACCGCATGCTCGCCGGTAGCTCGCTGGGCGGCCTGTTCACGCTGTACGCGATGTACCGCAAGCCCGCGCTTTTCGAGGGCTACATCGCCGCGAGCCCGGCGGTGGTCGCCGACGGCGACTGGATCATCGGCCAGGCCAAGGCCCATGCCGCGACCGGCAAGCCGATCAACGCGCGCCTCTACGTGACCGGCGCCGAGTACGAATGGCCAGCCTTCCTGGCCGGCATCAAGCGCTACCAGGCACTGCTGCCGGAGCTGAAACACCCGGGGCTGGTCTGGCAGAGCCGCATCATCGATGGCGAGCGGCATGCCGGCACCAAGGCGGAGAGCTACGCGCGGGGCATGCGCTTCGTGTTCGAGCCGCTGGCGCCGGAGACGGGGCCGTCGAAGGACTGAAAGCGCAGCGGCGCTCAGCGCACCCGGGTCACCCGCATCTGGAAGCCCACGCCCTCGATCTCCAGGTAGAACGCGCCCAGCATGCCGCGGTGTACGGTCACCTTGGGGTTCTGCAGTTCGTAGATGGCCTCGCTGCCATCGGCGATGCGCCAGACCTGGCCGTTCTCGAGCGTCAACTGGCTGCCGGCGCGCCAACCGTGGAAACTGCCCGGAATGCGGCTTTCGATCTGCTTGAGTTCAGGCGTCGCGGCCGTTGGCTTGACAGTCTCCTGGCCGAACTTCGCCACCGGGTCCGCGGCGACAACGGGAGCCGCCGCGGGGGCGGCAAGCACCGCGGGCGCCACGGCAGCCATGGCCGCGCTTGGCTCCGCCGGCAACTGAACGCCGTCGTAGCAGGCCAGTCTGCGTGCGGCGTCGGTCATCAGTCGGCAGGCCTTGATGTCGCCGGCCAGGTTCTGGGCCTGGGTGGCATTGCTGCCCAGCAACGCGGCCAGCGTGACGACCAGGGGAAGGACTCTCGACATGGGGGCTCCTACATTGCCTTGCGCAGATTCGCTGGCGCGATCTTCATTGCTTCGCGGTACTTGGCCACCGTGCGCCGCGCGCACTGGATGCCCTGCTCATCCAGCATGGCCGCCAGCGCGCTGTCTGACAGCGGCTTCTTGATGTCTTCGGCGGCGACGAACTGCTTGATGAGCGCGCGCACGGCGGTGCTGGACGCCTCGCCGCCGGCTTCGGTGGAGAGGCCAGAGCCGAAGAAGTACTTCAGCTCGAAGGTGCCCCAGCTGGTGGCCATGTACTTGGCCGTCGTCACGCGCGAGATGGTGGACTCGTGCAGGCCCAGCTCGTCGGCGATCTCGCGCAGCACCAGTGGCTTCATCGCCAGCTCGCCATGCGTGAAGAAGCCGCGCTGGCGTTCGACGATGGCCTGGCTGACGCGCAGGATGGTGTCGAAGCGCTGCTGGATGTTCTTGATGAACCAGCGCGCCTCCTGCAGCTGGCCGCCCAGCGGCGAATTGCTGATGCCGCCGCGCGTGGCCCGCAGCGCATTGGCGTAGAGCTCGTTGATGCGCAGCTTGGGCGCCACCTCGGGGTTGAGCATGACGCGCAGCTCGCGGCCGACCTTGCGCACGATGACGTCGGGCACGATGGCCGCCGCCGCGCCGGCGGCGAAGCGGCGGCCAGGCTTGGGTTCGAGCTGAGTGATCAGTCCCTGGGCCTCGCGCAGCGTGGCTTCGTCGGCGCCGGTCTCGGCCATCAGGCGGCGCATGTCGCGGCGTGCCAGCAGCTCCAGATGACTCTTGCAGATCAGGATGGCGACGACCTGGGCGGGGCACTTGGGGCAGCCACGCAGCTGCAGCACCAGGCATTCGGACAGGCCGCGTGCGCCGATGCCGGCGGGCTCAAGGCTCTGCAGCAGCTTCAGCGCGATGCGCAGCGCGTCCAGCACCTCCTCGTGGCTCTCGGCATCGTCCGACAGCGCGGCGGCGATCTCGTCGAGCGTGTCCTCGAGGTAGCCGTCCTCGTTCAGCGACTCGATGAGCACCCGCACGGCCGCGCGGTCTGCCGGTGACAGGGTCAGCCCGGCGAGCTGCTGGGTCAGGTGTTCGGCCAGCGAGGTCTCGGTGGTCTCCTGGCTCTCGCGCTCGCCGTCGTCGTCGCTTCCGGGGCCGGCGTTGCTGGGCAGCTCGCGGATGCCGTCGAAGTCGTCCCGCTCGGTGCCGTTCTCCCAATCCTCGCGCTCGGTGCCGCCGAAGTCCTCGGCGTTCAGTTCAGGAGCTTCGGTGGTTTCGCCGGCGCTCTCGGCCTCGGTCGGCGCCGACTCGGCACTGCTCTCGGCCGGTGCGTTAGCCGCCAGCTCGGGCGTACTGACGGTGAACTCTTCCTCGGTTTCCAGCAGCGGGTTGCTGGCGAGCATCTGCTCGACTTCCTGGTGCAGCTCCAGCGTGGAGAGCTGCAGCAGGCGGATGGATTGCTGCAGCTGCGGCGTCAGCGCGAGGTGCTGACTGAGACGGACCTGAAGCGTTTGCTTCATGGTCACATCCGGAAGTGTTCGCCGAGATAGACCTTGCGCACGTCGGCATTGGCCACGATCTCGTCGGGCGTGCCTTCGGCCAGCACGGCGCCCTCGCTGATGATGTAGGCGCGGTCGCAGATGCCCAGGGTCTCGCGCACGTTGTGGTCTGTGATCAGCACGCCGATGCCGCGCGCCTTCAGGAAGCTGATGATGCGCTGGATCTCCAGCACCGCGATCGGATCGACGCCGGCGAAGGGCTCGTCCAGCAGGATGAAGCGAGGCTGCGTGGCCAGCGCGCGGGCGATCTCGACGCGGCGGCGCTCGCCGCCGGACAGCGCCGGCGCCGGGCTGTCGCGCAGGCCATCGATGGACAGGTCGTGCAGCAGGCCGTTCAGCAGCTCGTCGATGCGCGACTTGGACAGGGACTTGCCGCGTTCGTCCTGCTGCAGCTCCAGAACGGCGCGGATGTTCTGCTCGACGGTCAGCTTGCGGAAGATGGAGGCTTCCTGCGGCAGATAGCTCAAGCCCAGGCGGGCGCGTGCATGGATGGGCAGTCGCTGCACTTCGGCGCCATCGATGCGGATGATGCCGGCGTCGGAGCGCACGAGGCCGACGATCATGTAGAAGCTGGTCGTCTTGCCGGCGCCGTTGGGGCCGAGCAGGCCGACGACCTCGCCGCAGTCGACGCGCACGTGCACGTCCTTGACGACCTTGCGCACGCCATAGGTCTTGGCCAGGCCCTCGGCTTCGAGCCGGCTGCCGCACGCCTGTGCTGCCGGGACGAGCGTTTCACTGGGGGCCTGCGCGTTCATGATGGCTTGTGCGGCGGCGTGAGCGTCGTCGACGGTTGCAGCGGCAATACCGGCGGCGCGGACGCGGGGGCCGAGGCCGGTGTGTCGGGCTGCGCGCGCGGCATCATGACGATGCGGGTGCGGCCGTTGGGGTTGGGTGAGGCGCTGCCGCCTTCCAGCGTGAAGACCTCGGTGCGGCTGTCATAGACGATGACGGCGCCCGTCACTTCGTCGGCCACCGCCGTGCCACGCGTGCGGCGCACGGTGGCATTGCCGATGAAGCGCACGGTCTCGGTGCGGGTGTCGTACTCGAGCTGGTCGGCGACACCGCTGATGGCCTCGCCGGGCGTGTCGCGCCCCTGGTGGAAGCTGACCGGCTGGCCCGTCGTGCCGCTGGCGTAGGCCTGGACATAGCCGTCGCGGGTCTCGCGCACGTCGACCTTCTCGGCGCGCAGCACCAGGCTGCCCTGGGTGATGATGACGTTGCCCTGCAGCTCGGTGCGCTGATTCACGCCGTCCAGCCGGCCCTGCTTCTCGGCCGTGAAGACCATCGGCTTGTTCCGGTCGGCCTTCTCCGCCAGCGCGGGGCCGGCGGCAAGGGCGAGGGCGATCAGTAGGGGCAGACGCTGTGGCATGGCGGCACGGAAGTTGCAGGCCATTCTAGGGTCCGCTGCCGTCGTCAGCCTTTCCCGCGCGACAACTTGATCAGGAAATCCGCGACGGCAAGGGTCTGTTGACCTTGCACGGCTTCGCTCTGGTTGGGATTGCTGCCCATGCCGGGGCCGGTGCGAAAACGCCCCGCGATGACCAGCGCCGGCGTGCTGTCGGCGCCGGAAAGCTCCGCCAGCTTCGCGCCCTGGGCCAGCTTGGCCTGCACGCCGAAGGACGAAAAGGTCTGCTTGAACCTGGCGGTGTCCACGCCCAGCTTGCCCACGAGGGCCACGACGGCGGCCTCGTCGTTGGCGTCCACGCCCTGGCGGTGGAAGGCATTGAAGATGCCGCTGTGCACGGCCGGCGTCAGCGCGCCCATGGCCTCCAGCGCGTAGTACATGCGCTGGTGAAGCTTCAGCACGGCCTGCTGGCCCACCGGCACACGGCGGAACACCACGTCGGGCGGCAGCTGCTGCACCCAGGCCTCCAGCAGCGGGTCGAAGGCGTCGCAGTGCGGGCAGCGGTAGAAGAAGAACTCGATGACCTCGATCTTGCCCGGCGTGCTCGGCAGGCCCTGGCCGAGCCGGACGTAGTGCTTGCCTTCCACCGGCCCGCCCTGGGCCCAGGCTGCAGTGGGCAAGAGGCCGGCCGCGGCCAGCGCGAGGGCGGCGTCGCGGCGCTTCATGCCTTGGCGCGGGCGCGCTGGATCAGGAAGTCGGCGATCTGCAGCGCCTTCTGGCCGAGTTCGAGCTCGGACAGGCGCTGACCAGCGGCGGCCTGGCTGGGCGAAGTCAGGAAGCGGCCGCCGACGCCGATGCTGGGCACGCCCTCGATGCGATAGGCCTCGGACAGCTTCTCGGCCTGCGTGCACTTGGTCTGCACGCCGAAGGAGTTGTAGGCCTCCTGGTACTTGGTCGGGTCGATGCCCAGCGGGCTCAGGAACTTGGCCTGGCTCTTGGCGTCGTCCAGCGCGAGGCCCTGCTGGTGCATGGCGTTGAAGATGGCCGGACGGGTGACGGCTTCCTTGCCCAGGGCCTCCAGCGCATAGAACATGCGCTGGTGGATCTTGACGTTGGCGCGGAAGGCCACGTGCACCTTGCGGAAAGCCACGTCGGCGGGCAGCTGCTTGGCCCAGGCCTCGATGGCGGGCTCGAAGGCATAGCAGTGCGGGCAGCCGTACCAGAAGAACTCGACGACCTCGACCTTGCCCGGCGTGGTGGGCAGAGCTTGCGACAGCACGAGGTACTGGCGGCCTTCGACGGGGCCGCCCTGGGCGAGGGCCGTGCCGGCGAGCGGTGCAGAGGCGAGCAGGGCGGAGAAATCGCGGCGCTTCATGGCGTCAGGCATCCTTCAGGTGGTGCTGGTTTCAGCGTTGTACACGAACGAGATTGGCCTCGAAGCCAGCCCCTTCGATCTTGCGTTGCAGGCCTTCGGCCTCGTCGCGTGTGTCCATCGGCCCCAGGCGCACACGGTAGACGGTGCGGCCGGCCTGCTCGCGCTCCATGACCTTGGCCGTGAAGCCCTGGATGGCCAGCTTGGCCTTCTGGGCCTCGGCTTCTTCCGGCCGCGTGAAGGCGCCGGCCTGCACGAAATAGACATAGGCCTCGGCGCCGGTGGCGGCAGCGGATGCGGGCGTGGCGGCGGGCGTCTCCGTCCTGGCGGCCGCCTTGGGTTGCTGGGGCGGCAGCGCGGTGGCGGCGGCTGCCGTGGCCGTGGCGGCCGCGGTGCTGGCCGTGGTGCTGGGCGGCGGCGGCGCGGCCACGACCGACGGCGCGTTGACGACACCGCTGGCACTGCGTGCGGCGGCCTTGCCGGCCAGCGGTGCGTTGGGATCCCAGTTCTTGTTGCGCTCGGCCTCGGCCGCGTCCTGCTCGGCCGTGCGCTGCGGCACCTTGTTCACGAAGGGGATGGGCACCTTGGTGATGTAGAGGGCCACGCCCAGGGCGACGGCCAGGCCGACCAGCAGGCCGACGATGAGGCCGAGTACGAAGCCGCCCTTCTGACCCCCCTTGGGGTTCTTGTTGCCGGCGGGTTTGGAAGATGCAGTCATTCGCTGTCCGAGGTTGGCGAAGTTTCAGGAATGTCGCGGTTCATCTGCTCGGGCGCGCTGACGCCCAGCATGCCCAGGGCGTTGGCCAGCACCTGGCGCGTGGCGGCCAGCAGGGCCACGCGGGCGCGGCTGAGTTCGGGCGCCTGGTCCAGCACGCGCTCGGCGCCGTAGTAGGAGTGGTAGGTGCCGGCCAGTTCGCGGGCGTAGAAAGCCACGTCGTGCGGCGCGATGCCGGCGGCCGCGCCGGCCAGCATGTCGGGGTAGGCGGCCAGCTTGAGCATCAGCGCTTCTTCGGTCGGCGCGGTGAGCAGGCTGAAGTCGGCATCGGCAATCGTTGCCACGTCACCGCCCCATTTGCGGATCACCGAGCAGATGCGCGCATGCGCGTACTGCACGTAGAACACCGGGTTCTCGTCGTTGGCCTTCAGCGCCAGGTCGACGTCGAAGACGAATTCGGTGTCGGCCTTGCGGCTGATCAGGAAGAAGCGCACCGCGTCGCGGCTGGTCCAGTCGATCAGGTCGCGCAGCGTCACGTAGGAGCCGGCGCGCTTGGAGATCTTGACCTCCTCGCCGTCCTTCATCACCGTGACCATCTTGTTCAGCACGTAGTCCGGGAAGCCCTGCGGAATGCCGAGGTTTTGCGCCTGCAGGCCGCCGCGCACGCGGGCGATGGTGCCGTGGTGGTCGGTACCCTGGATGTTGATGCACTGCGTGTAGCCGCGCTCGAACTTGTTGACGTGGTAGGCCACGTCCGGCACGAAGTAGGTGTAGCCGCCTTCGCGCTTGCGCATGACGCGGTCCTTGTCATCACCGTAGTCGGTGGACTTGAACCACAGCGCGCCGCCTTCTTCATACGTCTTGCCGCTGGCGACGATGCGCTCGACCGCCTTCTCCAGCTGGCCGCCGGCGTAGACGCTCGTTTCAAGGAAGTAGCTGTCGAACTGCAGGCCGAAGGCCTGCAGGTCCAGGTCTTGCTCGTGGCGCAGGTAGGCCACGGCGAACTGGCGGATGCTGTCGAGGTCGTTGACGTCGCCCGAGGCCGTGAACTCGCGGTCGTCGGCCCTCACCGTCTCCTTGCGCAGGAAGGCGTCGGCAATATCCTGGATGTAGTCGCCGTTGTAGGCGGCCTCGGGCCATTCGGCGTCACCGGGCTTGAAGCCCTTCAGGCGCATCTGCGTGGAGTTGGCCAGCGTGGCGATCTGCACGCCAGCGTCGTTGTAATAGAACTCACGGGTCACGTCGTGGCCCTGGCTGCGGAAGACCGAGCAGAGCGCGTCGCCCAGCGCCGCCTGGCGGGCGTGGCCCACGTGCAGCGGGCCGGTCGGGTTGGCGGACACGAACTCCACCATGACGTGCTTGCCCGTGGCCGGGCGGTGCCCGAAGTGCTCACCCGCGGCCAGCACCTCGCCCACGACGGCCTGCTTGGCTTCTGGCTTCAGACGGATGTTGATAAAGCCGGGGCCGGCGATCTCCAGCGCCTGCACCCACGCCTGGAAGGCGGGCTTGGCCTGCAGCGCTTCGATCAGGCGGGTGGCCAGTTCGCGCGGGTTGGCCTTCAGCGGCTTGGCCAGCTGCATGGCGGCGGTGCAGGCGAAGTCGCCATGGGCGGCCTGCTTGGGAGACTCGAAGGCGGCGACGGCGTTCGAGCCGGGGGCAATCTCTTGGAGGGCTTCGGCGAGTGCGGCGAGCAATGCCTGCTTGGCTTGGATCATGGCGGGGATTTTAGGAGGCAGGCCTCAGGCAGACAGAACGCATGGCGCAGCCATTGCGCCGACGTCCCCGCTCACGCCACCGGCGCATCGTGACAGGCCACACAGAGCTTGTTGCCGTCGCGGTCGCGAAAGTAGGCGCCGTAGTAGTTGGGGTGGTACTCCGGGCGCAGGCCCGGCGGGCCTTCGCAGCGGCCGCCATGGGCCAGCGCCAGCGCGTGAGCCGCATCCACCTGGGCTCGGCTCGTGGCCAGCAGCGCCACCATCTGGCCGTTGCCGGGCTCGTGCTGGCCTTCGAACGGCGTGCCCAGCAGCAGCAGTGGTCGCGGCCCCGGGCTGCTCTGCCAGCCGGCCCAGGGCCGCGCGGGGTCGCAGAAGCGCTCGGCCACGCCCAGCAGGGTGAGCAGCGGACGGTAGAAGGCCAGGGCGCGATCAAAGTCACGCGTGCCGAGAAATACGTGTGAGAACAAGGGGGATGCACCTCCATGGGCGGCCCGTATCATGCCTCGCGTGACCGCACCTGCCGACGATCTGCCCGCCCACATCGGCCGCTACCAGGTGCTCAAGCGCCTGGGCGAAGGGGCCACCAGCGATGTCTTCCTGGCGCGCGACCCCTTCCAGAATCAGGAAGTCGCCATCAAGCGCATGCGCGCCTGGGCGCCGCCGCCGGACGCGCCGTCCAGCGATTTCAGCAACCGCTTCTTCAGCGCCGAGGCGGCGCTGGCCGGGCAGCTGCACCATCCCAATGTCGTCGCCATCGTCGACGCGGTGGCGGAAGAATCCGCGCCCTACCTCGTCATGGAGTACGTGCCCGGCGTCACGCTGAAGCACTTTTGCCGCAGCGACCGCCTGCTGGCGCTGGACCAGATCGTCGAACTGGGCTTCAAGTGCGCGATGGCGCTGGGCTATGTCTACCGCCAGGGCCTGATCCACCGCGACGTGAAGCCGGCCAACCTGCTGGCCGTGCTGGACGGGGGCGGTCAGGTCGTCGACGTCAAGGTCAGCGACTTCGGCTCGGCGTTGAACCTCAATGCCGACGCGACGCAGATCCACCGCGTCGGCTCGCTGGCCTATATGCCGCCGGAGCAGATCGAGGGCGGCGACGTGGACTGCCGTGCCGACATCTACGCGCTGGGTGCCGTGCTCTACCACCTGATCGGCGGCCGCCCGCCCTTCGACGCACCGCACCAGATGGCGCTGATGCACCAGATCTACCACCAGCCGCCGCTGCCGCTGGTCGGCCAGCGCCAGGGCGTGACCGAGGCGCTGGACGCCGTCGTGCTGCGCGCGCTGGCCAAGCATCCGCACGATCGCTACGCCGACTGGGACAGCTTCGCGCAAGCCTTGTCGGCCCTGGTCGCCGGCCAGCAGGTGCCGCTGAACCGGCTCGGCGAGGTGCGCGACTCGGAGCGCTTCAACCTGCTGCGCTCGCTGGAGTTCTTCGCGGACTTCGGCGACGTGCAGCTCTGGGAGGTCGTGCGGCGTGCGCGCTGGAAGCGCTATCCCGTCGCCTACCCGCTGTTCAAGCGCGGCCAGGAGGGCAACAACTTCCACATCATTGCCCAGGGCGAAGTGGAGGTCTTCCGCGATGGCCGCCTCGTTGCCACGCTGGGCACGGGCACCTCGGTGGGCGAGATGGCCTACCTGGCACCCAACCCCGACCTGCGCCGCCACAGCACCGACATCAAGGTCAGCCAGGAGTGCACGACGATCTCGTTCACGCCCGAGTCCATCGGCCAGCTGAGCCCCGAGTGCCAGCACCGCTTCGACCGCGGTTTCATCCGCGTGCTGGTGCGCCGCCTGCATGCCGCGCACGAGGCGCTGGCTCACCCGCGGCGCATTTTGTGACGGCAAAGAAACACGGCTTGGCAGTGCCGCGGCCGCATGCTTGAATCGGTCGCCCACCACCCCTCAGGGAAGAAGGAGTAACCGATGAAACGATTCGCCATCCTGATCGCTTGTGCCGCCATCGCCTTTGGTGCCCAGGCCACGCCCCAGCAGGACAAGATGAAGTCCTGCAACGTCGAGGCCAAGGGCAAGAAGGGCGATGAGCGCAAGGCCTTCATGAAGGAATGCCTGTCCGCCGCACCGGCCGCGTCTGCGGCCCCCGCCGCGTCCGCCACGCAGCAGGACAAGATGAAGTCCTGCAACGTCGACGCCAAGGGCAAGAAGGGCGACGAACGCAAGGCCTTCATGAAGGAATGCCTGAGCAGCAAGCCGGCCTGAGCCCGCACAGCCTGAATCCTCAGGCGCTTCGACGAGAGCCACCTTCGGGTGGCTCTTTGCTTTTCGGAGGTAGGTCTCGTCCGACTTTTCAGCGGCCCGCTGGCTGGTGCCGGCAAACCCGCCCGGCGTCCACAGTTGAGTCACACATCAGCTTCCTGAAAGGACGCGATCATGAGTACCCAACACACCACTTCCACGACGACCGGCACCAGCGCGCTGCGCCTGACCGTGCTGGCCGTCACCGCGGCCGCCACACTGGCCCTGACGGGCTGCGCCGACATGTCGCGCAAGGACCGCAACACCGTGCTCGGCGCGACGGCCGGTGCCGTCGTCGGCGGCGCGCTGACCGGTTCGACGACCGGCGCTGCCGTGGGCGCCGCGGCCGGTGGCGTCATCGGCAACGAGACGTCCAAGCGCCGCCCGAACTGAGGG
>JAEKLF010000188.1 GCA_019509985.1 Burkholderiales bacterium | reverse complement strand
GCGCTCGCGCGCTCCGGGGGCGCCGGCATCGAGCGCCTGCGCGCGCCGCAGCTCGGCGCGGCGCTGATCGCGGTTCTGAGTGGCGGCTACCTGGGCCAGGCCATGCATGGCGACACGGTCACGCGCATGCAGCAGGTGCGGATGGCTGGCGCCGCCTTCGCGCTACTCGCGGGTGCGATTCAGGTGGTCGCGGCGGTGATGGCGCGCCGCGCGACATCGCAAGGCCCGGTGGTCATCAGCCAGCGCGTGGCGGCCGGCCTGCTCGCCGTCACCGCGGTGTGCATGGTGGTTGCGCGCTACGCGTGATTCGACTCAGCTGAACTCGCCGCGCAGCGTGTCGTAGAGGCGCTGGAAGCGGGCGTGACGCGGCTGCAGCCCCGCAGCCAGTCCCGGATCGGGTTCTGCGACGCGGGCGATGTCGGGCGTGCGGCAGACGTCATCGATCGTGCCGCCGCAAGCGAGCCAGGCCAGGCGGGCCGCGCCCAGAGCGCCGCCGGCTTCGGCACCGACGCCGTTGACGAGACGGGTGTTCAGCAGCGACGCGAGCAGCCTGGCCCACCACGCGCTACGCGCACCGCCGCCGACCAGCCAGAGGGACTGCGCCGCGCCGCCGCCCGCCTGCAGCGCTTGCCAGCCATCCAGCAGGCCGAAGCCCACGCCTTCCAGCACGGCATAGCCCAAGGCCGCCGCGTCATGCTCGTGCGTCAGGCCGAAGAACACGCCCTGGGCGTTGGCGTTGTTGTGCGGCGTGCGCTCGCCGCTCAGGTAGGGCAGGAAGAGCGGCGCGTGTTCGCGTTGCGCTGGCGAGAGTCGGGCGACCTTGGCGATCAGCTCGGCCTCGCCGGGCTCGCCCAGCAATTGCGTGACCCAGCGCAGCGCGCTGGCCGCGCTGAGCATGACGCTCATCTGGTGCCAGGTGTTCGGCAGCGCATGGCAGAAGGCATGGACGGCCCGCGCGGGGTTGGGGCTGAAGCGCTCGTTGCACAGGAAGATGACGCCCGAGGTGCCCAGCGACAGGAAGCCCTGGCCGGGTTTGACGACGCCCATGCCGACGGCGCTGGCCGCGTTATCGCCACCGCCGCCGGCGATCGGGATGCCGGCGCGCAGGCCCCAGCGCTCGGCCAGGTCGTGCTTGAGTCCGGCGCTGGGTTCGCTGCCTTCGACGAGGCGAGGCATGTGGCTCTCATCGAGCCCCGTCAGCGCCAGCGCTTCGGGCGACCAGCGGCGGCGTGCGACGTCCAGCCACAGCGTGCCGGCGGCGTCGCTCATCTCGCTGACGTGCGAGCCGCTGAGCTGCAGGCGCAGCCAGTCCTTGGGCAGCAGCACCTGGCGCACCTGGCGGAACAGCTCCGGCTCGTGCTGGCGCATCCACGCGAGCTTGGGCGCCGTGAAGCCCGGCATCGCCAGGTTGCCGGTGATGGCCGGCAGCTCGGGGCAGGCGGCCATCATCTCGGCACATTGCGCGCCAGCCCGGCCGTCGTTCCACAGGATCGCCGGCCGCAGCACGCGGTCGGCCGCGTCCAGCGTGACGGCACCATGCATCTGTCCCGACAGGCCGATACCACGCACCGCGGCAAGTGCGGCGCCGTGCTCCGCTTTCAGCTTCGCCATGCCGGCGTCGAGCGCCGCCCACCAGTCGGCCGGGTTCTGCTCGCTCCACAGCGGCCGCGGCCGCTGCACGGTGAGCGCCACGCCGGTGGTCGCGACGATGCGGTGCTGCTCGTCGAGCAGCAGCAGCTTCAGCTCGGAAGTGCCGAGGTCGATGCCGAGGAACATGGTGTGTTGAGTTCTGTATTGCGTTTGCGGGCCGAGCGCCGGGCCGCTCCCAAGCCGGCCCGCTTTGGGCGATGTACGAGCGGGGCAGGCCCCGCGAGCATCGCCATCCCCTCGGGGGATCGACCAGACGCACCCGCGTTCAGCGAGGTACGACTGGGCGAGGGGTCAACAGTCTCTAGACGAAGTTGTTGACGACGTTCTCGAGGCGTTCCTGGCGACCCGAACGCGGCTGAGGCGAAATGCCCTGCGCGTGCACGACGGCCGCCAAATCATCCAGGCTAGCGCCGGCCTGGATCTTCTGGCCCAGCTCGCCGTATGTGGCCCTCGAGCTGGTCGGTCGGGTCGATGGACTGGCGGCGCACCTTGGCGTCGAAGTTGGTGCCGCCGGTCGTGAAGCCGCCGGCGCGGATGATCTCCAGCATGGCCGGCACCAGGGCCGCATGATTGTTGGGGAACTGGTCGGTGTCCCAGCCCAGCTGCTCGTCGCCGCGGTTGGCGTCGATGGAGCCGAAGATGCCCAGCGCGCAGGCGGTGGCCACCTCATGCTCGAAGCTGTGGCCGGCGAGCGTCGCGTGGTTGACCTCCAGGTTGACCTTGACCTCGTTCTCCAGGCCATAGGTCTTCAGGAAGCCGTAGACCGTGGCGCTTGGGCTCCTGCGGCTTGGGCTCGATGAGGATGGCGCCCTTGAAGCCGATCTTGTGCTTGTGCTCGACGACGGCCGACAGGAAGCGGCCGTACTGCGCCAGCTCGCGCTTCAGGTCGGTGTTCAGCAGCGTCTCGTAGCCCTCGCGGCCACCCCACAGCACGTAGTTCTCGCCGCCCAGGCGGTGGGTCCACTCCAGCACATGCTTCACTTGCGCTGCGGCGTAGGCGAAGACCTCGGGGTCGGGGTTGGTGGCCGCGCCGCTCATGTAGCGGCCGTTGGAGAACAGGTTGGCGGTACCCCACAGCAGGCCGACCTTGCCGTCCTGCATCTTGCGGGCGGCGGCTTCGAGCAGGCCGTCGAGGATGCGGTTGGACTCGGCCAGCGTCGCCCCCTCGGGGGCCACGTCGCGGTCATGGAAGCACCAGTAGGGCAGGCCCAGCCTGGCGAAGAAGTCGAAGGCGGCATCCAGCTTCATCTGCGCGGCCTTGACCGGGTCGCTCTCGGCAAACCACGAGCGCTGGAACACGGTCTGGCCCAAGCCGAAGACGTCCTCGCCCTTCCAGCAGAAGTTGTGCCAGTAGCAGACGGCCGGGCGCAGGTGCTCGGCCAGCGTCTTACCAAGGACGACGCGCTTGGCGTCATACCAGTGGTAGGCCAGCGGGTTGGTGGATTGGGGGCCTTCGTACTGGACGGTGGGGAGGTCGGAATAGGCGGTGCTCATGGCAAGGGTCCTTACTGCGGGAATGAGGGAGGGTGGGTCAGGCGGCGGCCGGCACGGCGCCGGGTGCCGCCGGGTCGCTGGCGGAGGGGTTGGAAGCCTTCAGACGGCGCTGGGCCAGCTCGTCGGACATGCGCAAGGTGGTCTGCTTGTTCAGCTTGTTGGCGACCAGGCACAGCGTGCAGGCGGCGAACAGCGCGCCGACGACGAAGCTCGACGCGAAGCGGTAGCCCTCGATGGCGTTGGCGGCGCCGGGCAGCTGCGTGTCGTAGTTGAAGAAGCCGGCCAGCAGCCACAGCAGGCTGGCAGAGCCCAGCGCCAGGCCGGCCTTCAGCGAGAAGCCGATGGTCGCGAACACCATGCCGGTGAAGCGCCGACCGGTCTGCCATTCGGAGTAGTCGGCCGCGTCGGCGTACATGGCCCACATGACGGCGCAGGTGGGCGCAT
>JAEKLF010000187.1 GCA_019509985.1 Burkholderiales bacterium | reverse complement strand
CGATCCGTTGGCGGTGCAACGGGCGGCGCGGGAGTTCGCTCTGGTGGAGCTGGCCGAGCACAAGTACGTCATGGTGCTGCACGACCACCAGGCCAACCCGCATGTCCACCTCAGCGTCCGGGCCGAGGGGCGTGACGGGCGACGGCTGAACCCGAGGAAAACGGATCTGCACCGATGGCGCGAGACGTTCGCCCAGAAGTTGCGCGAGCTTGGCATTGATGCCGAGGCGACCAGGCAGGCCACGCGAGGCGCTGTTCGCAACTATGACGCCATCTGGCAAACCAAGGCTCGCGAGTCGGGGCGGTTGCGGCGCAACTTCTCACGCACGAAGTCGAGTCCGCGCAGCTTGGCCAGTCGTGCCTCCGCCGCAGAAGCTTGGAGCCACCTTAAAAATGCGCTTGAGAGTGCGCCGGAAGGCGGGGACATGCGGCTGGCTATGGGCATTGCTGAAATGCTGGAGCGCATCCCGACTGTTCAGAAGCGAGATACGGGGATGTCGCGCGCCGATGTGACGCCTGCGCTGACCGTACGTGCTCGGTAGGAGGTCTTGCATCGGAACTTTTGTGGGCGCCCCGTTTTCGGCGTTGACCACTCCAGCTCGCGGCACCCAGCGGCTGCAGGTTGACTGTCGACAAGTGCGGCCTAGCTAGCGCTCGTCAGCGCACACCTGTCGAGGGCGAGGCCAGCGCGTCGGACTTCTGGGCTGAGATTGAAGCAGCTCGGGCTGCATACGAATCCATGCCAGGGCCGCGTACACGCCAGCGTACCGATTGCGTATTCCACGCGATCGCGGACACCTTCATGGGTCCATCCCCGCTCACGCGGGGCAGCCGATGCATTGCCGTCGAGCAGACCATGTACCAGGGGTCCATCCCCGCCCACGCGGGGCAGCCAAGTACTCGCGCATGGCCTTGAGCAGGCCAGTGGGTCCATCCCCGCTCACGCGGGGCAGCCATCAAGCCATGGCTGACACTCGTGCCGATCTCGGGTCCATCCCCGCTCACGCGGGGCAGCCCCACTCGCCCCACAGCTGGCGCTCGCGCTTCTGGGTCCATCCCCGCTCACGCGGGGCAGCCTCTCGGCTCTCACGCGAAGCACGCGCTCGGCGGGGTCCATCCCCGCTCACGCGGGGCAGCCTGGCCGAAGACGATCTCATAGCCGGCGATGGCGGGTCCATCCCCGCTCACGCGGGGCAGCCTGGCGAGACCTTTGAGCGCGGCGTTCGGGCCAGGGTCCATCCCCGCTCACGCGGGGCAGCCTCTGCGTGCGCAGGTCTTCACCGTCCGGGCCGGGGTCCATCCCCGCTCACGCGGGGCAGCCGCTTCCATCTCTCCAACGGCCATCATGGCGCCGGGTCCATCCCCGCTCACGCGGGGCAGCCGATGGCGCCACGGCTCCGGGCGTCTGGCGCGAGGGTCCATCCCCGCTCACGCGGGGCAGCCGGAGATCCGCGCTGCGCAAGGCACGGTCTTCGAGGTCCATCCCCGCTCACGCGGGGCAGCCTGCACCGTGTCAGACCCCGCCCCGCGGCCCGCGGGTCCATCCCCGCTCACGCGGGGCAGCCGCTGGCCCGCAGTGGCGCCCTGATCTGGATTGGGGTCCATCCCCGCTCACGCGGGGCAGCCTGCGCCCGTGGATGACCCAGCAACACCGGCGGCGGTCCATCCCCGCTCACGCGGGGCAGCCGCTACGCGAGCATTTTCCATGCTGTGTGTCGCGGGTCCATCCCCGCTCACGCGGGGCAGCCGACAGCTTGGTCCAGGGGCTGTCGGAATGGGAGGGTCCATCCCCGCTCACGCGGGGCAGCCGAACCAATAGACGTCGCCGGGGCGCGCCCCGAGGGTCCATCCCCGCTCACGCGGGGCAGCCGAGAAGCTCGGCAACGTCGAGCCCAAGCGCGTGGGTCCATCCCCGCTCACGCGGGGCAGCCCTGAGCTGACGACCGATGAGCATCCTTGATTCGGGTCCATCCCCGCTCACGCGGGGCAGCCGAGAACTCGGCGCCCGGCGGTGCGAACGACCCGGGTCCATCCCCGCTCACGCGGGGCAGGGCAGCCGTCATGGGGTCTTCTGGTTAAGGTTTGAGCCAGGGTCCATCCCCGCTCACGCGGGGCAGCCCAGCAGTTCCACGGGTGCGACCGCAGCACGTAGGGTCCATCCCCGCTCACGCGGGGCAGCCGTTTGAGGCCGTGATGGATCGCTGCGGCAACGAGGTCCATCCCCGCTCACGCGGGGCAGCCATGTCGCCCGGCTTCTTGTCGCCGGCCGTCCAGGGTCCATCCCCGCTCACGCGGGGCAGCCTCCAGTTGCTGCTGCAGGAAATCTTTCTGGT
>JAEKLF010000100.1 GCA_019509985.1 Burkholderiales bacterium | reverse complement strand
TTGCCGCTGCCCGTGTCGTAGCTGAGGCTGTCGTAGGCACCGCTGCCGTCGGTGCTGATGTAGCGGCTGCGTCCGGCGTCCCAGCTGAAGAGGGCTTCGCTGCCGTCTTCGTCACGGCGCGTGGCCGCCGAGCCGGAGGCGTTGACCGAGCCGCCGCTGAGCCAGACCTTGCGGGTGAGGCCCGGCTGCCAGTTGTCGCCGTTGTCGTCGGTGAAGGCACCCAAGGAGTTGTAGGTGCGCAGGCCCGCCGCGTCGGGGCCGCGCCCGGCGAGCAGCTCGTCGCGAGTCTGCACGACCAGATTGCCGCTGGCGGCGTTGACGTAGACCCGGTCGCTCTGGCGCCCGAACGCCGCCGCGCCGCCCACCCCGGCGCCTCCCAGCACCGACCCCGAGCCCAGGTTCAACCCCAGGCCACCACCCGTCACCACTGCCACCATATCTCGCTCCCTGCTGGATCTCGTTCAGCGCGTCTCGCGCCGCCGGGCTCGACCCCCCGGCGCTTGCCCGAGGCCCTCAGCCCTCTTGAAGCGTTGTCCTGGTGGCTGGCCTGTGGTTTAGTAGATGTTGCATTTTGTTGCAGCTGGCATCCCGCTGCGCGCCCGTCAGTCGAGCTGAATTGGGCGGATCGTCAACCGCCAATCGAATGCGGTGGACAAGTTGAGCGCTTCTACCCCGGGAGGCGAGGCGCGCGCACCGCTGAAAGAGGTCGTTGACAAGCTTGCGTTGCCGGTTCCGGTACTCGTCGAGGCGTCGGGCAAATCTCGTAGCCTTTGGCGGACTCTCGAAGCGCTGGCGCGCCTGTGCTCATGGCCTTGGCGAACGGCCGGATTCCACCAACCAGTGTTGCCGAGCAAGGCGCCCTCGCCCTCAAGCCAGAACTGCCGCAGGATTCGCCGGCTCGCCGCTACTCAAGCTGCAATACCAGTTGGCGGTCGTGCTTAAGGGCCAGGAGCACCACACGGTCGTTGCCGTATGCGTAGAGCAGGACATACGGCTTGACGACCAGCTCGCGCAATTTAGGCACGCCGTGCGCTGCAGCAAGGGTTATGGCGCGGGCTGCCATGCCCCGCCCCCGGGCCAAGTGCGCATCGAGGAAACGGGCGGGACGCCCGGCTGCAGGCGAGCAACGCACCGTATCGTGTCTCGGCGCGGCCGCTGTCCAGCTCATACATGACTTCCTATGCGACCGAACGTTGCGGACGAAAGACTGCGCGGCCTGGATGCGCGCATTGACCAGTAGCGCCACGTTGGCTCAGGCCTTCATTCGAGGCCGGGCGGAGCAACCGTCAGGGCTCGGTCGAGCTTATCCTTGTCCAGCACACGACCAGCAGCCAGATCTTCCAGACCCTCAAGAGCGCCTTGAACAAGCACCAAGCCAGCATGTTCGGCCTCGAGCGCGTGGTAGTAGTCCAGCTCGCGGGCGTCGACCAGCGCCACATAGCTGGCACCGTTCTTGGTCAGCAACTTTTCAGTGCCGCGGCTCACCACGTCCTCGGCCAATTCTGTGAGCCGAGCCCACGCCTCGCTGACGAGCATCACGTCGCTTGCGCGCAAACCCATGGCGCTCTCTCCGGTAAAAAATCAATTAACGGATGTATTGACGCACCCAGCTGAGGCCGTTGCCCAGAGGTCTGGTTTTGACTCACTCGATGGGAACCATCAAGGTCGGCTCCTCAGCCAACATAGCTTTGTGACCGGACGTTCCGCCTTGACGCGAGTGGCGGGCGAGAATCTGCTCATGCCCGCCCTGATCCTCGCTTCAACGTCGCCCTATCGGCGCGAACTGCTCAGCCGGTTGCGCCTGCCCTTCGAGGCCGTGGCACCCGAGGTCGACGAAACCGCCCTCCTCGCCGAGACGCCAGCGGCGCTGGCCGAACGGCTGGCACTGGCCAAGGCACGCGCCGTGGCCGCCAGGCACCCGGGCGCCGTCGTCATCGGCTCAGACCAGGTGGCCGACCTGGACGGGGAAGCCATCGGCAAGCCGGGCACGCATGAGCGGGCGGTCGAACAGTTGCGGCGCATGAGCGGGCGGCAGGTGGTTTTTCAGACTGCCGTGGCCGTCGTCGCGCCTGGCCTGGCGGTCATCGAGCGCGCCGAAGTGCGCGTGCGGTTTCGTGCGCTGAGCGATGCGGCGATCGAAGCCTATTTGCGCGCCGACAAGCCTTATGACTGCGCCGGCAGCGCCAAGGTCGAGAGCCTGGGCGTGGCGCTGCTGGACGCCGTCGAATCCGACGACCCGACCGCGTTGATCGGCCTGCCGCTGATCCGCACCTGCGCGCTGCTGCGCCGCGCCGGCCTGGACCCCCTCGCATGACACCTGGAAAACTGATCCTGATGCCCAACACGCTGGACTTCGGCGTGGACGATTCGCTGGACCTGCGCGAGGTGCTGCCGCAGCGCGTCATCGAAACGGCGGCGCGCCTGACGCACTGGGCGGCGGAAAACGCAAAGACAACGCGATCGCTGCTCAAGCGCGTCGACGCGATCGTGCCGCTGGCCCAGCCGCTGCAGGCCATGCAGATCGCCGAGCTGCCGCGTCCACCCAAGGGCGGCAGGGGCGGCGGCGATGACGGGGTCGCGTGGCTTGCGCTGCTGGACCCGGCACTGGCGGGGCACGATCTGGGCCTGATCTCGGAAGCCGGCCTGCCTGCCGTGGCCGACCCCGGCGCGCGGCTGGTGGCGTTGGCGCATGAGGCCGGCATCGAAGTCGCGCCGCTGGCGGGGCCCAGTTCCCTGCTGCTGGCGCTGGCGGCCAGCGGGCTCAATGGCCAGAGCTTCGCCTTCGTCGGCTACCTGCCGGTAGACGCCGCTGCCCGTACGGCGCGCATCCGCGAGCTGGAGACGCTGTCGGCACGCCAGCAGCAGACCCAGTTGCTGATCGAGACACCCTACCGCAACGAGCCGCTGCGTCAGGCACTGCTGTCGGCGTTGAAGCCGGGGACCCGGCTGTCCATCAGCGTCGGGCTGACGCTGCCGGGAGGCTGGACGCAGACCGCCACGGTGGCGGATTGGCGGTCCAACCGCACCACCCTCCCCGACCGCATCCCTGCGGTCTTCTCCATCCTGGCTTAGGACTCTGCCGGCGCCGGCGAGCGCTTGGCGCCGAACAGCGCGGCGACCTGCTTCTTGGGCTTGATGTAGCTGGACAAGCCCTTGGCCGGTGACGCACCGGCTTTGGTCTTCTCCCAGGCCGGCGGCTCGCCGCTGGCGCTGGATTCGTAGGGCTTGTCGAAGAACGGGTCCTTGGGCGGCGCGGGCGGGCGGAACGGTGCACGCGGCGCGGGCCGGACGGCCGCCACTGCCGCGGGCGCCTCATCGTCTTCCTGGCGATGCCGCTCAAAGCGCGGCGGGCGGCTGTCCTGCAGCTCAAAGGGGTCCAGATCGATCTTGCGCTTGATCAGCTTCTCGATGTCCGCCACCAGGCGCGCATCGGACTTGGCGACCAGCGTGACGGCCAGGCCCGATGCCCCTGCGCGACCGGTACGGCCGATGCGGTGGACGTAGTCCTCGGCGTTGAAAGGCACGTCGAAATTGAAGACGGCCGGCAGGTCGGCGATGTCCAGGCCCCGCGCGGCCACGTCGGTCGCCACGAGCAGATCGACTTCGCCGCGCTTGAAGGCGTCCAACGACTTGAGGCGCTCGTCCTGCGACTTGTCGCCGTGCAGCGCCGCGGTGCGCAGGCCGTCGCGCTCGAACGAGCGTGCCAGGCGCGCAGCACCCAGCTTGGAGTTCACGAAGACGATGGCCTGGCTGAGCGAGCGCTCCTTCAGGATCTGCTTGACCACGGCCCGCTTGTCGTCGTCGGTGACGCTGATGAAGCGCTGCTCGACGGTCGACGCGGTCTGGTTGGGGCGCGCCGTCTCGACCAAGATCGGGTCCTGCAGATAGCTTTGCGCGAGCCGCTTGATCTCGGGCGAGAAGGTCGCCGAGAACAGCAGCGTCTGGCGCGTCTTGGGCAGGAAGCTGAGGATGCGCTGCAGGTCCGGCAGGAAGCCGATGTCCAGCATGCGGTCGGCCTCGTCGAGCACGACGTACTCGACCTGGTTGAGCACGCAGTTCTTGGCCTCGATGTGGTCCAACAGCCGGCCCGGCGTCGCGATCAGCACCTCGACACCCGCCTTCAGCGTGGCTGTCTGCGGCTTCATGTCGATGCCGCCGAAGACCACCGTGGAGCGCAGGTGCGTGTGCTTGGCGTACTTCTTGACGTTCTCGGCGACCTGGTCGGCCAGCTCGCGCGTCGGCGCCAGCACGAGGGCTCGCACCGGGTGGCGGGCGGGCGACACGCTCGGGTTCTCGTGCTTGAGCATGCGCTGCAGCAAAGGGATCGAGAAGGCCGCGGTCTTGCCCGTGCCCGTTTGCGCCGCACCCATGACGTCCTTGCCGGCCAGCACGATCGGGATCGCCTTGGCCTGGATGGGCGTCATCGTCAGGTAGCCCGAATCGGCGACCGCGCGAATGAGCTTGGGGTCGAGGGGAAGGGTGTCGAAGCGGGCCGGGGCGGCCTCCTCGATGTCCGCGATATCGGGCTGTGCGGACGGTAGGGCGTTTTCACTCATATCCAGCGATTATCGCTGGCAAGCCCTTTTTGGGCTTTTCAGCGGTTCACGACCAGCCATTTGGGGGTTTTGAAGCG
This sequence comes from Burkholderiales bacterium, assembly GCA_019509985.1. Lineage (GTDB taxonomy): Bacteria > Pseudomonadota > Gammaproteobacteria > Burkholderiales > Burkholderiaceae_C > Pelomonas. The sequence continues at coordinate 47,632 of JAEKLF010000100.1, read as the reverse complement.
GACGATGCGTCGGTACAGCGCCACATAGGTCAGGCCGAACAGCGCCATGCACGCGACGATCATGGGGGTTGAGTCCCAAAACACCAGGGCCGGCACCAGCGAAGACACGCAAAGCATCCACAGGTAGGGCGCCGTCATCGAGTTGCGGCGGGTCATGGCACGTGCATCGCGAGCGCCGATGGCCCAGCGCATCAGGCGGCGATAGATCAGCGAATGCAAATGAATGCCGTCAGGCAGCCCGGTCGGCACGGCGCGGATGACCTTGCGGCGGTACATCGAGAACAGGGTCTCGAAGACGGGGTAGATGCAGACCATCAGCGGGAAGAGGGGCGACACCTCGGGGTTGCGGGCGATCAGCAGGATGCCGATCTCGGCAAGATAGAAGCCCAGGAAGTAGGCGCCGCCGTCGCCGAGGAAGATCAAGCCACCCGGGAAATTCCAGACAAAAAAGCCGAGCGCGGCACCGACACCGGCCAGGGCCCACAACGCCAGGGACATGTCTCCTACCTGGTAGGCGACATAAGCGAAAACCAGCAGCATCAGGCTGACGCACATCGACGACAGGCCGTTGAAGCCGTCGATGATGTTGACTGAATTGGCCACGCCGGCCACGGTGAAGACCGTGGCGATCCACGCACCGGCGGTCGTCGCAACGACAAGGTCAAGCCCAGGGATATCTGTGCGGGTGATGGTGCCCCCAAGCAGCCAGATGCCCAGCGCTGCGGACGCCGCGGTGGCCACCAGGCGCTTGGCCGGCGAAACACGCTTCGTCAGGTCCTCGATCAGTCCGGCCAGGAAGGCCGGCAGACCACAGACCACCAAGAGGGCACCGAATTTCCAGTCCGGGTGCTTGGCGAAGGCGGCGACTCCGACACAGCAGGCCAGGCCCGTGAACATTCCCATGCCACCGATCCGCGGAACCGGTGTGGCGTGGAATTTCTGCGGACCGGAGAGGTCGGCGTCCGCAGATAGGTGCGCGTGGCTGCGAGAGGAGTGGATGACGAGCAGCGTCACCACCGCAGCGACGAAGAATGACACGAGGAGATAGAGCATTAACGGCGAGTTTAATGATCCGACTGTTGCAGAGCACCAAACGAGCGCCCTCTAGAATCCGCCACCTTCGAGAAGGCCCGCCCCTCATGACGGGCCGTTTTCTGATCAACCTACCGGTAAATCCCTTGCGCTGGCATCCCTTCTCAGTCCCCTTGGCGACCGCCCTACTCGCCTGCGTAACGTCAGTCGTCGCAGCGCCGGCAATGGCGACCGATAGCGACAACCAGAACCAGAACGAGAGCACATCGGGCCCCATCCACCTCGGAAGAGAGCCGCAGCGCGGGCAGGGCGCTGTGGACGAATCGAGTCGGACCAACACCGGTGACGAAAGTTTCGCCGACGGGAGGCAGCGCGGCGCGAGTGCCAAGGATTCCCCTCCTAGCGAGTTCGAAACCTATGCCAGCGCGCTGGCGGGCCTTCCCGTCCAGCGTCTCGGCAGCGATCTCATGCTCCCAGTCCGCAGCATTGCATCGCTCGAGGCCAACCGCCAAGTGCCCGCCGACTATGTGGTTGGCCTCGGCGACGAAATTCAGCTCACACTGTGGGGCTCGGTGGATGCGGATTTGCGTCTAACAGTCGACCGGTCCGGCCGCATAGTCATTCCTCGCGTCGGTCCGGTGGTGGTCACCGGCATACGCCACGCCGATCTGAATGAACTGCTGACACGGCGCGTCGGCCAAGTGTTCAAGAACTTTCAGCTAAGCGCCACGCTGGGTCGGCTGCGGAGCATTCGCTACTACGTGACGGGTTTTGTATCCAAGCCCGGCGCTTACAGCGTCAGCAGTTTGGCCACTGTCATGACCGGCCTCGTTCAGTCAGGCGGACCCTCCGCTGCGGGGAGCTTCCGCAACATCGAATTGCGCCGCAACGGCCAGGTGGTGGGTCACTTCGACCTGTACGACCTGCTTGTCAAGGGTGACAAGAAGGGTGACCTGCCGTTGCAGGCCGATGACGTGCTCTACGTCGGACCGATCGGTCCCCAGGTCGCTCTGATCGGCAGCATCAACCGACCTGCCATCGTGGAGTTGAAGGGCAATGAGACTGTCAACGACGCGATCGCTTATGTGGGTGGCCTATCAACGGTAGCGGACACCAGCCGCGTGGCCATTGAGCGCCTCAGCGAGCGCAATGATCGGCGCGTTGTGGAACTGGCACTGCCACAGGATGGCGGCCAGCACGTCACCAACGGCGACGTGTTGCGTGCCTTCAATAGCGTGGCCGCGACGCTGCCACAGGCGAAGCAGTACAAGCGCATTCGTGTGGAAGGCGAAGTGGCGCGACCCGGCGACTACGTGCTGCCGCCGACAAGCACGCTGGCAGATGCGGTGAAGGCAGCGGGCGACCTGACCCCGCAGGCCTACCTGTTTGGTACCGATCTTTCGCGAGAGAGCGTGCGCAGAATGCAGGAGGCTCAATACGACCGGGCCTTGCGGGACCTCGAAACGGACTTCACCCGCAGCACCTCGACGCAAAAGGTCAGCAATGCGGAAGACGCTGCCGCTGCCGTGCAGAAGCAGGCGGGGACGACCCGGCTGATAGAACGCCTGCGGGCCGTTCGTCCGACGGGCCGCGTCGTGCTGGACCTGACCGATGGATCGCGCGACGTCCCGACGCTGCCCGTCGAGGACGGCGACCGGCTCTACATCCCTGCGCGCCCCAATACCGTGGGCGTGTTCGGCAGTGTCTTCAATGGCGGGAGCTATCTGCTCAAGTCGGGCAACTCGATCGACGACATCGTCAAGCTGGCGGGCGGCCCGACCCGCGGCGCCGATACGGCCAGCGTTTTCGTGCTGCGCGCCAACGGCAGTGTCATTAGCGCCAGGCAGTCGAGCAGCGGCTGGATCGGCGGCAGTGGACTGCCCAATCTGGCAGCCTTGCCGGGTGACACGGTGTTCGTGCCAGAGGAACTGAACAAGACCACCTTCATGCAGGAAGCGAAGGACTGGACGCAGATCCTCTATCAGTTCGGCCTCGGTGCAGCTGCCTTGAAGACGATCAAGAACTAAGTCCGGTCATGCAGCAAACGTTGGATGGAAACAAACCGCACGCGGCTGCCGCTAAGGAAGCCGGCGTTGACCTTGGCGAAGCGATGGCAGCAGAACCTACGACTTACGTCGAGTCTCAAATTGGCGGGGGCCTTGCGCCTCTTGACATCATTTTCCTCTGCCTTCGGCACTGGAGGCTGATTCTGGGCGGCGCCTTCATTGCTGGTGCGATTGCCGGAGGCGGAAGCTACATCGTAAAGCCTACATTTACGGCCAGAACCTCGTTTCTCACGCCTCAACAGCAGCAATCGAATGCAACCGCGGCTCTGGCTTCGTTGGGCGGTCTCTCTGGCTTGGCTGCAGCGGCCACGGGCCTTAAGAACCCGGCGGACCAATACGTCTCACTGATGGAAAGTGTTTCGGTGACTGACCGGATCATCGAGCAGTTCAAGCTGATGGACGTCTACAACGCGAAGTACGTTAGTCAAGCTCGCAAGGCGCTCGCCCAGCACGTGAGGATTGCCGCCGGCAAGCGCGATGGTCTCATCAGCGTGGAAGTCGACGACGAGGAACCGGTCCGCGCCGCCGACATGGCGAACCGGTATGTGGAGGAGCTGCGCTCGCTAACCGGCAGGCTCGCGTTAACAGAAGCGCAGCAGCGCAGGGCATTCTTTGAGGGTCAGCTTCACGCGACACGGGATCGCCTACAGGCAGCGCAGCAGACGCTCGGGGCGAGCGGTTTCAACGCCAGCGCCTTGAAGGCCGAGCCCAAGGCCGCCGCCGAGGGCTACGCGACCCTCCGGGCAGGGGTCACGACCGCCGAGGTACGCCTGGAAGTCCTGCGAAAGACCTTGACCGATACAGCCCCTGAAGTCCAGCGCCAACTGGCCACCCTCGCCAGCCTGCGTGCGCAGCTCGCGAAAGTGGAAGTGAGCGCCCCCGCGTCGGAAAGACCCGACTACGTGAGCAAGTATCGCGAGTACAAATACCAAGAAACGCTGTTCGACCTCTTCGCCCGGCAATATGAGCTAGCCAAGTTGGACGAGAGTCGAGAGGGAGGTCTGATCCAAGTCGTGGACCGGGCGGCTCCGCCGGATCGCAAGACCAAGCCGGTGCGCTCGGTCATCGCGATCTCGACGACGGCCGCCGCGTTCTTCCTACTTGCGATGTTTGTGGTGCTGCGTGAGCGTTGGCGTGTCGTGTCCTCGCAGCCGGATTTCGAGCGACGCAGGCTCCGCTGGATGTCCGGGACTGCGGCGAATCGGACGCCGCGAGGCGCTTCCTGATCGACCACGCCGGTGCCTTCTCTCGGACGGTCCGCCACCGCCCGCAGGGCTCCGCAGACGCCGTTCCACAATCATGCTCCTGTCCAACACCGTTGCGAATCTGCTCATCAGGGCCTCCTCGATCGTGGCGCAGCTGGGCATCGTCCCGATCGCGATGACGTCGGTCGGCCGCGACAACTACGGCCTGTGGATGACTTGCGCGTCGGTGGCGACCATCGCCACCGCACTGGACCTGGGGATGGTCAACACCGCTTTCAACGTAGCGGCCCGGAGCCGCCATGGCAAGGCTGCGGAGCTCTGCGTATACGCGGCGGTCCGCAAGGCAGCCTGGGTGGCGTTCACGCTGCTTGTGCTGCTGCTCGTGGCCATCTCGACGATGGATGTCGACGGGATCCTGCACACGCAAGCGACTGCCGGGGAGACTCGAAGCATCCTGTTCGTGGTCTCGTTCATGTCGCTGGCGGCGTTGCCCTTCTCGGTGTTCAACCAGTTGCGTCTGGGCCGCATACAAGCCAGCAGCATTGCACCCTTTCTGGTGATCACTAACCTGGCCTCACTGCCCGCCGCCTACCTGACCAGCCAGCTAACAACTTCGATCCACGCCTTCGTCGCAGCGGCGACCCTGCCGGCGCTGTTAGGACAGGCCGCGGCGGCGCTTTGGAGCGTTCACCAGGCGAGCTCATTCGGCCCGCTCGCGATGACACGTAAGTTGGCCGCGGCCGATCGCCGGGTGCGCCTTGAGGGACGCCAATTCTTCATGATCCAGCTTGCGACGGTCGGGGCCTTCCACGTCGACAACCTCATCATCGCGGGCATGCTCTCGACCTCCGACGTGGCGGACTACTCGCTGGCAAACCGTTATTTCTCGATCATCGCGATCATGCTGTCGATCTACTTGAGCACGGCCTGGCCGGCATACGCGCAAATAGCGAGACAGCGCGACAGCCGCCGCCTGCGACAGGTCTTCCTGGGCAACCTCGCTTCGTCCATCGGCTTCGCCGCCGGCGTCTCAGCGGTTCTCTTCGCCGCCCGGCACTGGGCCTTCGGGCTGTGGACCCATGCGAAGGTCGAGCCGTCGGCTTTCCTGCTCCTCGCCTTCGCCACGTTCTCCATCATCAACGCCGTCCTAGGCAACATCTCCGCACTAATGAACGCTCTGGGACTGCTGAAGCTGCAGGCAAGGGTCTCCCTGACCATGCTTGCACCCAACCTCGGCTTGTCCATCCTGCTTGTGCCCCGGTGGGGAGCAGCGGGCACCGTAGTGGCCTCGGTCTTGTGCTCGTTAGTGATGGTCTTGGTCTATCTGAACGTTCTGCGCAGGCAAAAACAAATATGACAGCTCCCAATTGCCCCGTGTGCGGCGCCCGTGCCGCCAAGACAGACTCCATCCCCGGGCCGCAGATCCTCCAGCAAGTGAGAGCATCGCTGCCCGACCTGCCGGCGCCCGGCTTCGCGGTCGACGACTACTCGCTCATGGCGTGCGAGGCCTGCTCCCTGGTCTTCGCCGATCCTATGAAGCCGGGGGACAACCACTTTTACGGCTGGATCTGCTCGAGCCGCATCTACTATCCCAGCAGCCGCTGGGAGTGGGGGCCACTGGTGGAAAGGATCCTGGCGATGGACCGTCCCAAGGTTCTCGACGTCGGATGCGGGTCGGGCCTGTTCCTGGAGACGATCCGCAGGCGCGGAATTGAGGGACTGGGCGTCGACCCGACGGAAGAAAGCGTCGCTGCCTGTCGCGCGAGAGGGTTCGAGGCGCGGCGGCTGTCGATCCAGGAAATGGCCGACTCGCCCCTAGGGCAGTTCGGCGTCGTGACCCTGTTCCACGTTCTGGAGCATGTGGCCGACCCCCTGGGCGCCATCCAAGTGCTCAAGCGCTCACTGGGCCCGACAGGCCTCTTCGCAGTCTCGGTGCCCTACTCTCCCATGAGTTTCGAGACCGACTGGCGGGATCCCCTGAACCGTCCGCCGCACCACCTTTCGCGTTGGAACGAACGATCGCTGCGAGCCCTCGCTGCGGCCGCCGGGATGTCGGCCGAGGTCTTGGTGCAGCCGGCGAGAAGCATGGCGGCACGCGTGCTATCGACGATGCAGCTAAAGCTATCGCTTCCTCCTGTCGAAGGCGGCTCAGCCTTGCAACGCAAGGCTCGACTGGCCTGGCGTCTGCTCAGTCACCCGATCGAAGCGGCGACGATCGCCTATCACCAGACGAAGCGTGACCGGGAGACTGGCGGCGCGAAGGGCGACGCCGTCATGATGATCATGAGGCACGGGAGTGCGCAGTGAACATCGGCCATTTTCCTGCCCAGCCCCATTGCTTCGCCTACGGGGGGTTCGACATCCAGATGAACAGGGTGATCGATCTGATCGCCGCCGAGAACGTGCCGATGGTGAGGGTCAACCCATGGGACCGCGAAGTCCGTTTCGGCGTAGCTCACTTCTGGGGCGGTGAGGAGAGCCACGCCACGGCCCTACGGTTCTGCGCGGAGCGGGGCATCCGCACGGCGGTCTCTGTGCTGCTTCCCAACGCCTCGGGCGGCGCGGCCAAGAAGTTGGCCGCGCGCGGGTTCGCCCGTCGCCTCGTTAAAGGGCCTCCGGCCTACACGAAGGCCGAAATCGTTACGGTCATCAACGACCAGCAGGCGACCTTTGCCCGCGAGGTCCTGCGCCTGCCCGAGGCTCGCATCCGCGTGATCCCGACCATCGTCGACGAGGTATTCTTCGAGCCGACGGTGCGCTCGAAGAGCCTCCCGGAAAGCTACGTCCTCTGTGTCGGCACCGTTTGTCGAAGGAAGAACCAGCTGACGCTGCTGCGGGCCGCCCACAAGACGGGCCATCGGGTGGTGCTCTGCGGGCACTACGACGATGCCGATCCGGCCTACCGGCAGGAAGTGCAAGCCGAGATCGACGCTTCCGGCGGTCGTTTCTGCAGGCTTTCGGGGGTGTCCGCTAGACAGCTGCGAGAGCTCTACGAGAACTGCTCGCTGCTGGCGTGCATCAGCGACCACGAGACGGAGCCCGCCAGCGTGCTCGAGGCGATGATCGTGGGCAAGCCAGTGCTGACCTCAGAGCGACCTTTCGCCGACAACCCAAAGTTCCGCGGCTGCACCCGCTGCGATGCGGACAGCGTCGATGCGATGGCTCGCGGCATCCGCGAGGCATGCGGGGCCGAGGCGCGGTATCCCGACTTCGTGCCGCACCAGCACCGGGCAAGCTCGGTCGTCGCCAGCTACATAGCTCTGTATAGGGACCTGGGCCTTCCCGTGGGAGGTCCAACGTGATCGGCTTCGACCTGACGATTGCAACAGTCGCCTTCAACGCCCGGCGGGAGCTCGAAAAAACGATCGCCTCCGTGGCACTGCAGAAGTGCTCCGACATCCAGTACGTGGTCATCGACGGCGGCAGCACCGACGGATCCGTCGATCTGCTGCAATCCCTCCCCGAGGTGGTGGACGAATGGGTGTCGGAGCGCGACAGCGGCATCTACGAAGCGATGAACAAGGCGGTAGTCCGAGCGAAGGGGCGAGCCATCATGTTCCTGAACGCTGGAGATACGCTGGCTGAGGGCGCGGCCAAGCAACTGCTGATCGCTGCCCGTGCCCCCGACGATCTGACCTGCCATGCGGTCAATATGGTGGCCGACGGAAAGGTCGTCGGCATCTATCACGCCAGCCGGCCGCCGGCGCGAGAAAGCGTCGATCCCCAGCACATGTATTGGCCCCACCCCGGCATCGTCGCGAAGCTAAGCGTCTTCGATGCCATTGGGGCCTTCGACCCCTCGCTGAGGTATTCGGCCGATCTAGACTGGACCCACCGCATCATCGGGGCCGGCACGTGCTCCCTTGGCTACTCCCGGCAGCCGGTGGTCGACTTCGAGATGGGCGGCGCAAGCGCCACGGTGCGCAGCTTCAAGGAGACGCGCGACGTGGCGATCCGGCACGGCAAGCCGAAGTGGCGCGCACAGGCGCGCTATTGCAAGCAAGTCGCGCGTACCATTGCCCGAAGGGTCTGGGAACGCGCGACGAAGCGGCAGGGGACCGCCTCACATGCCGGTTGAGCGCGTCATCGCGTCGTGGCTGCTTACGCTTGTGCTCTGCACGCAGGGCATCGCGGGACCGTTTGGCATCTCATCGCTTGGCGTGGCGATGGTGATGGCGTCGATTCCGCTTCTGCTGCTCCTGGCGGCGGGCCACGCGTTCGATTCTCACGAGCGGGCGTTTATCAAGCTTAACGTCGTCTGCGTCGGCCTTATAGCGCTGTACAGCGCCGTCGGCCAATGGCATGGCGGAATGGCTTATCCCAGCTATGTGGGAGCGATCCTGCTCCATCAGATCGTCTTCTGCCTGGCACTCGTGTTCGCCACCGAGGAAGGCGTCTTCCTGGCCTACCGGCGAGCGGCCTTCATCAACGGCGGGTTCGTTCTTCTTCAGATGGTCGGCGGCTTGCTGGGCATATTGGACCTCGTGAGCCTGAAGTTCCTCGGGGTGATGAAGGGCAACATCGAGTTCATCGGCTGGTTGCCTCGTGCCTCCGGCTTGATGACCGAGCCGGCGCACCTGAGCTACCTCCTTCTGCCTCCCATCCTGGTAACGCTGCTGGCGCGCCGAGAGCATCCGGCGGTGTACCGGCAGGGCCGGCTCTTCCTGCTGGGCGTTTACACCCTAACGATGTCCCTCGTCGCCATCGTCCAGCTGGCCCTGGCCGTGCTGGTGAACAACCTGCTGCGACGCTCGGTCAAGGCGATGGTCGCCACGCTCGCGGTGGCCAGCGTCTTGACGGGGGGCTACGCTGCAATTCCGTTCGCGAGGGACCGCATCGACGGCATCTTCACCGCGTGGGAGGGTGGCAACAGTGAACAGACCTCGGTGTTCGCCGTCCAATCCAATGCGCTGGTCACCTTGGGCAGCCTTGAGCAAGCCCCCTTGCTGGGCCAGGGGCTGACATCGCATCGCAAGACCTACGAGGCCTTGATCGAAGGGATTTTCGACTTTCAGATCGACGACTCGTGGATCGGACTCAACAAGGACGACGCCGGATCGCTGATCCTGCTTCTGCTGTCCGAGACGGGCATCATCGGCCTCTGCCTGTTCTACGGGTTCACCGGAAAAGCCCTTTGGACCTTCGGTTCGACAAAGGGCACAACTGCACTCGTCGCAACGGCCCACGGACTGGCCCTGGCTGTGGTGGGATTGCGCTACGGCCAGTTGGCGTCGACCCACGTGATGCTGAACTTGCAGGTCGTGCTGTATTGCTACGCGGCGATCCGGCTAAAAGGCGCCAGCGACGCGGCTCGGGCGCAAACTGCTCTTCCTGTGGCCTGACTGCCATGATCGTCGCCGTCATCGTCACCTTCAATCCCGCCGAGGCCCCGGACCGGCTCGTCGAGATACTTCGTGGTTCATGTGAAGTGGTCCTGGTCGACAACTCCACCGAGCCCCGGGCCGCCAACCTGGTGCGGAATGCCGCACAACGGCACGGGTCGGCGCGGATCACCATGGGTTGCAACGCGGGCATCGCGGAGGCCCAGAACGCCGGCCTCCGGCATGCCCGCCAGTTGGGTTGCGACGCCGTCGTTTTCTTCGACCAGGACTCCCTCATCGACGACGAAGCCGTGCGCGGACTGGTGGAAGCGCTGGAACAGAACCCGCCGGCAGTCTTCTCGCTTGAAAGAGGAGCGCACGGCGTACGGAGCTCTACGTCTCGGCCGATCCGCGAGCTGATGAGCTCAGGCTCAGGCTGCCGCCTGGAGGTCTTCGACCGGGTGGGTGACTTCGAGGGCGATCTCTTCATTGATTGCGTCGACTTCGAGTGGGGCTGGCGGTGCCGAGCACACCGGGTTCCGCTTCTCGCGATCCGCGCAGGAGAGTTTCAGCATCGCCTGGGTAGGGCCCAGATCGGTTTGCCGTTCCTGCGCGCGCACATCGATTCGCCGGTCCGCCTCTACTACCAGTACCGCAACATCTGCGTCATGCTCGGACGGGGGTATGTGCCCTTCGCCTGGAAGCTGGCCCAGACCGCCAGGTCCCTGTCGAAGCTCCTTGGAATGGTCATCTGGACCACCGATCGGCGCAGCCGCCTATCCATGGTGCGGCGCGGTCTCTGCGATGCCCTCAGGGGCCGGCTCGGCCCGTTCCGCGAGGGGGCCGGGACGTGACCCGCGTGGCGATAGTCATCGAGGCCTTCAATCCGTCGGGCGGCGTTCGCGTGCTGACCGCATTGGCCAATGCACTGGCTACAGGCGGTTTCGAAACAACGGTGGTGCATCCAATGAGCAGCCACTCGCCGCACTTCCCGCTTGATTCGCGGGTGAAGCAGCGGCCGACCGCCGGCGCATCGCGTGCCGGCAAGGCCGGATTTCTGTTCGATGTGCTCGCCTGGCGCCTGGCCAACCGATGCATCGCCGTTACGAGCAGCTACAGGATCCTTGTCGCGCTAGGGCTGGCGCGGCTGCTGGCTGGCGGACCTCGTCCGGTGATGCTGGTCCAGGGAGACGACGGCCGTTCGCTCATCGCCCTCGCGCCGACTTCCGGAGGGCTCAAGCTCGTCAATCGCGCACTGCTCTGGCTCTCCCGCCGTGTGCCATCCGAGTGCCTGTTCGTGTCCGATCACCTGCGCAGGATCGACGGCCGTCCAGGCGAGGTCATCCACAACTTCGTGTCTGACGCGATACTGAACAGCCCCAGGTCGTCGGTTGCACAGCCTGCTTCGCTCGATGTGCACATAGGCTTCGCCGGCACCGCGGCGCAGAACAAGGGCTTCGCCTTGTACGCTGCGGCTTCGCGGCGCCTGGGCAAGGATCCCCGATTGGTGAGAGCCCGCCTGTCGTTCGGCTGTGCCACGCGCGATCCCGAGCTCCTCGCACACCCAGCGGGCCATGGCGGCGTCGAAATGGTCAGCCCGGCGCAGGATGTCGAGTTGGCCGCCTTCTACGCAGAGTGCGACATCTTCCTGTCCTTGTCCGAGTCGGAAGGCTTCGGCTTGCCGGGGCTGGAATCGATGGCCTGCGGATGCGCGCTGATCACCACCGATTCCGGCGGCGTCGGGGACTACGTCGAGGCAGGGAAGAATGCTGTCCTGCTGCCAGCCCGTTCGATCGATGCCATCGTCGAGGCCGTGGTGCAGTTGGTGCTCGATTCCGATTTGCGAACGCGGCTCGCCCAAGCCGGCCTTCAAACGGCCTCCCGTTTCCCGATGTCCCGGTTCCGCGACCGCCATTGTCAATACTTCAAGAACCTCGAGAACTCACGATGATCCTCCCAACCCGAGCATCCCTCGACGCCTGGTCAAAGCACGCCCTGATCCTCGGCGGCGCCGGCTTCATTGGCGCCAACCTCGTCCGGCGGCTCCTGGATGCGGGCCAGCGCGTGACCGTCATAGACAATTTGAGCCGCGGAAGCGAGGATCTGCTTGCCCCGTACCGCGGCCAGCCGGGCTTCACCTTCATCCGCGCTGACCTCAGCGCTGCAGATAGCTGCAAGCGTGCGTTCGACGACGCGAACCGATCGCCCATCCAAGAGGTGTGGCACTTGGCGGCCAATTCGGACATACCGGCAGGTGTCAGCGACCCGCGGATCGACCTGCGCGATACCTTCATGACCACTTTCGAGGCGCTGCGTAACATGCGCCGCCTCGGACTCGCAATCCTGCATTTCGCGTCGAGCTCGGCGGTCTACGGCGACTGGAAAGACACGCCGCTTCATGAATCGCTCGGCCCGCTAAAGCCGATCTCGAACTATGGCGCGATGAAGCTCGCATCGGAAGCGCAAATCTGCGCCGCCAAGGAATCTTTCCTTAGCGTCGCCAACGTCTTCCGTTTCCCGAACGTGGTGGGCGCGCCCGCCACGCATGGCGTCATCCACGACTTCATTAAGAGGCTGCGGGACGATCCCGCGCAGCTCGAGGTGCTCGGCAACGGCACGCAGCAGAAGGCCTACCTGCACGTCGACGAGCTCATCAACGCCATGTTGGTCGTGTGCGCTAGGGAGTCGGCGGCCCAGACGGAGATCGTGAACATCGGCCCGGCAGACTCGGGTGCCAGCGTCCGCTCCATTGCGGAGAGCGTCGTCGCCCGTGTGAGCCCCTCGGCGCGAATCACCTACGGCGAATCCGACCGCGGCTGGGTGGGTGACGTCCCACGGTTCAGGTATTCGATCGAACGCATCCGGTCCTTCGGCTGGGAGCCGCAGCTGGATTCATTGGCGGCAGTCCGGCGAGCGGTGGACGACATCGCCCGGGAGTGGGGGCTGTGACCCAGACGTACCGTGAATCGCGTGGCGCCGGTGGTGAGTCGCTCCTAACGCCGCCGGAAATCAGTTTGGTCGTTCCGCTTTTCAATGAACGGCCCGAGATTCTGCAGGAGAGCCTAAAAAGCGTCGCCGACCAGACCTTCGGCGATTTCGAATGCATCGTGATCGACGAAAGCACCATGCCGGAGACGATCGCTGCATGCGAGGCGTTCTGCAGCACCGACGCGCGATTCCGCCATATAAGGCCCGAGCAGCGCATCGGTCTAGCCGCCAGCCTGAACCTCGGCATAGAACTCGCGCGCGCGCCGTTCATCGCCCGCTTCGATTCGGACGACATCTGCCTTCCAGAGCGATTGAGCCTGCAGAGCGACTTCATGAGGAACCAACCCGATGTCGACGTCCTCGGCGGACAACTGGAAGTGATTGACGAGCAGGGGCGCACACTGGCCTTTCGCGTGCATCCCAACTCGCATGAGGAGATCCAGCGCCAAATGCATTTCACGACCCCTGTCGCTCATCCGACGGTGATCATCCGCAAGCGGGTGCTCGAAGCGTACGGTGCTTACGATCCCTCGTTCCGCAACGCCGAAGACCTCGACCTCTGGCTGAGGCTGTCCAACCACGGAGTGCGCTTTGCCAACGTGCCGCACGTTCTGGTGAAATACCGACAGCAGACGACGCTGCGGCCGGCGCGGCACTGGCGATTCAACCTGAAGGCTCGGGTCAGGAATTTCGGCGTCTCCCATTGGCCCAGACGCTGCGCCGGCATCTGCGCCATCCTGATCTGGAGCATCGTGCCCCGGAACTGGCAGCAAGGCATCACCCGCCGGCTGGTGCTGAGCGATGCCCAGCAGCCCCTTAGGGAACCCCAGCAATGATTCCCCCTTACACCTGCGACGTGGCCATCTTGGCCGGCGGCATGGGCACGCGACTGAAGTCCCGAACCGGCGACCTCCCCAAACCGATGGCGCCACTGCTCGGGCGCCCGGTCCTTGAGCACCAAGTAGAGCTGTGCCGGCGACACGGATTCACGCGCATCGCGCTGCTCGTGCATTACGGTCATGAGGCCATCGCCGAGCATTTTGGCGATGGCGAAGGGCTCGGTGTACAGATTTCCTACGTCGTCGAGCGCGACGCGCGAGGCACGGCGGGCGCTTTGCGGGATGCACTACCGTTTCTGTCCGAGAGATTCCTGGTGCTCTACGGCGACACATATGCGGACGTTGACCTGCGCCGCATGTGGCAGGCCCACGAGGAGGCCTGCGTCGCGGCAACGCTTCTGCTACATCCCAACGACCACCCGCACGATTCAGACCTCGTCGAGCTGGACGACCACCAGAGGGTAGTGGCGGTTCACCCCTATCCGCACCCCAGGGGTGCCGTGCTTCGGAACTTGGTGAACGCAGCCCTGTACGTGATGGAACGGTCGGCCCTCGACGGCCTGGTTCCCCCCGGCAAATCGGACCTCGCCAAGCACACCTTCCCTGCCATGCTGGCTCGTGGCCTAGCGCTGGCTGGACACGTCAGCCCGGAATACATCAAGGACATGGGGACACCCGAGCGGCTCGACAAAGTCGAACGCGACCTGCTGGCAGGGATCCCCGAGCGCCTGTCTGGGCGTTCGCTGCGGCCGGCCGTGTTCCTCGACCGCGACGGCACCCTCAACAAAGAGGTGGACCATCTGCGCGAGCCAGGCCAGCTCGTGCTGCTGGAGGGTGCTGCAGAGGCAGTCCGAAGGATCAACCGGGCAGGCTTGCTGGCCGTCACTATCACCAACCAGCCGGTGATCGCCCGCGGCGAGGTTAGCTGGGACGGGCTGGCTGCTATTCATGCCCGGCTGGACCATCTGCTAGGCCTGGGCGGGGCCTTTCTGGACAGGATCTACGTTTGCCCGCACCATCCTGATTCAGGCTTCCCGGGCGAGGTGCCGGAGCTGAAGATGCTTTGCGGCTGCCGCAAGCCGAAAACGGGCCTGTTCGACCAAGCGTCGCGAGACCTGCACATCTCCCGAGCGCACTCCTGGTTCGTCGGAGACACGACGTCCGACGTCAGGGCCGGCCACCGTGCCGGGGTCCGCACCATTCTCGTAAGAACCGGGTATGCAGGACTGGACGCCAAGTACGCGGACGAGCCCGACTACACCATGCCCGACCTTCCAGCGGCGGTCGATTGGATCCTCGGCGGACACGCCAGCATGTCGCGGCAGCTGCTGCCGGTGGCAGAGGCGGCTTTGAGCGCCCGTCTGATCCTCGTCGGAGGTCCGGCACGTGCTGGCAAGAGCTGCGCCGCCCGCGTGCTCGCCGAGCAGCTTGAAAGCACGGGCAAGACCGTCCACCTGCTGAGCCTCGATGGCTGGTTGCGGCCGGTCGAACAACGACCGGAGGGAAGCGGCGTCGAGAATCGGTACGATCTCGAGGCGCTCCGTCGGCTCGTCGGCGCCGTGACCGAGACGAGCACGACCCAATGGTTCACCCCGCGGACCTATGACAGGCGTAATCGCACCACGGTCGCGGGCCCGTCCAGGTCCATCGCTCCGGGCGATCTGGTCATCGCCGAAGGCGTCCCGGCCTTGATCGACGAATTTCTATGCTCACGAGCGGCGGTGCGGCTTTACGTCGACGTCGCAGAACAGGAACGACACCGGCGGCTGACCCGCGATTACGACTGGCGTGGCACGGAGGGGCCTGACCTGGACGCCAGGCTCACCTCCCGGGATACCGACGAACTGCCCGCCGTCCGAGCCAGCGTCTCACGGGCCACCCACCAAATCAACGGCAACTGACTTCGCAACAATGATTCTTAGCAAAACCCCCTTGCGCATGAGCTATGTGGGAGGTGGCAGCGACCTTCCGGCGTTCTACAGAGAAGAGGTCGGAGCCGTGCTTTCCACGTCGATTGACAAATACATGTACATCGCCGTCAACCGCAAGTTCGACGGCAGCATCCGCCTGAGCTACACGAAGACCGAGGAAGTGGGCACGCGCGAGCAGATCGAGCACCCGCTAGTGCGCGAGGCGCTTGCCGTGGTAGGCATTGAAGGCGGTATTGAGATCGCGTCGATGGCCGACATTCCGTCGCGGGGCTCGGGACTCGGCTCGTCCAGCACCTACACCGTCGGCCTCCTGAACGCGCTTTACGCCTACAAGAACCGTTTCGCCTCGAAGGAAATGCTAGCGCGACAGGCTTGTCACATTGAGATCGAGCGATGCGGCGAGCCTATTGGCAAGCAGGATCAATACGCCGCAGCCTATGGCGGACTCAACTTGATCCGCTTTCATCCAGACGAATCAGTATCGGTCGATCCGGTGATCTGCCAGCCTTCCCTGCTCCGGCAACTGGAGGCGTCTACCCTCGTCTTCTTCACCGGACGGACCCGCAGCGCCTCTGCCGTACTGGCGAAGCAATCCTCCGCCTTGCGATCGCAGGACCGGCGCATCTTGATGCGGCGTATGGTGGAACTCGCCTTTGAGCTGAAGAGGGAAATCGAAGCCGGGTCACTGGATCATTTCGGTTCGATCCTCGACGAGAATTGGCAGCTGAAGCGCCAGATGTCCGAGGGCATCACTGACCCACAGATTGATGAGTGGTATCGTATTGGCTTGGCAAACGGCGCCCTAGGCGGCAAGCTGCTCGGTGCCGGCAACGGGGGCTTCATGATGTTCTTCGCGCCTCCCCAGTGCCGCGACCGCATCACTGCCGCGCTTCCAGGATTGCAGCCAGTCCGTTTCCTGCTCGACCGTGGCGGCGCTCAGATTGTCTTTTATCAACCTCCCGAATAAGTTCCTATGTCTTCCGCCACCCTGTTCACTGTCAAGAATTACTTCGCCGCTCACGCGCTCCTTGCGGAAAAAGTGAACGCGGATGCCTTCCAGGCCGGCATCGACCTCATCCGGGCAAAGTTCCTGGCCGGAAAAAAGATCTTCACCTGCGGCAACGGCGGCAGCGCTTCCACGGCGTCGCACTATATTACCGACTGGAACAAGATGGTCAACTTGGCCACTGGCAAGAAGTTCCGCGGGATCTCGCTGTGCGACAACATCGGCGCTATCACCGCCTTCGCGAACGACCTTGCCTACGAGCAGGTCTTCGCGGGCCAGTTGGCAGCGATTGCCGATGAAGGCGACGTGCTGGTCGCCATCAGCGGTAGCGGCAACTCGCCCAATGTACTGAAGGCGGTGGAGTTCGCGAACGCTAACGGCATGGACACCCTCGCGGTCGTCGGCTACGACGGCGGCAAGCTGAAGCAGATGGCCAAACAGTCGATATGGGTCCCGTCGTTCGACATGCAACTGTGCGAAGACGTGCATCTGATGTTCGGTCATATGGTGATGAAGACCCTCTGCGCCAGCGACATCCGTCAGTGATCGTCCAGCTACGACCTCAGGCCTTCCGCCGAAGCGCGCTTCACCGAACGGCGGGATAGACAATCCAGGCCGGCACTCGGTTAGGCGAGAACGCCTGCCGGGCAGCCTTGTTCTTGAAGGGGGGCGCGTGGTCACCGACCACAAGCACGAGCGAGTTCGGGTGCTCGTCGGCCACTTGGCGAACCTCGTCGAGCACTCTTCCGGTGGCGCTCAGTAGCTCGCACGCTGACCTCGGAGCGTCTTGGCACAACGGCGCAAGGTCCGCCGAAACCTCTGTCGAGGCGAGCGGAAGGTGCGTGTTGAGCGTCAGCACGTAGACCAGGGACCTTGGCGAAATTGAACTTGCGGCCCTGCGCAGCAGCTCTGCATCACAGATGCCGGCAAAGGCGGCGCCACAACGCTGAGTGGCCCCCGCTGCCTTGAGCTGCTCGAGGAAATACATGTTCTGCACGCCTATGGTGGGCCACCAGATAGCGCGGTCGAACATTCGTTCGGTGAAGCCGTGGTAGCCGGACGTCTTCCACCCTTTGTCCGCCGCCAGCCGGGGCAAACAGGTCGTGGCCGACTCCGACTTGAGTCTGTCGTAACCCCCTACGAGCAGGCAAAGAGTCCTCAATTCGCCGTAAGTCGTCGGCCCAGAAAACTCCACGGACTCCTCGTCGACCGCCTGGGCACCTTTAGGCCGCATCCGGGATGACAGCCAAGCCCGCTGGTGAGGATCCACCGGCAGTCCTAGGGATTCGACGACCACCACGAACACCGAACCGTCGGGATGGGTTGTCATCCAGTCACGCACCTTTAGGTACGAGCCAACGGCATTGGGCCCTTTGATCGATGCCAGGGGCAACGCTTCGGTCGGATTATGAAGAACGGAAGACAGCATCACCAGCGCAGGACTGCCTGCCACGTTCACATCCAGTGACCGAAACTCCTTCATCGACATCGCCGAAGAACCGTTGAGTACGTCCAGTGTCCCAACGATGATGAAGATCGCCGCGAGCGTGCGCGTCGGCGGCTTTTGCCTCTGTAGCCGCAGAAGAGCAACGAATGACCCGGCGAGGGCCAGAAAGATGGCGATATCGAAGGGGTCGAGCAGCGACCTCAAGTCCAACGCCCCGCCGAATTTCGCCGATGCGACGAATAGGGCGGGCGAAGGGAAGTGGTACGTAATCGACTTGGCGACGGCCAAGTCTAGCAGCCAGGCGCCAATCAGCAGGAAAGCACCCCAACGACGGCTCCGAAATCCCACCGCCACTGCGATGATCCCATCCAGGCTGAAGATCCCCCGGCGCATGTCGTCCTGCACTGCGGCGAGCCACAGCGGCAAGTTGGCCAGAACGACCGCGAGCACGCCGACCAGGACAGTAGGCAGCGAAAAGCGCGCCTGCATGCGTTGCACCGGGCTCATACCTTCCTCCAGCGCATCACTCCCGCTAGCGCAGCTTCGCGCCCCCCCCTTCAAGCGATGGCCTTCGTCGACGATGGGACGCTCCATTTCGGTCACTCGCCACCTCTACCCAGCATCTCGAGATAGGCCGCCGGTCCGTCCTCTACGAGCGAGACCCTGTGCTTCCAGCGGACTGCGAACGGCCGGTCCACGCTGATCCGCAGGCGAGGTGTGCCCTTTTGCTCTAAGGCGTCAAAGACGATCTGGTCGGGGTGATCAATGACCTCGTTCACGGGAGCGGCTAGCTCACTGTTCGTTAGATCGTCACCAGTTCCCCCGTTCAGCAGGTCGAAGCCAGCTTCCTGCGCCATGAAAAGAACACAGGTATCGGCCAGATCGGCGACGGAACGAGGCGTCCCGTTGCTCCAGGCAGTCAGCGGCGCGACCGCCTCATGGGCCCTACGAATCAATGCTGGCAGTATGCGGTTGTTGTTCGAGTCTGTTGACATAAGGCTCTTGACTGCGTTTTCTGGTACTTATGCAAATCGATTGTAAAAAGCACTAGATTCTAGTTCGCTCTGAGCGCCAATTCGGGCACACGAAAACGCCGCTATCCCTTACCGCAGCGCACATTGCAACCCGAACCGGTTACACATTAAGTGCAGAGACACTTTCGTCTAGTTGCGCGCGGGAAGCCATGCAGACTGCGAAAGCCTTGAGGCCATCGAACATCGTTCAACGCGCGGGTCTCGTCGACTCATTACACCTATTGGCAATGGCGCGCCCAATGGAGTTCCACGGCCTCTCAACGAATCGATAAATAAAAGCCGAAATAGAGAGACAAATCGCGAGAACAATGAACAAAATTAGAAACGTTGCGGCAACGGGCTGACTGCCCTCAAATGGTCGAATCAAGAGAACATCCCCCAAATAGCCAGCAACAAGCGCGAGAATTGGAAGATGAATCAAATAAAGACTGTAGGAGATATCCCCCAAACTCACAAGCCGCGATTTTCTCAAGATACTGAATCGATTGGAATCAATTGCGATTATCGCTATTAGCGTTGCAGCTGACAAGGCCTCCAGCAACGCAGCGCCCGGCGAGTGATAATTTGCCTCAAATGACCAAGGACCGATTAGCCGTCCAAACCACAGACTTAGCAGCGCCAGAATGGCCACCCCTGGCACGATTTTCTTCCTTCTAAGAATCGCAACAAAACTGCTTCCCCACACGCAAGCGGCTACACCAATAGCAAAGTCCACTAGATAGACACCCACGTTCATGCGTGTTGCTTGGCCAATTAGAAAACTTGCAAGCAGCAGGCTAGCGAATAATGCCCCAAACCAACGTGGTTTATAGCAAGCAGACCAAAAGAGTATTGGGACAATTGGAGCAGCCACCAACTCAGCGAAGATCGACCAAACTGGCATCGGAAGTGCCGCCCCAATGGCCAAGAATGCAGCAACTATCCTTGGCCACTCGGGATCCGAATTGCGAAACCCAATCCACGAAGGATCGGCAACATTTACAGATAACGGAACGCCCTTAAGAACCATCGTATAGACTAAGGCGATTAACATTGCAACCCAAAGGGCGGGATAAATCCGAAATATGCGACGAATCAAGAATGAAACGTAGCCAGGCAATGATTTTTGTTCACCACGCAACGCTAAAGAAAGAACATACCCACTTAGCACATAAAATGCCACAACTGCAGCATGTGCATTAAAAAAAAGCTCGCCAGCAACGTAGCGCACTGTACCTGTGTTGAAGTACATAAAACAATGGTGAATAAGAACCACCAAGGCCGCAATTCCTCTAAAGGACTGCAGTTCTGATTTATGTTTTAACGAAACGTGCATAGCGCGTTCAGAGGCGTTTGTAGGATTTGGATTCCGCCGTCATGGCTCATTTTCTCTAAACGGAGAGAGGCGCTACAGCGCAGTGGATCGGCAAGCTTGACGATAAGTATGACGGCAAGCACTCGAGAGGGCGCGCATTCCCCGACAATGCCGCAGCCGAGTTCCTTGCCACTCAGGTACGCTCGCATATTGAAGCCGGTCTGCTAAACCCTAGCAATTCGCGCCAATCGCACTAACAATAACTAAACCTCTGCAATCCCAAGCGGCGCCACGGCAGCGGCGACGATTCTTCACCGATCGGTGCAGACCACAACGTGCTAGTGGACGGAATCATTATTTTCGAGCATTGCGTGGTGATATTCGCTTCCGAGAAGTTGATGCAGAAGCGTTCGCACCGCCGTGTCGGAAGAGGCACTGTTGACTTTCTGCAGTGCGTCTAACCAGATTAACGCACGTTCCGAAATAGCATGATCATTGATGCGCGCCACTAGCAATCGTGGGATGTGCGTAGGCAATGTCTTGTCTTTGTCCGAAAGCAATTCTTCAAACAGCTTTTCGCCAGGTCTAAGTCCACTGAATACTATTTCTATGCCATTGACGTCATAACCACATAGCCGAATCATGTCACGCGCCAGATCGACAATTCGTACAGGCTCCCCCATGTCGAACAGGAAAACCTGACCATGTTGTCCAATGACGCCAGCTTGAACGACCAACCGCGCCGCCTCTGGAATGGTCATGAAGTACCGAATGATGTCGGGATGCGTCACCGTCACCGGTCCGCCCCTGGCAATCTGCTCTTTGAACTTCGGGATCACGCTGCCGCTGGACCCCAGCACGTTGCCAAAGCGCACCGCCATGAACTTGGTCGCGTAGCCCTGGCCGGCCATGTGGCTGATCACCAGCTCCGCTGCGCGCTTGGTGGCGCCCATCACATTGGTCGGGTTGACTGCCTTGTCCGTGCTGATCAGCACAAAGCGCTCGGCACCGCTTTCTGCCGCCGCCAGACAAGCGTGATACGTCCCCAGCGTATTGTTGCGCAGCGCCGCCCAAGCGTTCTCTTCTTCCATCAGCGGCACGTGCTTGTAGGCCGCCGCATGGAAGACGATTTGCGGCTTGTACTTGCCGAAGACGTGGCGCAGGTGCTCGAGATCCTTCACGTCGCCGATCAGGCGTACGAGGGGGATCTGCGGGAACTTCTCGCCCAGTTCCTGCTCGATGGTGTACAGGGCGAACTCGCTCAGTTCGAAGAGCACGATCTTCGACGGACCATAACGTGCCACCTGCCGGCACAGCTCAGAGCCGATGGAGCCGCCCGCGCCGGTGATCAGCACGGTCTTGCCGTTCAGGCATTCGCTGATGCCACCTTCGTCCAGCTCCACCGGCTCACGGCCTAGCAGGTCCTCAGGCTCGATGTCGCGTACCTGGTTGACCGAGCGGCCCGAAAGCATCTCCTCGCTGCTGGGCACTGTCAGAACCGGCAGGCCAACCTTACCGGCTATGTCGAGCGCATGGCGGCGCTGCGGCACGGTGGCACCCGGCATGGCCACAATCAAGTGGGTGATGCCGTGCAAGGCCGCAAACTCGCCGGCCTGCTCCAGGCGGCCGAGCACCGGCACGGCGGCGATGCGGGCGGCCTGCTTCTCTGGTGCGTCATCCAGGAAGCCCACAATGACCCAACCCTGCGTGTGCTGGAGGCCTGCCACCAGCAAGCGGCCGGCATCGCCTGCGCCCATCACCAGCGCACGGCGCTGCTCATGCGCACTGCCGCTGATGCGACTGCGCATGTGCTCGTAGAGCATGCGGTAGCCCATGCGCATCATGGCCAGCAGCATCAGCGTAAAAAGCGGATGCAGGGCCAGGACTGCTCGCGGTACGCCGTCCAGATGAGCCATCAGCACCGCCGTGGCTGCCACGAGGCCAGCGCCACCGCAGGCCAGCGCCAGGCGCTTGACCTCGCCGAAGCCGGAGAAGCGCCACATGCCCTTGGGCACGCGCAGCGTCAGCATCGCTACAGCGTAAAAGGCGAGCACGCCAAGCAGCACGTAGCTGTCGTAGTCGGGGCGCGCAGAGAACCAGCGCTCGAAGCCGAGACGAAAGAGGTAGGTGAACTGCCAGGCCAGCCCGACCACGACGAGGTCGAGCAGCAGAGCGAGCCGCTCCCGGTGCGGGCGCACGCGGGTCAACAGCACATCGAGACGTTGCCAATCCATAGGGGCGCGATTGTCGCGGCTCAACGGCGCAGCACTCGGGCGAGTGTGCGCAGGATCAGCTCCAAGTCGGTCGCGAGGCTGGCATGGAGGGCGTAGTCGGCCGACAATTGCAGCTTGGCCGGCAGAATGACCTCGCGGTATTCGCGCTCCGGGTCGCTGGCTGCGGCCAACAGTTCGGCCTCGCGGCTGAAAGCGAGCGACGCGGGATCGGTGACACCCGGCCGCACGGACAGCACACGTTCACGCATGGACGCAGGATAGAGCTCAACGTAGCGCGGCAACTCTGGCCGTGGACCGACGAGGCTCATCACACCACGCAAAACGTCCCACAGCTGAGGCAGCTCGTCGAGCTTGCTGGCGCGCAGCATGCGCCCCGACCGCGTGATGCGCGGATCGGCTCCTACCGTGATGGCCGGTCCGTCTTCCACGCGCATCGTGCGGAACTTGTGGATGGTGAACGGCACGCCTAAGCGCCCCACGCGGGTCTGGCGGAACAGCGCAGGGCCGGGCGAGTCAAGCTTGATCCACGCCGCAATGAGCAGCAGCAGCGGGGCCAGCAGCCCCAGTCCCAGCGCCGAGCAGATCACGTCGAACAGGCGCTTGGCCACCGTCAGCATTCAGGCCAGCAGCCCGCGCACCGCGGCGATGACACGTTCGACGTCCGCGTCGCTCATGGCCGTATAGAGCGGCAGGCTGACGGTGCGATCGAAGGCCTTCTGCGACTGCGGAAACTGCTCCGGCGTGAGGCCGTAGCGATCCCGCCAGTAGGGGTGCAGATGCAGCGGCACGTAGTGCACGCTGCAGCCGATGCCGGCGGCGAACATGCCTTCGATGAAGGCGTCGCGTGTGACGCTCGCGTCGTCGGCCAGGCGCACGACGTAGAGGTGCCAGGCGTGCGTGTCGCCCTCGGGAGCTTCCGGCGGCAGGATCAGCGGCAGGTCGTCGAAGGCGTGCTGGAAGCGCCGCGCGATCCGCTCGCGCCGGACTTGGAATTCGGGCAGGCGCTTGAGTTGGTGCAGGCCCATCGCCGCGGCAATGTCGGTCAGGTTGTACTTGAAGCCCGGCGCCACGATCTCGTAGTACCAGCTCGGCACCTTGGCCGTGAAGCGGTCGAAGGCGTCGCGGCTCATGCCGTGCAGGCGCATGATCTTGGCGCGCTTGGCGAGCTCGGCATTGCGCGTGACCAGCATGCCGCCCTCGCCCGTCGTCATCGTCTTGTTGGCATAGAAGCTGAAGACCGTCGCGTCGCTGCCCAACGTGCCGATCAACTCCTTCTCCAGCGTGGTCGGCAGCGCGTGGGCGGCATCCTCGATGACGCGCAGGCCGTGCCGGCGGGCGATGTCGAGGATGGCCAGCATGTCGCAGGCCAGGCCCGCGTAGTGCACCGGCAGGATGGCCTTGGTTTTCGGGGTGATCGCAGCCTCGATAGCAGCGATGTCGATGTTCAGCGTCGCCGGGTCGATGTCGACGAGCTTCACGTCGGCACCCAAGTAGCGCACGACCTCGGCGGTGGCCGTGAAGGTGTGGGTCGTCGTGATGACTTCGTCGCCGGGGCCAAGGCCGATGGCTTCCAGCGCCAGGTGCAGGCCGGCGGTGGCCGAGTTGACGGCGATGCATTCGATCTGCCCGACACCCCCGTTTTGGCCCAGGAACTCGGCGAAGGCCTGCTCGAAGCGCTTGGCCTTAGGGCCGGTCGTGATCCAGCCGGACTTGAGCGTGTCAACGACTTCGGCGATCTCGTCGTCGCCGATGTCAGGCAGGGCGAACGGAAGGAAGGGTTGCGTGGTATCGCTCATGAAGTCAAGGTGACGAGGTGTTCGGGGCGCGCGCCGGGCACGGCATGCAATGGGATACCGCGGTCGAAGGTGACGAAGCGCAAGCCGTGTCGCACCGCCAGCGCGAGCAGGTAGGCGTCGGTGAGTTGGCGGGAGCCGGTGATATGGGTCCAGTTCAGAACGCCGGGGTCGAGAAGGCTGAAATCGTCGGCGTAGAAACGGTGCATCTCGTGCGCGGTGGCCTCGGCGAGGCGATCACGCACGGCGTTGGGTGTCTGCGCGTTGGGGTGGCCGGGACTGCTCAGAATGCGCAGGCAGCCATTTTGCGTCAACGGACAGGAGGCCCAGCCACCGTCCCAGTGGGTCGCGAGCCACTGCATGGCGGCGCCGTGGTGGACATGCGCCTGGTCTTGCAGCGCGAGCAGGACGTTGACGTCCAGCAGGGCCCGCATCAGATGCCTTCCTTGTCGCGCAGGCGGTTCAGCGCGTCGTTGGTAACCACCGCGCCGGGCTTGGCGGCGAAGGGCCTAAAGCCAGGCACCGCATAGCCCGACGCCGGCTCGGTTGCGACCTGAGCCGTCAGCGCCTGGCGCAGCAGGCGCGACACAGATGTTAACGCAGGATCCAGATCAGGCGATGGGTGCGCAGCCAAGGGATCAGGTTGAACAGCCCATATGCGGCCGGCAACGCGCGGGCCAGTGGCGGCGCGAGGGTGACGCGACGGGTCGTGAACCGCCCTTGCGGAAACAGCTGCTGCACACGGGCCAGCGGCACGCCGCGCACGTCCGGGTTGCGCGGGTTGTTGACGGTGAAGTCGTACCAGACGATGGCGCCGCCCGGCTTGAGCCAGCGCCACATCGCCTCGGCCAGGCGCTGCTGCAGCGCATCGTCGAGGATGGACGAGAAGACGGTGAACTGCAGCACCAAGTCCTGGCTGGCGGGCGCGATGTCGGCGGTGGACGCGTCGCCGGTCAGCAGGCGCACTTTCTCTGGCAGCGTCGCGCGCGCGGCGGCCAGCCGCTCGGGCAGCAGTTCGATGCCGGTCAGGTGAGCTGGCTGCAGACCGACGCGCAATAGGTCCAGCAGATTGCCACCAGCGCCGCAGCCGACCTCGGTGGCGAGCCAGTCGGCCGGGCGGCCGGGTCGTTGCGCAAGGAGCTTCAGGAGCGCGCGCTGACGCTCCTGCCACATCTGCCAGACCTCGGGACGCAGCAGGCTGTAGCGGTCGCCCCCGTCTCCTCGCGCTTGACGACGGGAATAGCGTTCGGCGATCTGCTCCAGTTCGTTCATGCCAGGGCTTGGACGAAGCGCTCAGCGAGCACCGGGTAGGCGTGGTGCCCCATCGCAAACGCACGGCCACGCTCGCCCATGGCGGCGCGCTCGTCGGGCGACAGCGCGGCGAGCTTGAGCAGGCCTTGCGCGACCGCCTCCGGGTCTTGCGGCGCGACGGTCAGGCCTGCGCCGGCCTCGGCGACCGGGTCGTTGCCGGCTTCGACGGAATGCAGCACGGCCCGGCCGGCCATCAGGTAGTCGATGAGCTTGTTGGGCGCAATGCCGAAGCGGTAGATGGGGGTGCGCTGCCAGCCGATGTAGGCGATGTCGAAGTGGGCCAGCAGCGTCGGGATTTGGGGCTTGGGGATGGGGGCGAAGAAGCGCACGTGGGTGAGGCCCTCGGCCTGGGCGCGATCGGCCAAGCGCATGGCCTCATGGCCGCTGCCCACGAGCACGAAGCTCAACGGCGCGTCGCGCAGCTTTGCGGCAGCGTCCAGCAGCACGTCGAGCGCATTGGGCAGGCCCATGGAGCCGGCATAGCCCACGATGAGGCGGCCGGCCGCGCGTTCGGCGTCCAGGTGAGCCGCCAGCGTCGCGCCCAGCGGCGCCGACTGGCCTTGCCACTCCTCGGGTGCAAAGCCGTTGGGCACGATGTGCAGCTTCTTCAGGTTCAGGCCCCGGGACGCCATGTGCTCGTGCACGCAGGGCAGCATGGAGACGACAACATCGGCATCGCGGTAGGCGTCGGCTTCGGCCTTGCCGCACAGCATCGCGAAGGGGTGTCGCGGCGACATGCCCGAGAGTTCGATCAGCGACAGCGGCCAGAGGTCATGCACTTCGTAGACGAGCTTGGCCTTGGCCAGCCCTGCGAGCTTCTTGGCGACCCAGATGTCCATCGGATAGGTGCTGGACGCAATGACCGCGTCGGGCCGCAGTTCGCGCGTCAGCCGCCAGGCGTCGGCACGCAGCTGGCGCAGGAAGGACAGGATGTTGCGCAGGCGGCCCACGCCGTTGCCGGCGTAGTGCGGTGTGGGCAGCCAGCGGTAGCGGATGCCGTCGATGAGTTCCTCCCGCGGCGTGCCAGCCATCTCCGGCTGCACGGCGCGCACATGCGAATAGGACGCCGCGACGATGGTGACCTGGTGCCCTGCCCTCACCCATTCGCGCGCCAGGTAGTAGGGCCGGAACTCCATGCCGTGCGCGGGCGAGCCGGCGTAGTGGTTGACAAGGAGGATCCTCATCGGCGCCGCCCGGCCGCCCGAAGGCGCTGATGCGCCCCCTCGGGGGGCGGTGAGCGAAGCGAACATGGGGGTTTCATTTCGGGGGAGTCAGCTCGCGCAGGCGGGTCAGGAAGCGCTGCACGCCGGGCTCGAACAGGCCGTGAGCAGCGACCCAGTCGCGGTTGGTGGCCGCGAGGCGTGTTGTGTCGAGGGCGGCCATGCGCGCTGGCAAATCGTCCGGCGCGCTGACGATGAGGCCGCGGGCCGAGTCGCCGATCAGTTCGCGGTTGGCCGGCAGGTCGGACAGCAGCGGCACGCAGCCATGGGCCATCGCCTCGAGCACCGAGACGGAGACGGAGTCGCTCTCGGGCAGGCTCAGGAACCAGGTCGAGCGGGCGTAGTGGCCGGCCTGGGTCTGTGCATCCAGACGGCCGACGAAGCTCACACGTTCCGCCAGGCCGCGTGCCGCTACGTCCGCTTCGAGCGCGGCGCGCAGCGAGCCGTCGTTGGCGACGACGAGGCGCGCGTCGGGCTGGGTCGCCGCAATGCGCGCGAACGCATCGATGACGAGGTGGGGCCGGTAGATCGGCTCCAGGCCCCGGTTGGCGAAGCACAGCCAGGGCTGCTTCTTCGCGTTCTGCTTGGGCATGGTCTCCAGGCCGAAGGGAAAGGTCATGACCTCGCCGGCGCCCAGTTCGCGCATGCGTTCGGCCATGAAGGCGGAGTCCGACGTGGTCACCGCGCAGGCGCGCAGCACCTTCTTGGTCAGCCAGCGGTAGGCGCCACCCTGGTTGGGCGTGACGAGGATGTCGCTGCCCCAGGCCGAGCCGGCGATCTGCGCGCGCAGACGCCAGCCGGCCCGGGCCGCCCAGGCCAGCGTGCCGTGCGAGGTCAGGTAGTGCGCATGCAGCCAGTCGGCATCGGCGTCGGCCAGCCAGGCGCCGACGCGGGGCAGTTGCTTCAGCAGCGCGATGTTGCCGCCGCCATGGTCGGGCGAGGTGTTCAGCGCCAGGCGGCGCGCGTCGGGCAGCAGCTGCAGGAACTCGGGCAGGAAGCCGCGTGACGAGATTGCGTGCAGCTGCACGCGAGGTTGAAGCGCGCGGGCCCACTTCAGCAGATGGGGGCTTTCGCCGTCGCCGATCAGCACGAGCTTGATGCCGCCCCCGAGGCTCACGAAGGCCTCCCCGCCCAGGCCTCGTAGGCCTCGCGCAATTCGGGATGGCGCGCCAGCAGCAACGCGTCGCGCTCGCGCGTGTCGCCCACCTGGCGAGCGGGCTGGCCGGCCATGATGGCGAAGTCCGGCGCAATGCCGCGCAGCTGCGAGTAGGCGCACAACATGGCGCCCTTGCCCAGCACCGCGCCCGGCTCGATGAGGCTGTGCGGCCCGACGAAGCTGTAGGCGCCCAGGCGCACGGGCGCCTTCACATAGCCGGGCGGCTCGCCGCCCAGGTCCGCAAAACGCCGACCATTGATGCGCAGCGCGTTGTGCGTGCTGTGGGTCAGGATGGAGCAGAAGTTGCTGATCTGCACACCTTCCTCAATGACGAGGCCGGCGCCGGCGTCGATGAAATTGAACTGGCCGATGAAGACATGGTCGGCCAGTTGCAGGCCGGCCTCGCCTTCGATGCAGGTGCTGGGCGCGATGCGCGTGTGCGGCAGGCCGCGCTCGCCGAACAGCATCCGGAACCACAGCCAGCGCGCCAGGCGCCGGCGCATCCTGTTGACCCAAGCACGCATCAGTCAGTGTCCCAGGTCCACAGCGCCCAGAAGAAGTAGCCGAAGTAGGCCAGCATAGCGGCCGACACGCCCCAGCCCGCCCCCGCCAGGCCGCCCAGTTTGAGCCCGATGGTCAGGCCGGTGATGAAGAGCACCTGCCCGACCAGCGCCAGCCGCAGGCCCCAGCCCTGCGCGCCCCAGGCCATCAGCACGACGGACAGCGGCGCGGCGATGAAATGCAGGCCGATGTAGGGCGCCAGCGACCGCGCCAGCTCGCCGGCGCCACGCCATTCCGGACCGAAAACGGTGGCGAACAGCCAGGGGCCGAAGGCCAGCAGGCCCAGCGTCAACGGCAGGGCGAGGGCGGCCAGCAGCAGCAGCTTGCGGCGCACCATCTCGCGCGCCTCGGCGCGGCTGGCGGCCTGCGTGAGCCGGGGATAGAGCACCTGGGACAAGGATCCGCCGATCAACGTCGCCGGCGCCTTCAGGTAGCGCAGCGCCAGCGCCCAGGCGCCGGCCTCGGGCGCGCCCAGCCAGGCCGTCAACAGCACGACGGCCAGCGTGTCCTGCAGCGCGGCGGCGAAGGCGTGCGGCGTGTTCAGCAGCGGGAAGTCGCGGTGCCTGGTGGCCATGTCGCGCAGCGGCTGGGGTGCGAGCAGGCCGCGCCAGCCGCCCGCGGGCGCCGGCTGTGCCTGGACGGCCGCCGCCGCCGCCGTGGCCAGCGTGGCGCCTCCGATCAAGCCCCAGGGCCCCGCCTGCAGCAGGCCGAAACCGACCTGGGCCAGGGCGCCACCGCCCCATTGCATGACACGGCCCCAGGCCAGCGCGGTGAAGCACCCGGCGCGCGCGGCCCATTGCGCCAGCGCCTGGCTGGCGGCGGCGGCGAGCACAGCCAGCGGCAGCGCGGCAGCGACGGACAGGTCGGCCCACAGCATCCAGGCCCCGCCGACGACGATCGCCACGCCGGTCATGGCGAGCAGCAGGCGCAGGCACAAGGCCAGCAGCGCGGCGGCGCCGGCCTCACCCGTCTCCAAGGCCAGCGCGAACTCGTAGCGCGCGCAGCCGATGACGGCCAGATTGCTCGCCACCGTCCACACGAGCGAGAACTGGCCGTACTCGGCCGGCGTGTACAGCCGCGCGATCCAAGGCCCCAGCAAAAGGGGCAGCGCCTGAGCCAGCGCGCTGCCGACCAGCAGGGTCAAGGTGGCGCGAGTGAGGCTGGTGGCAGGGCGCATGGGGCGGGCGATTCTAAAATCGCGGATTCACCAAGGCCCGCAATGACCCAAGCCCCTCCTTCCCCCGCCCTCCCCGCTCAGGCAGACGACAACCAGCTGATCGCCGAGCGCCGTGAAAAACTGGCCGCGCTGCGGGCCGCCAACCCGGTGCCTTTTCCGAACGATTTCAAGCCGCAGCACCGCGCGCTGCCGCTGCAGACGCAGTACGGCGAGGTGGCCAACGAGGAGCTGGAACCGCAGGCCGTCAAGGTCAGCGTGGCCGGCCGCATGATGCTCAAGCGCGTGATGGGAAAGGCGAGCTTTTGCACGCTGCAGGACGCCACCGGCCGCATCCAGCTGCGCGTGACCATCGACAACGTCGGCCCCGAGGTCTACGACGCGTTCAAGCACTGGGACCTGGGCGACATCCTCGGCGGCGAAGGCACGCTGATGAAGACCAAGACCGGCGAGCTGACGATCACCGTCACCACGCTGCGCCTGCTGACCAAGAGCCTGCGCCCGCTGCCCGACAAGTTCCACGGCATGAGCGACCAGGAGCAGAAGTACCGCCAGCGCTATGTCGACCTGATCACCGACGAGGAGGCCCGCAAGCGTTTCGTTGCGCGCAGCCAGGGTGTGTCCGCCATCCGCCAGTTCATGGTCGAGCACGGCTTCCTGGAGGTGGAGACGCCCATGCTCCACCCCATCCCCGGCGGTGCCAATGCCAAGCCGTTCACGACGCACCACAACGCGCTGGACCAGGAGATGTTCCTGCGCATCGCGCCCGAGCTCTACCTGAAGCGGCTGGTCGTGGGCGGCTTCGAGCGCGTGTTCGAGATCAACCGCAACTTCCGCAACGAAGGCATCTCGGTCCGCCACAACCCCGAGTTCACGATGATGGAGTTCTATGCGGCCTACTGGACGCATCACGACATCATGGACTTCACGGAGGCCGTGCTGCGCCACGCCGCGATTGCCGCCACCGGCAGCGCCGCCCTGACCTACGCCGGCAAGCCCGTGGCGCTGGACAAGCCGTTCGCTCGCGTGTCGGTGCGCGATTCGCTGATCCAGTTCGCCGGCCTGACCGGCGAGGAAGCCGATTCGACCGAGGTGCTGCGCGCCAGGATCAAGGCCGCCGGTGAGGAAGCTCCGGCCCGCTGGAGCCTGGCCGAGCTGCAGTTCGGTCTGTTCGAGGCCGTCGTCGAAGAGAAGCTGTGGGAGCCGACCTTCATCATCGACTACCCCGTCGAGGTCTCGCCGCTGGCCCGGGCCTCGGACGACAACCCCAAGATCACCGAGCGCTTCGAGCTCTTCATCACCGGTCGCGAGTACGCCAACGGCTTCTCTGAGCTGAACGACGCCGAGGACCAGGCCGCGCGCTTCCAGGCCCAGGTGGCCAACAAGGACGATGGCGATGAGGAAGCGATGTACTACGACGCCGATTTCATCCGCGCGCTGGAGTACGGCATGCCCCCCACCGGCGGCTGCGGCATCGGTATCGACCGGCTGATGATGCTGATCACGGACTCGCCGTCGATCCGGGACGTCATCCTCTTTCCGGCGCTCAGGCGCGAGGCCTGATCCTCAGCGCTTGTCCAGCGCCTTGATCCGGGCCCACAACTGGGCCTTGGACACTGTCGTCATCTGCATCGCGCCCATGCAGGCGTCCAGCCGATGGGGGCGGTCGCGCAAGTCCTCCACGGCCTTGGACAAGCTGCTTTCGATGCTGTCGCCATAGGCCGCCGCAGCCTTCGCGATTGCCGAGCGCAACAGCGGCCTGGCCGGCTTCATCATGGCCAGGTCGATCAGGTCGCGGCTGAAGACGCTGTCATCGCGCCAGCGGTCGGCCAGCGCCAGCAGCTTGCTGGCGGCCAGGTCCAGCGGCGTCAAGCCGGCCACGCCGGCGATGTGGTCAGCGGGACCCGGTGGGTCAAATGCGATGCGCGCTTCCAGCACGATCTCGAGCTTGATCGCCATGCCGCCTTCGCTCACCAGGGTGCGCAGGCCGTACTGGTCTGCGCGCAGCTCGCGCACCGGTGTCAGCGCAGCGCCTTCGCGGACGAGGGCGCCCACGCCCGCTGGGCCGGTCAGCAACTGGCGCACGGCGCGGTAGCCAGCGAGGTCGGACACGAGAAAGTCGATGTCCATCGACTCGCGGTACTCGCCGTAGCGCAGCGCCATCGCCGTGCCGCCGCCAAACCAGCAGGCGTGGGCCGCCAGCACATCGGCATCGAGCGCGCCGAGCACGGCCGCGATACGCCGGTGGTGCTCGCGTTCAAACAAGCAGGCGTCCTCCGCCCAGTTCGTCGACGAGCGCCTGGATCAAGCGCTGCTCAGGCGTCGACAGGCGCTTGCGATCGAGGTGGCGCCAGTTGCGCTCGTAAAGGTCCAGCGCCTGCGCCGGGCTCAGCTCAGCCACGCCCGGCAGCTGCCAGGCCAGTTGCTTGAGTGCAGGGTAGTCGTCCAGGCGCACGACGGGCGGCAGCGCCGATGCAGGCGCCGCTTCCGGCTCGCGCACCTGCAGGCTCAGGCCGACGGCCGCCATGGCGCCGAGGTAGGCGCCCATCGTCACCGACGGCTCGCCACGCTCGATGCGGTGCAGGGTGACGCGCGACATGCCTGCGGCTTCCGCAGCGTCCGTCGCCGTCACCTTCTGCCGCTCGCGCTGCGCGCGGATGCGCTGGCCCAGTGATTCGAGCTGGGCTGCAACGGCAGGCGGAACGGGGGGCGCTTTGGCTGGCATCTGTTTCTCATTATAGTCAATTAAGCTAAATTGAACAGAATGAGAAACTCGCAACGCACTATGGCGCCGGCGCCTTGCCCGCAATGATCATCGCCAGCACCTCGTCCTCGGTCACCGCGGCCGTCTGCGTCACCCCGACGAGGCGGCCGTTCCTCATGACGGCCAGGCGGTGCGACAGCGCAAACACGTCCGGCATGTCGTGCGTGACGAGCAAGATGCCAACGCCCTCGGCGCTCAAGCGGCGGATCAGATCATGGACCATGGCCGTCTCGGCCGGACCCAGGGCCGCGCAGGGCTCGTCCATGATCAGCACACGCGCCTTGAACTGCAGCGCTCGCGCGATGGCGACGACCTGGCGCTGGCCGCCCGACAAGGACACGACCGGGTCGGCGATGTTCTTGAAGTTGGGGTTCAGGCGCGCGAACAGCGGCACGGCGGCGGCGCGCATGGCCGCGTCGTCCAGCAGGCCCAAGCGGGTGCGCAGCTCGCGGCCGAGGAAGAGGTTGGCGACCGAGTCGAGGTTGTCGGCCAGGGCCAGCTTCTGGTGGATGGTCTCGATGCCGGCCGCACGCGAGTCCGCCGGGCTGGCGAACTTTACGGCCTCGCCGTTCAACAGCAGCTCGCCGCCGTCGAAGGGCAGCGCGCCGGCGATCATCTGCATCAGCGTGGACTTGCCGGCGCCGTTGTGGCCCAGCACGGCCAGCACCTCGCCGGGCGCCAGGCTCAGCGATATGCCGTCGACCGCGTGCACGCCGCCAAAGGATTTGCGCGCGTCGCGCACTTCAAGCAGGGCCGTCATTTCTGCA
This sequence comes from Burkholderiales bacterium, assembly GCA_019509985.1. Taxonomy (GTDB): domain Bacteria; phylum Pseudomonadota; class Gammaproteobacteria; order Burkholderiales; family Burkholderiaceae_C; genus Pelomonas. The sequence goes on along the minus strand of JAEKLF010000100.1, from coordinate 14,489 downwards.
CCACGCGATCAAAGACAACCGCAGCTACCAGCACCTGGCCGAGTACGACCATGCGCCAGCCGATGCTGACGTCGGTCAGCAGCAGGCCGCTGTCGATGCTCTGGATGATGAGCGCACCCAGCACGGTGCCGGCGACGCTGCCGCTGCCACCGGCCAGGCTGACGCCGCCGATGACGGCCGCGGCGATGACGGTCAGTTCCATGCCCGTGCCCATCGAGTTCGTGCCGGCGTTCAGGCGCGCCATGGCGACCACGGCCGCCAGCGCGACGAGCGCGGCCAGCAGCAGGTTGAGCTGGATCAGCACGCGCCGCACCGGGATGCCGGCCAGCCGCGCGGCATCCGGGTTGCCGCCGATCGCATAGACGTAGCGGCCGAAACGCGTGTGCTTGGCCACGAAGCTCAGCAGCAGCACGACCGCGGCCCAGACGATCAGCGGCAGTGGCAGGCCCTGGCCCTGCTCCTGGCCTTCGATGCGGTAGGCGTTGAAGACGGCCACCGCACCCAGCACGGCCAGCGCCCCGAGGCCGCCCTGCAGCAGCTCGCGGCGCATTTCGCGCGGCGCCACGCCAGCACGGGCCTGCGCGCGGCGTTGCACAACCTGCCAACCCCACAGCAGCGCCACCAGCGCGATGCCCAGCAGCCAGCTGCCGCGCTCACCCAGCGAGCCGTCCAGCCCGCCGCCCAGCGCCAGCAGCCAGGGCTCGCTGACCGGCTGTGTCTTGCCGTCGGCGATCAGGAAGGCCACGCCACGGAATGACACCAGGCCGCCCAGCGTGACGACGAAGGACGGAATGCCGATGACCGCCGACAGCCAGCCCTGGAACAGCCCGACCGCCAACGCCAGTCCGAGGCCGGCGAACAGCGACGCGACGACCGACCAGCCCTGCGTGTACTGCAGCCAGGCCATCAGCACGCCGACGGCACCGAGCAGCGAGCCCACGGCGAGGTCGATCTGGCGCGCGACGATGATCAGCGCCATGCCGCTGGCGACGATGCCGACGACCGCCGTCTGCTGCGCGATGTTGTAGAGGTTCTCGGCCGTCAGGAAGCTGCCGGTGAGCACGTGAAAGCCGATGGCGATGGCCACCAGCACGGCCGCCATGACGGCCAGCCGCTGGGTCTGGGCGCTCATCGGGGCTCCTATTTGCAGGCCGCCGGCGCCTTGGCCGGGTCGACGCCCTTGCAGACCACGGCCTTGCTGATCCAGCCGGCGCTGATGACCTGGTCCAGGTTGGCCTGCGTGATGGGCACGGGCGGGAGGAACTTGGCCTGCAGGCTGACCTTGCGTTCACCGCCCGCCCAGGGCGCGGCGCCGTCGACCTTCTGGCCGTTGGCGAGCTGCACCGCGGCGGAGGCCGCTTCCTTGCCGAGCAGGCGCGAGTCCTTCCAGACCGAGACGGTCTGCGTGCCCAACGCAATGCGGTTCAGCGCGGCGTGGTCGGCGTCCTGGCCGCTAACCGGCACGCCCTTCAGGCCGCGGCCCGCCAGCGCCGCGATGACGCCGCCAGCCGTGCCGTCGTTACTCGCCACCACGGCGTCGACGCCACCCTTCAGCCGGGTCAGGATCTGCTCCATGTTCTTCTGCGCCACCTCGGGCTTCCAGCCATCGGTGTACTCCTCGGCGACGATCTTCACGTCGCCCTTCTTGACCGCGTCGGCCAGCGCGTCCTGCTGGCCGGCGCGCAGAAAGTCGGCGTTCGGGTCGCTGGGCGAGCCCTTGATCATCACGTAGCGGCCCTTGGGCTTGACGGCCAGCACGGCCTTGGCCTGCAGGCGACCCACCTCGCGGTTGTCAAAGGTCAGGTAGAAGACCTCGGGGGCCTCGATGAGGCGGTCGTAGGCCAGCACGGGCACCTTGCGCGCCTTGGCCTTGTTCAGCGCCGGGGCAACGGCGTCCTTGTCCATCGCCAGGATGACGAGGACCTTGGCGCCCTTGGCAAGCAGACTGTCGATGTCAGACAGCTGCTTCTCGGGCGAGCCGCCCGCGTCCGCGCTGACGTAGCTCGCACCCAGGCGACTCAGTTCGGTCTTCATCGCTGCCTCGTCGGTCTTCCAGCGTTCTTCCTGGAAGTTGGACCAGCTCACGCCGACCACGGGGCCGGCAGCCAACGCTGTCATCGAGGCCATCAGCAGCGCCGTCGCTGCCCACATCTTCTGCATCCGCATCTCGTCTCCAACGCCCGTTCTATCGTGGGCCGCGGATTCTAGGAATGCGGGCAACAAAAAAGCGACCCTCTCGGGTCGCCTTTCATCGGTTTGAAACCGCTTTGTTTCAGCGTGCGGCCAGCGCGGAGGCGCGGCGGGCAACCGGGGCCGGGAAGTCACCCAGTTCGCGGGCGGCGTTCTCGCCATGGTCGGCGGCCAGCGCGGCGGTGGTTTCGGTGCGCATTTCCGTGGGCTTGATGGTCAGCACCGCTTGGCGGGGCAGCTGGGTCGTCGCGACGGCGCTGGTCTTGGTGGCAGCGGGCGTCGTCACTTCGACACCCTTCTCACCTTGCAGGGCGGCCAGTTCGCCGCTGTTGCGGGCGGCGACCAGGTCGGCAATGACAGCCTCACGGGTCGTTTGGGCTGAAGCGGCACCAGCGGCGATCAGCAGGGTGGCGGCGAAGAGGGTGGACAGCTTGCTCATGATGATTTCCTTCAAGGACCGGCGGGGGTTCCGCCTGTTTCACTCGGGCATCGCGACCGCGGTGTCCATGGGTTGAACTGTAGGCAGTGCCGCTAAGTAGAAACACTAGGCTGCCAGCAATAGGAAATTGTCAAATCGCAAACAATCCAACATCGACTGCCGCCGTCATTCCATGAAACGACGCCATTTCGGCTTGCCCGGCAGCGTCGTGCCCTGAGCTGTCCGGATTCGTTCAGGCGGCGAAGTCGCCACCACTGGCGCTCAATATTCGGTCCAGGTCCGCGCAGAGATTCGTCCTGTTTGACGTGGATCAAACGTCGCCGCAAGCAGCCGCCTACTATTGATGCATTCCCAATGCATGTTTTGAAAGTAGGCCATGTCCACGACGAATCTCTGCACTCGCATTGATCTGCGGGCTGTCGTTCAACCGGAACGGCAGCCATTGATCCTGAACGCCTTCGGCAGCCTTGGACTGCACGAGTCGTTGGAGTTCATCGACGACCTCGACGCGTGCTTGTTCGAAGAACGGCTCCGCTTGGAGTTGCCGGGCAACTTCTTGTGGCAGGACCTGCAGGGCCTCCCGGGAACCTCGCTCGTTCGCCTGACGAAGACATCGGAGCGCCACGGCAATGCCCGGTGCTGCGGCGCCTGCGGTGGCGCCTGAGCCGCGTGTGCGCCGCGGGCAGCGTCTTTCTGGCCGTGCATGCGCTGTTCCTGCCCCGCCGCCGGGCGGCCGATCGCCTGCCCGCAGGTACCGTTCCGGCCCATGGGCGCTGAAAAGGATTGACCGATGAGGCTCACCGCCTTCACCGACTACAGCCTGCGCGTGCTGATGTTCCTGGCCGCCGAACCCGACCGACGGGCCACCGTGGGCGAGATCTGCGCGGCCTTCGACATCAAGGCCAACCACCTCACCAAGGTCGTCCACCACCTGGCCAGGCGCGGCTGGGTGAGCACCGTGCGTGGCAAGGGTGGCGGCCTCACGCTGGCCCGGCCGGCGGCGCAGATTCGCGTCGGCGACGTCGTGCGCGACACCGAGGGGCAGGCGCTGCCGGCCGAGTGCTTCTCGGCCGAGGCCAGCCACTGCGCCATCGTCAGCCACTGCCGGCTCAGGGGCGTGCTCGGCGAGGCGGTGCAGGCCTTCCACGCGGTGCTGGACCGCTACACGCTGGCCGACATCACGGCCAACCGGCAGCAGCTGGTGGAGCTGCTGCGCTTCATGGCGCCGGCCGGAGCCGCAGCGTGAACGAGATGGCACTGGGCGCCGCTGGCAACACGCTGGCCTTCACCGCGTTCGTCGCCATCGCCTGGCGTACCCGGCCCGCGCCGCTTCATCGGAATCCAAGACATGACACCCCTGCTGAGAATTGACGAACCTCCGAGCGCCGCGCCCGCCGGCTTGGCACTGTTTGCGCTGGGCTTTCGGCCGTTCTATCTGCTGGCCAGCGTGTTCGCGGCCCTGTCCGTGCCGCTGTGGGCCTTGCAGTTCTCGGGCCTGCTTGGGCAGCCCTACCTGGCCGGCCCGATCTGGCATGCCCACGAGATGCTGTTCGGCTTCACGCTGGCGGTCATCGTCGGCTTCCTGTTCACCGCCGGCCGCAACTGGGCCAACCTGCCCACGCCCACGGGCTGGAAACTTGCCGCGCTGGCGACGCTGTGGGTGGTCGCCCGCGTGCTGGTATTGACGCCCTATGCCGTGGCCGCCGCGGTCGCCAACGTCGCGTTCCCGCTGGCCGCGGCGGTCGCACTGGCCGTGCCTTTCCTGAAGGCGGGCAACCGGCGCAATTACTTCTTCGTCGCCCTGCTCGGCCTGCTGGCGCTCGCCGCGGGCTGCGTGCACCTGGCACAGCTCGGTGTCGTCGCGGTGCCGGGCTGGATCGGCATCCAGGTGGCGCTGGACGTCGTGCTCTTCATCCTGGCCGTCATGGGCGGGCGCGTGATCCCGATGTTCACGAACAACGGCGTGCCCGGTGCGGGCGCAGTGCGCAACGCCTGGGTCGAGAAGGCGGCGCTGGGCGGCGTTCTGGCGCTGCTGGCCGCCGACGCGCTCGGGCTGCGGGGCGCGCCGCTCGCGTTGCTGGCAACCGTCGCCGGCGTGGCCCACGCCTGGCGCTGGGCGCTGTGGCGGCCCTGGCACACGCTTCGGGCACCCATCGTGTGGGCGCTGCATCTGGCCTATCTGTGGGTGCCCGCGCATCTGCTGCTGCGCGCTCTGGCCCAGGCCGGTTGGCTGATGCCGTCGCTGGCCACGCATGCGCTGACGGTGGGGGCCGTCGGCGGCCTCGTCATCGGCATGATGACTCGCACCGCGCGTGGCCACACCGGGCGGCCCTTGAAGGCAGACCGCTGGGAGATTGCCTGCTATCTGCTGGTCGCCAGCGCCGCGGCCGTTCGCGTGATCCTGCCCCTGCTCGCTCCCGCCCAGATCGTCCACGCGGCTCTGGCCTCGGCACTGCTGTGGTCGGCAGGCTTCGGCCTGTACGCGCTGCGCTACTGGCCCGTGCTTTCTCGCCCCCGCATCGACGGCCGCCCCGGCTGATTGACCTTCAACGAGAACCGGAATGAAGCTGCCCGACTACTTCGACGAAGTCCCCCGCCTCAGGATGCAGGACCCGCTGGCCCGGGTGCTGGGCTGCGCCGAGGACGGCATCCTTGAATACGGGTTCGGTGACGCCGTGAGGCTCACCGGGCATTCCTGCGCCACCGTCGCTTCGGCCTACTGGCTCACCTGGCTGGCGCTGGAACAGCTCTACCCCGACGGCCTGCCGCAGCGCGGCGGCATCAAGGTGGAGTTCCGTGACGATGCCCGCTCCGGCAGCAGCGGCGTCGTCGCAACGGTCGTTCAGATGCTCACCGGCGCGGCCGGCGGTTCCGGCTTCAAGGGGCTGGGAGGGCGCTTCAGCCGGGCCGGGTTGATCCGCAACCGGCCCGACCTGGTCCTGGCGCTGCGTTTCACGCGGCTGGATACCCTCGCTGCCGTGGATGTCGGCGTCGACACATCGTCCATGCCGGGGCAGCCGGAGCTGGATGCGCTGGTCGCATTGCTGTCATCCGGCAAGGCGACGGCTCAGCAGGAATTGAGCCTCGGCAGGCTGTGGCAGGCGCGTGTGCGCTCGCTGCTGCTGGACCACGGCCGCGACCGCACCGTGTTCATGGTGCGCCCCGCCTGCCGACGCGGCAGCGACCTGCCGCCGCAGACCGCATAGGCCGGGGCCGCCATGGCGAAGAGGTTCCCGATCCATCCCGCGAACCCGGGCCGGATCTGCTGGGGATGCGACCGGTACTGCCCCGCGGATTCGCTGCAGTGCGGCAACGGCTCAATCGCCACGCCCCATCCCAGCGAACTTTTCGGCGATGACTGGATGAGCTGGGGTCTGGACAGCGACACCGCCGAGCCGCCCCGGGCGCCGGATACGGTATCGGAGTGATTCGATGCGAACCTTGCGCGGCGTCAAGGTCATTGCGCGGGCGCCTGCCAAGAATGCGCCGCATGTCCATCGGCTGGAACCACGCACACCTCGCCACCAAGGTTGGCATCCTGGGCGGCGCATTGCTGTGCATCGCCCTGGCGTCCATCAGCCTCACGCTGTGGATAGGCTGGCAGCTCGAAGGCGGCGCGGCGGCCGTGAACGAAGCGGGGCGGCTGCGCATGCAGACCTGGCGCCTCGCCCACCAGAGCGCCGGCGGCGGCGGCGGCGGCGAATCCCTGCGCCCGCTCACCCAGGCCTATGACGCCTCGCTGCAGCTGCTGGTGGACGGCGACCCCGCGCGCCCCCTCTTCCTGCCGAGGGATGCCCACACCCTGCAGGCCTGGCGCGGCGTGCGCGAGGGCTGGCAGCAGCTGAAGTCGACCGCAACCGATGGCCTGCCGGCCCCCACCGGCGCGCAGGCCGAAGCCCTGGTGCAGCGCATCGACATCCTCGTCAATGCCATCGAGGTGCGCATGGCCGGTTGGAGCTCGCTGTTGTCCAGCGTGCAGCTGGCCCTGGTGGGGCTGGCCATCGCTGCAGCCATGATCTTTCTGTACGCCTCGCATCTCGTCGTGTTCGCGCCGGTGGACCGGCTGCGCCGCGGCTTGCAGGCGCTGGAGCAGGGCGCCCTCGGTGCCCGCGTGGCGGAGGACTCGCAGGACGAATTCGGCGACCTGGCGCGCGGCTTCAACCGCATGGCGCAGCGCCTGGAGGCCGTCTACCAGGGCATGGCCGACGAAGTGCGCGCCAAGACGGCCGACCTGCGCCTGGAGCAGCAGCGCCTGGCCACGCTGTACGAGGCCACGTCCTTCGCCGCGGGGGCGTCGTCCGTGCGCGACCTGGGCGCGGGTTTCGCCGAACGCATGCGCCGCGCGGCCGGCGCCGATGCCGTGGCGATGCGCTGGCTGGACCCGAGCCAGCAGCGCATGGTGCTGCTCGCCTCGCAGGGCATGCCGCCCGCGATGGCCGAGGCCGAACGCTGCGTGGCGCCCGGCGCCTGCCACTGCGGCAGCCCCGGGCCTCATGCCAAGGTCATTCCGATCTCCCGCGAGCGCGATCACAAGTCGCACTGCGCCAAGGCCGGCTTTGTCGCCGTGACGGCGGTGGCGTTGACGGTTCAGGGCCGTGTGATGGGCGAGGTCGACCTGCTGTTTCGCGACCCGCCCCGGCCCAGCCAGGCCGACCGCGAGTTGCTGGACAGCCTGGCGAGTCATCTGGCCAGCGCGATGGACAGCCTGCGCAACGACGCGTTGCAGCGCGAAGCAGCCGTCGCCGAGGAGCGCGGCATGCTGGCCCGCGAAATGCACGATTCCATCGCGCAAAGCCTGGCCTTCATGAAGATCCAGCTGCAGCTGCTGAAGGAGGCACAGCGGGGCGGCAAGTCCGACGCAGCCGTGCGCCTCATCGACGAGCTGGAACTGGGCCTGAAGGAATGCACGGCCGACGTTCGGGCGTTGCTGATGCATTTCCGCACGCGCACCGATGGCGACGACCTGCTGCCCGCGCTGCAGCAGACGCTGCAGAAGTTCCGCCTGCAGAGCGGCCTGCTGGCCGAGCTGGAAGTGGACGGCCACGGCGCCCCGCTGCCGGCCGACGTGCAGGTGCAGTTGCTGCACGTGGTGCAGGAGGCGCTGGCCAATGTGCGCAAGCACGCCCAGGCCAGCCAGGTTCACGTGCGGCTGGCGCACCAGCCGCACTGGCAGATCGACGTGCGCGACGACGGCCGCGGTTTCGACATGGCCATGGACCCGCCCGACGACAGCCACGTCGGGCTGCGCATCATGCGCGAGCGCGCCGCCAAGGTGGGCGCCGCCGTGGCGCTGGAATCCCAACCCGGGCGAGGCACGCTGGTGCGTGTCTCGCTGCCCGAATACGAGACGGTCAACCCCTCATGAATGCCGAACCCATCCGCGTCCTCGTCGTCGACGACCACACGCTGTTCCGTCGCGGCCTGATCGCGTTGCTGGCCACGCAATCGCAGCTGCAGGTCGTCGGCGAGGCTGGCGACGCAGGCACGGCCGAACGCCTGGCCGCCGGGCTGCAACCCCAGGTCATCCTGCTCGACAACCACCTGCCCGGCGTCAGCGGCGTGCAGTCCCTGCCGGCGCTGAAAGCGGCCGCGCCGGGTGCCCAGGTGCTGATGCTGACGATGAGCGAGTCCGAGGCCGACCTGGGCGCGGCCCTGCGCGCAGGCGCCTGCGGCTACCTTCTGAAGACGGCCGACAACCACGAGCTGACCCAGGCCATCGAGCGCGCGGCGCGCGGCGTGTCCAGCTTCAGCGCCGAGATGGCCGGCAAGCTGGCCACGGCCTTCCGCCACGACGCCGAGGCCGCGTCCACGGCGGCCGCCGCCCCGCCCGACCCGCTGGGCACGCTGTCGCCGCGCGAGCGCGAGATCGTCGACCTGATCGCCCGCGGCGACTCCAACAAGCACATCGCACGCGAGCTCGGCATCGCCGAGACGACCGTGAAGATCCACGTGCAGCACCTGCTGCGCAAGCTGGATCTGGACTCGCGCGTGCAGGCCGCCGTGCTCGTCACACAGCAGCGAGCCTAGTTCTTTAGGACGAGGCCGACCCGGCCGTCGTCCTCCCAGCGGGCGGTGCTCCGCTGATCCTCCGGTGAATGTGCAGCGTCCGGGCTGAGCGGGACAGTGGCCTCATGTTCACTGAGGAGGAAACCGCATGACTGCGCCCCCTGTCGACCGCAAGGCCTGGTCGGTGCTGATCGTCAGCACGCTGGCCTTCACCGTCTGCTTCATGGTCTGGATGATGTTCGGCGTCATCGGCATTCCCATCAAGAAGCAGCTCGGTCTGAACGCCACCGAATTCGGCCTGCTGACGGCCATGCCCGTGCTGACCGGCTCCCTCGTGCGCGTGCCGCTGGGCATCTGGACGGACCGTTACGGCGGCCGCATCGTGCTCACGCTGCTGATGCTCGCCACCGTGCCGGCCATCTGGTTGATGGCCTACGCGACACAGTACTGGCACTTCCTCGCCATCGGGCTCTTCGTCGGCCTGGCTGGCGGCTCGTTCTCGGTCGGCACGCCCTACGTCGCGCGCTGGTTCCCCAAGAGCCGTCAGGGCATGGCCATGGGCGTCTACGGTGCCGGCAATTCCGGCTCGGCAGTCAACAAGTTCATCGCCCCCGTGCTGCTCGTCAGCTTCGGCTGGGCCATCGTGCCGCAGGTCTACGCGGCCATCATGGCCGGCACGGTCGCGCTGTTCTGGCTATTCAGCAGCAGCGACCCGGCCCACCTCGTCACGAGCAACGTGAGCTTTCGCGAGCAGCTGAAAGGCCTGAAGGATCCGCGCGTGCTGAAGTACTGCCAGTACTACAGCATCGTCTTCGGCGGCTATGTGGCGCTGGCGCTGTGGATGGTGCAGTACTACGTCGGCGAGTTCAGCCTGGACATCCGCGTGGCTGCGCTGCTCGCGGCCTGCTTCAGCCTGCCCGGCGGCGTGCTGCGTGCCATTGGCGGCCTGCTGTCGGACAAGTACGGCGCCCACAAGGTCACCTGGTGGGTGATGTGGGTCAGCTGGATCTGCCTCTTCCTGCTCAGCTACCCGCAGACCGATTTCACGGTCGTGACCATCGCCGGCGCCAAGACCTTCCACGTCGGCTTGAACGTCTATGCCTTCACGGCGCTGATGGCCTTGCTGGGCGTGGCCTTCGCCTTCGGCAAGGCCTCGGTCTTCAAGTACATCAGCGACGACTACCCCGAAAACATCGGCGCCATCAGCGGCATCGTCGGCCTGGCCGGCGGCCTCGGTGGCTTCGTGCTGCCCATCCTGTTCGGCGCGCTGCTGGACCTGACCGGCATCCGCTCCAGCGCCTTCATGTTGATGTACGGCGTGGTCTGGGTCTCGCTGATCTGGATGTACTGGACCGAGGTGCGCCGCACCGAAGTCATGGGCCGCAACGCGCCCGAATTCCACCTCGCCGGCTGACCGGCACAAGGACTCCATCATGAGCAAGAACCCGAGCGCAGCCGTCCCGCCGAGCGGTGCGGACATCGCGGACTGGCGCCCCGAGGACGACGCCTTCTGGGAAAGCACCGGCAAGCGCATCGCCTACCGCAACCTGTGGATCTCCATCCCGGCCCTGCTGTGCGGCTTCGCCGTCTGGGGCATGTGGGGCATCATCGCCGTGCAGATGCTCAACCTGGGCTTTCCCTTCACCCAGGCGCAGCTCTTCACGCTGACGGCCATCGCCGGCATCTCGGGCGCGACGATGCGCATCCCGGCCTCCTTCCTGATCCGCATGGCGGGCGGGCGCAACACCATCTTTCTGACCACGGCCATGCTGCTGGCGCCGGCCATCGGCACCGGCATCGCGCTGCAGCACCCGGGCTGGCCGCTGTGGGCTTTCCAGCTGATGGCGCTGTGGTCGGGCGTGGGCGGTGGCAATTTCGCGTCATCGATGTCCAACATCAACACCTTCTTTCCCAAACGCCTGCAGGGCACGGCGCTGGGCCTGAACGCGGGCCTGGGCAACTTCGGCGTGACGACGATGCAGGTCGTCATTCCGCTGGTGATGACGGTCAGCTTCTTTGGCCTGAGCGGCGACCCGATGACGCTAGTGAAGGCCAGCGGCTGGATCTTCGGCAAGATCCCGGCCGGCACGCCCACCTGGATCCAGAACGCCGGCTTCGCCTGGGTGCTGTCGCTGGTGCCGCTGGCCGCGCTGTGCTGGTTCGGCATGAACAACCTGAAGACGGTGACACCCAACGCCGGTCATCCGGTGGTCGCCTTCCTGAAGATCGCCTACCTGTACTCGCTGGCCTTCGTGCCGTCCATCGGCATGCTCTACCTCTACCTGCCGGCACCCACCGGCCTGGGCCTGCTGAACATGTGGGTGGCCATCCCGCTGGACATCATCGCGGCGCTGCTCGTCATGCGCCTGGCCGCCTTCGGCGCGATGAAGGAGAACGTGGCCAAGCAGTTCGCCATCTTCCGCAACAAGCACACCTGGAGCCTGACGGCGCTGTACGTCGTCACCTTCGGCAGCTTCATCGGCTTCTCCATGGCCCTGCCGCTGGCGATCACGGTGATCTTCGGCTTCCAGCATGTGCCTGATGCAGCGGGCACACTCACCCACACGCTGAAGAACCCGAACGCCCCGTCTGCGCTGACCTATGCCTGGATCGGCCCCTTCGTCGGCGCCGCGGTGCGGCCCCTCGGCGGCTGGATCTCGGACAAGGTCGGCGGCTCCATCGTCACGCAGGTCATCTCGGCGGTGATGGTGTTCGCCTCGGCGGCGGTGGGCTACGTCATGCAGCAGGCCTACGGCTCGGCCACGCCGGAGCAGTTCTTCCCGGCCTTCATGGGCCTGATGGTGCTGCTGTTCGCGGCCAGTGGCGTCGGCAACGGCTCGACCTTCCGCTCGGTGGGCGTCATCTTCGACCGCACCCAGGCCGGCCCCGTGCTCGGCTGGACCTCGGCCGTCGCGGCCTACGGCGCCTTCGTCGCGCCGGTGCTGATCGGCGAGCAGATCAAGGCCGGCACGCCGCAGTTCGCCTTCTACGGTTTCGCGGCCTTCTACGCCGTCTGCCTGGTGCTGAACTGGTGGTTCTATCTGCGGCGTGGCGCGGAGATCAAGAACCCCTGACGTTGCACTGCTCCTTGCGAATCGCGCCCGACCGGGCGCGATTTCTTTTTTGGGACTTTTGGATGCGGCCGGGGCATGTGCGAATGCAGCGAAAAGCAGGTGGTGGGGCAGGCCTGATGCGAAGGTAAAGGAGGAGGCCGCGAAGCGGACGGGGGACACGAGCAGCAGGCCTGCCCCGCCGCCTGCGCCCGCCCATCGGCAGCCATCGTCCGAAAGAACGATGCATTCACTTGCCCGCCTCCTCCTTCCGCGCCGGTCCCACCCGACCGGCGGTGGATGGGCAGCGAAGCCCCCGCCGCGGAGCATGACCACCGTGCCAAAGACCCTCTCCCTCCCACTGCGCTGGAATCCGGAAGACCCGGATTTCTGGGCCGGCCGTGGCCGGGCGGTGGCGCTGCGCAACCTGTGGGTTGCCATCCCGGCGCTGGCGCTGTCGTTCGCGGTGTGGATGCTGTGGTCGGTGCTCGTCGTGCACCTGCCGGCGGCGGGTTTCCGCTACAGCACCAACCAGCTGTTCTGGCTCAGTGCGCTGCCGGCCTTGTGCGGCGCCACGCTGCGCGTTTTCTACGGCTTTGCCGTGCCCTGGGTCGGCGGGCGACGCTGGACGGTCCTGTCCACCGCCAGCCTGCTGCTGCCGGCCGGCGGCATCGCGCTGGCGGTGCAGGACCCCGCCACGCCCTATGAATGGATGGTCGTGCTCGCGCTGCTGTGCGGCCTGGGCGGCGCCAATTTCGCCGGCGGCATGGCCCACATCAGCGCCTGCTTCCCGGCGCGCGAGCAGGGTACTGCGCTGGGCCTGGGAGCCGGTTTCGCGCATCTGGGCGTGGGCCTGGTGCAGTGGGCCGTGCCAGCCGTCATCGGCCTGGATCTCTTCGGCCTGCCGTCTCAACCCGGCGGGCTGTGGTTGGCCAACGCCGGCCTCGTCTGGCTGCCCTTGATTCTGTTGAGCAGCATGGCCGCCTGGTTCGGCATGGACGACCTGCCCTCGGCCGGCGTCAGCATGGCCGAGCAGGCCCAGCTTTTCACGCACCGCCACAGCTGGCTGATGAGCTGGCTCTATCTGGGCAGCTTCGGCAGCTTCATCGGCTTTGCGGCCGCCGGCCCGCTGCTGCTGCGCAGCCAGTTCCCCGGCTTCGACGGCGCGCAGCACCTGGTTTGGCTGGGCCCTCTGCTGGGCGCGCTGGCGCGGCCGCTGGGTGGCTGGGTGGCCGACGACTTCGGAGGCGCACGCGTCAGCCTGGCCTGCTTCGGCGGGCTGGCGCTTGGCGTCGTCGGTGTGCTGGCCAGCCTCGGCAGTGAAGGAGGCGCGTGGCTGTTCGGCGCCAGCTTCCTGCTGCTCTTTGTCGCCGCCGGCGTCGCCAACGGCAGCACCTTCCGCATGGTGCCGCTGGGCTTCGTGAGCGAGGCGCAGCAGAGTCAGCGCCCATTGCCAGAAGCGCAGGCCCAGGGCGCCGCGGCACTCGGCCTGTGCTCAGCCGTCGGTGCCTACGGCGGCTTCTTCATTCCCAAGAGTTTCGGCAGCGCCATCACGCTGGCCGGCGGCCCCGAGGCCGCGCTCTATTGCTTCCTGGCGTTCTACCTGAGCTGCATGGCCATCTGCTGGTGGTTCTACGGCCGTCGCCACGCCCCCCTGTCCTGCTAACGGAGAAATCAATGTCCCATTTCCTGGATCGACTGACCGCCTTCCAGCTGCCCAAGGAGGTCTTCGCCGGCGGCCACGGCGTGAGTACCGGCGAGGACCGCACCTGGGAGGACGCCTACCGCAACCGCTGGGCGCACGACAAGATCGTGCGCAGCACGCATGGTGTCAACTGCACCGGCTCCTGCTCGTGGAAGATCTACGTGAAGGGCGGCATCGTCACCTGGGAGACCCAGCAGACCGACTACCCGCGCACCCGTCCAGAGCTGCCCAACCACGAGCCGCGCGGCTGCGCGCGCGGCGCCAGCTACAGCTGGTACCTCTACAGCGCCAACCGCGTGAAGTACCCGATGGTGCGTGGCCGCCTGCTCAAGCGCTGGCGCGAGGCGCTGGCTGTCGCCAAGAGCCCGGTCGATGCCTGGGCGCTGATCCAAAGCGACGAGAGCGCGCGGCGCGACTACCAGCAGCTGCGCGGCATGGGCGGCTTCGTGCGCTCCACGTGGGACGAGGTCAACGAGCTGATCGCCGCGGCCAACGTCTACACGATCAAGCAGCACGGCCCGGACCGCGTCATCGGCTTCTCGCCCATCCCGGCGATGTCCATGGTGAGCTACGCGGCGGGCAGCCGCTACTTGAGCCTGATCGGCGGCGTCTGCATGAGCTTCTACGACTGGTACTGCGACCTGCCACCGGCCAGCCCACAGGTCTGGGGCGAGCAGACCGACGTGCCCGAATCGGCCGATTGGTACAACAGCAACTACATCATTGCCTGGGGCAGCAACGTGCCGCAGACGCGCACGCCGGACGCCCACTTCTTCACCGAGGTGCGCTACAAGGGTGCGAAGACGGTGGCGGTGACGCCCGACTACTCCGAGGTCGCCAAGCTGGCCGACCTGTGGCTGCACCCCAAGCAAGGCACCGATGCGGCACTGGCCATGGCCATGGGCCACGTCGCGCTCAACGAGTTCTATTTCAAGGAACGCAGCCCCTACTTCGACGACTACGCGCGCCGCTACACCGACCTGCCGCTGCTTGTGCTGTTGGAAGAGCAGACCCTGCCCGACGGCCGCAAGACCCGCGTGCCCGGGCGCTACCTGCGCGCCAGCGACCTGGCCGGCCAGATGGGCCAGAGCAACAACCC
>JAEKLF010000099.1 GCA_019509985.1 Burkholderiales bacterium | reverse complement strand
GCGTCTACCAGGCCTGGGGCGGCAAGGCGGGCATACGCGCGGTGATGGACGACTTCGTACCGCGCCTCTTCGCCGACCCGCGCACGGCGCCCTTCTTCAAGAACACCAACCGCGAGAACCTGACGGCCCAGCTGACCGAGCAGCTCTGCCAGCAGGCCGGCGGCCCCTGCACCTATGCCGGCGCGCCGATGAAGCTGGTGCATCAGGACATGGACATCACCCGGCGCGACTTCAACGCGCTGGTTGAGATCCTGCAGCAGGCCATGGATGCCAAGGCCATTCCCTTCGCCGCGCAGAACGGCATGCTGGCGCGCCTTGCGCCGATGCATCGCGAAATCGTCACGTCGGTGAGCGATTCGCAGCAGGCTCGGTAAAGAAGCTTTTCGTTCACCGCAGGGCCACAGGCCGACGCGAGCCGCGTGGCAAGCTGGCGGCCATGCAACTCCTCCGTGCTCCTGCGGCCGCCGCGCTGGTGGCCTGCGCCAGCCTGTCGCCTGCCTTCGCCCAGACCAGTCCGCCCGCGCCCGAGGCGGCCGCCTCCGCGCCCCCTCGCCCGGCCCGCCCGCAACGCCCCGCCGCCAAGCCAGACGACGCCAAGGCCGCCGAACAGCTCAAGCGTGTCGAGGTCTATGGCCGTGCCAGCGACGAGTCCATGCGCCGCGCGTCCACGGCCAGCAAGATCATCATCACGCGCGAGGAGATCGACCGCTATGGCGACTCCACGCTGGGCGAAGTCATCAAGCGCCTGCCCGGCGTGACCACCGGCGGCCGCCCGGGCCGCGGCGGCGAGATCCGCATGCGCGGCATGGGCGGCGGCTACACGCAGATCCTCGTCAACGGCGAGCGCATGCCGCCGGGCTTCTCGCTGGACCAGCTGCCACCCGACCAGGTCGAGCGCATCGAGGTGCTGCGCGCGCCCACGGCCGAGTACGGCGCGCGCGCCATCGCCGGCACCATCAACATCGTGCTGCGCGAGGCGCTGCAAAAGCATGACAACGACCTGCGCCTGCAGCTCTCCGAGGAGCGGGGCAAGCTGCGCCCCAACCTGGGCTGGACGCGCAACGACAAGTTCGGCCAGACGGGCGCCTACAACATCACGCTGAACGCGACGCGCAACGAGCGCATCGATGATTTCAACAACACCAGCACGACGCACCTGCTCGCCACCGGCGAGGACAACACCACCGTCAACCACGGCCGCAGCAACTCGGCCAACGAATCGCTCAACCTCAACGCCCGCGTGCAATGGCGCGAACCCGGCGGCGACAGCTTCGCGCTGCAGCCCTTCATCGTCATCAACCGCAGCTCCGGCAACAACGCCTTCGACCAGACGCAAAGCGCGTGCAGCGGCGATCCGGCGAGCCAGATCCGCTGCCTGAACTACGACCACGCCGACACCGAAAGCCGCAACCACTCGGCGATGGGCCGGCTGCACGGGCAATGGCAGCACCGCATCAGCGACAGCACGCGGCTGGAACTGCGCGGTGCGCTGGGCCGCATGGACGGCCACGGCCACAGCCATCGCGAGGAGCGCCAGGACGGCGTGCTCTTCCGCAGCCAGGACGACACCACCGACAACCGCCACGACTCCTGGAGCATGGCCGCCAAGCTGTCCCACCAGATGGGCAACGAGCACAGCCTCGTCGGCGGCCTGGAAGCCGAGGGCCAGGACCTGGACCAAACCCGCGTCACGCTGCAGAACGGCCACCCGCTGCCGGCCCTGCAGGACTTCGGCGACAACCTGTCGGCATCGACCCAGCGCTACGCCTACTACGCGCAGGACGAGTGGAGCGTCGGCAAGCAATGGGGCTTCTACGCCGGCCTGCGCGGCGAGACCATCGCCACCGCCAGCAGCAGCGCGGGCAACCCGGTGAACAACCGCTCCTCGGTCTGGACACCGCTGCTGCACGCGGTCTGGAAGCTGGGCGAGAACAGCCGCGACCAGGTGCGCGCCAGCCTCACCCGTTCCTACCGCAGCCCCAACCTGCAGGACATGATTGCTCGGCCCAGCATCAACTCGCAGTACGCCTGCCCCGACAACGCGCCGTGCGGCGCCAACGTCATCAACTACGCGGACCGCATGGGCAACCCCGACCTGAAGCCCGAGGTGGCACGCGGGCTGGAGCTGGCCTACGAGAACTACCTGAGCCTGGGCGGCATCCTCAGCGTCAACGCCTTCTACCGCCGCATCCAGGACCTGATCCGCGTGGAGCCCGAGCTGGAGACGGTGTCCTGGGCCAGCGTGCCGCGCTGGGTCGCACGGCCGCGCAACATCGGCGACGCGACGACCTACGGCGTGGAGCTGGAGGCCAAGTTCCGCCTCGACCAGTTCCTCCCGGGCGCCCTGCCGGTCAACATCCGCTCCAACCTGAGCCTGTTCCGCTCGCACGTCAACCAGATCCCCGGCCCGCACAACACGCTGGACCAGCAGCCCCGCGGCACGGCCAACCTCGGCTTCGACTACCGCCTGCGCAGCCTGCCGCTGACGCTGGGCGGCAACCTCAACTACACGCCGGCCTACGAGATCCAGCAGACCGAGCTGCAGCTCACGGACCTGGACAAGAAGCGCGTCGCCGACGCCTTCGCGCTGTGGACCTTCAGCCCCACGCTGGCCCTGCGCGTGTCAGCCGCCAACCTGGCGCCGCTGGACTACTTCACCGGCAGCGTCATCACGACCAACACGGCCGTCATCACGTCGCGCAGCGGCGGGCCGAGCTACACGCAGTGGCAGATGCGGCTGGAGATGAAGCTCTGACAGAGTGCAAGGTATTGCACTTCAGACTTGAGACCGCCCGCCAAACTCTCATTCACTCGCTCGTGAATAGGTCGCAGAGCACGTCTTCGTGATAGCGATCAAGCACAGGCTGCAAGAGCCGTCCAATATGAGAAAGCTCGGAGCGCGGTACGTTTCTCGCCTTGTCTAGCACCTCTAGGAGCCCCCTCAGAGCGTAGTCAAGAACGGGGTAGTTGACTGCCTTGCAGCAAGCCTCAATACGCTGCAGTACAGCCTGCTCAAGAGGGAATTCCGGCGCGATTTCTAAAGATCCCCGGAGATAGATTTCGGTGCTTAACTCTGCGAACGGCAATACACGCTGCACAGCTTTCAACACAGCACGAATCACCGCTGCCGGGACAGACACCTCTGACCGCCTCGCATTGGCATGCGACTGCAATTCAGTGACACAGTCATATAGCTCCGCCAAGTCGTTGGCCACGACGCTCAGCGATGCAATACCTGCTGCATGAGAGGTGGCCAGTTCACTCGCATCAATTGGCGCTGGCACATCGCCAGTAGGCCAAGAAGCCCACGACTTGCGCCGCGGAGTCTGTCGCTGAACGTGCCAGCGCAATACCTCCGGAATGAACTCGTCTCGAAGCCAGTCGTGCGTGAATTCGGCACTCCAAGCGCCCCGCGGCGAGATCGACTGCGGCTTCCCGCCAATGTCCGTCGGAGGCGTCCAGCCAATCAGAACACGCTCCTCCCAAGGCAGCCAAATGCCAGACTCGTGATATGCGTACAAGATGGCGTGGTAACCCGCCATGAAGCGCTCGCTAGCCGTTTCCGAATATGGCTTCAGGCAGCCCGGCGCGCCATCGAACATGTTCCAAGGACTCCGGCCCTTGCTAACGTCAAATTCCATAGCGAATTCAAGCATCACCTGCCAAAGCCCTCGTGGAACAGAGATCAAACCGAACGCCTCTGTTCCTTGGATTCGTGTAAAGCGAGAACACTGCAGTGGCAGCAGCACGTCCTTGCTTGTGCGCTGGAACTCTGCCCAGGCATTCGTCAGAATCCAGTCCAGTTGCGACAACTCATCACCAGTTAAGACAAGCCTGGCGCCACTCCCCGCATAGATGAACTTCCCATCCTTACCAGGGAATGGCAAGGCATAGGGGCGTTGCACGCCCGCATTGGCATAGGCGCTCCATTGCATCCAACGGACAAGTTCCTTGCCAGAGACCGCAATCGTGATTCCAGAAAGTTCTCGACGGGAGAATGAAAACGATGCGCTTGTAGAGAGCGCCCTCATCGTCGGCAAGGCCACCTCGCATGCAACGCCCAAATTTTGTAGAGATGCAATGTGTCCGTAGACTTGGCAATATTGATCGCGGAACGGCTCGTCCTGCGGCAGCTCAATGCTGGGCTCGTCCTGAAAGCAGAACCCATCGGCCACCTCCTCACCGAACAACTCGGAGACGATGTCCCGTCGCTTACGCAGCAACTGATGCAGTTGTTCATGATCCCAGAGCTGCCCATTGATTCCCCGATCTGAAAGTCGTTTTGCAACTTCCTTCCACTCAAGAATCAACTCTGTGTGCTCGGAGACTCGATATGTCGTGCACAGATAGAAGCTGCGTGCGTCGCTGGCGTGCGGCCCAGCCAAGAAGCGATCCACCCAATCATTAATATTTCCTCGACTAACTGCCTCCACCCGCTTGCCCTCGTAGCAATCGCACTTCTTGGCTGCGGCGTCGATGCGAATTACGTCAATACCCCTCTGCGTACTGCCTGACTTTCCGTATCGGAACGCTTGCATCCGGCCGTCCTGGGCTGGAGCAGCAAGTCGAGCAACCAACTTTTCGAAATTGCCCGGAGTAAGGTGCTCGTGCAGCGGCAGTTCTTCGATCTTCGGGCTAGCGACCGGGTCGCGCTGCGGTTCTAGAGGGGTCAGTAAGTCATCAATGCGAACTTCTTCAGACCCTGGTGGCGTGTCTTTGGTCATGAGATATTGGCCCGCTCAAGGCATAGCAATTTGCTCTGGTTCTATGAGACGCGCAATCACCGTGCCGAGGTTGCACTAAAGCCCAGCACGGTTCTTGTGAATTCGTACCAATTCAGGTGCGGGGCCACCGCCGTGTGAGTTTATTCAACGAGCAAGGTTTGCTATGAAGCAGCCTGCGCTACAAGTCTCGCGCTGAGCCGAGCTCAAGCGCTCAAGCTCGCCGTCACCCACGGGCCCGTCAGCCCGTCCAGCTCGCAGTCCCACAGCGCCTGCGCGTCCATCGCATCGACGACGCCCTCGCCGTAGACCTTGAGCGCCAGGCTGCGCAGCATGATGACCATGCCGCGCACGAAGGCCGCGCGGCCTGCCTCGCCGGCCACGCCGAGCAGCACCGAGGCGTCCAGCTTCACGTAGTCCAGCCCGGCCTGGTAGAGCCGTTCGACCTGGGCGAGGCCCGCACCGGCATGTTCCAGCCCGAGCTTGACGCCCAGCGGGCGCAGCTGCCGGCCCAGCTCCAGCAGGCGGTCGAAATGTTCCGTCGCCGCGGCCTCGGCCAGGTCCAGCAGCAGGCCGCGCGCCGCCTGGGGCGAGTGGCCGAGCAGCTCGCGCAGCTGCGGCAGGAAGCTCGCATCCGCCAGCGACGTCGGCGCCACGTTGATGCAGCGGGCCTGGCCGTCGGCCGTGATGGCCTTCAGCGCCAGGCTGACGGCGAACAGGTCGACCACGGCCGTCATGCGTGCCCGCGTGGCCAGCGGCAGCCAGGTCGCGGCGGGCAGGAAGCCGGCATCGAGCTGCAATTGCAGCGGGCACTCCAGGTGCAGCACGCGGCCGGCGCGGTCGCGCACCGGGAACTCGGCGAGGCGGCCACGCTGCTGGCCAACGGCGTCGTGCAGCTGGGCGCGCCACAAGCCCTCACCCTGTTCACGGCCGACGCCGGGGTCCGCGACGATCTCGACGACGAAGCCGCCGCGCGCCTCGCTCAGGTGTTCGGCGCGGGCGAGAGCCGCATCGGCCTCGCCCAGCCAGACACCGCTGGGCCGCTCGCGCGGCAGCTCGATGGCGCCGAGCGCCACCTGCACGCCCAGGCCAAAGGCCGGCAGGCTGGCGCGCAGCGCATCGGCCAGCGCGTGTGCGGTCTCGGCGGCCACGCCCTCGGCCGGCAGCCACAGCGCGAAGTCGCCGCCATTGAGCCGGCCGACACGGCAGCCGGACACGGACTCGGGATAGGCCTGCAGCGCGGTGACGACGGTCAGCAGCACGTCGTCGACCGCCGCGCGGCCCAGGCGGGCGTTCAAGCCGGCCAGGTCGCGCAGGCGCACCAGCACCAGGCCGGCGACGGCCGGGCCGTCGTCACGCTGAAGGGCCGAGTCCAGCTCGGCGAGGAAATGCTTGCGTGTGGACACGCCCGTCAGCGGGTCGTGGTGGACCTGCTCGCGCAGCACGAGCAGCTGGCCGGCCTGGGCCTCGAAGAGGTCGCGCACGCGCTGCACCATGGCGTTCATCGCCCGCGTCAGCCGCTGCAGCTCGGGCACGCGCGGCTCGGTCACCTGGCCGTAGCTGCCCGACAGCACGCCCTCGGCCTGGGCCACGGCCGCGTCCAGCGGGCGGCGGATGCGCCGCAGCCCCGCCCAGGCCAGCACGGCCGCGGCGATGCCGACGATGAGCAGCCAGGCCAGCAGCCGGCGCGAGGCCAGCCACAGCGCATCATGGGCGTAGCTGGACTGGCTCTTCAGCTCGACGGCGCCGATGGCGTTCCAGCCGTTGGACAGCTGGGCCACGCCAGGCGCAGCTTCGATGGGCACCAGGGCGCGAAACCACGCCGGCGCCTGGCCAGGGCGAGGGCTGCCGACACGCTCGAACAGCGTCTCGCCCTGGGCGCCGCGCCAGCGCACGAACTCGTAGGCACCGGTGTCGAACTGCGCCGACACCAGCAGCTTGATGAGCTCGCCGTCGCCCTTCTGCTGCGACAAGGCCAGCGCCAGCGCCTGCGCGTTGTCGGCGTTCTTCAGCTCCAGCTGGGTCTGCATCAACTGGCGCAGCGTCAGCGTGGACAGGCCGACCGCGCCCACCAGCGCCGCCAGCACCACGCCCAGCACCAGCCAGGCGATCTGCCGCATCAAGGACATGACATATCCCTCATCTCAGCGTCCTCACAAGAATCCTTCTGCTCTCACCTTGGCCACCAACTCACGCCACAACGACAGCCGCGCCAGCGGGTCACCGGCGCCCACCTGGCCCGTGCCCTGCCACAGGCCTTCGGTGTTGAAGCTGAACACCGGCGTCAGATCGGGTCGCTGCGATGCGGGCAGCACCTCGGGGCGCAGGTTGTCCAGGATCAGCGGCTCGGCGCCGGGCTGGGCATAGTAGGCCAGCACCATGTGCGCCAGCGACTGCCCGCCTAGCCGCGCCCGCACGTAGACCATGCGCAACCGGGCCGTGGGAACGCCCGACGCGGCGAGGCTGAAGTATTTGGCAGCCGCATAGTCCTCGCAGTCGCCGGCGCGCTTTTCCAGGCTTTCCAGCGGCGAGGCCCAGTAATCCGGCACGCCCCAGACGACGGCGTCGTCCTTGAAGGCCAGGCGGCGATTGAAGAAGTCGTTGATATCCCTGAGCCGCAGCAGTTCGTCCTGGCTGCCGCTGCGCTCGATCTGCTGCACCAGCGCCTGGGCCTGCTCGGCGACGCGGGGGCCGCGCGTGGCGGCCACTTCCAGCATGCGCGCCGCGTCGTAGGCCGCCATCGCCAGCCAGGGCGCGGCAGCGAGCAGCACGGCCAGCCACCACCGGCACGGGCGCGGAACGAAGGCGTCGTAAGGTGGGGAAGTGGGCAAGATTGACGGCGGGCTGCGGTTGAATTCACTGTACCCGGCCTACCCGCGCCCCAGGCCCTCTAAGATTTTTGGATGATGCAGAACCCGGCACCTTCCCACGCCAGCCCAGCGCGCGCGCAGCAGATCCGCGACGACCTCGACCAGTCGCGCCGGCGCGGGCCTCTGCAGCAGATCCAGATCCCGCCCTGCCCCGAGCTGCTGGCCCAGCTGCAGCTGGCCATGAGCCAGCCGGAGCCCGACCTCAACCTCGTCGCCCGCATCGCCTCCAGCGACGTGGCCATGGCCGCGACGCTGCTGCGCATCGCCAACGGCCCGCTGTTCAAGCCCGTCGGCCTGCCCTGCACGACCGTCGGGCAGGCGATGACGCGCATCGGCCTGCGCGAGAGCGTGGCCGTGATGACCGGCTTCCTGGTGCAGCACGCCATCCCCGTCAACGCACCGCAGTTGGCGCGCTTCTGGCAGCGCAGCACCAAGCGCGCGATCGCCATGGCCACCATCGCCCAGCAGCTGCCGGGCCTGTCGCCCGACCTGGCGCACAGCTTCGGCCTGTTCCTGCACGTCGGCATGCCGGTGCTGCTGCAGAGCGTGCGCGGCTATGCGGCCACCATGGTGGAGGCCGGCGCGCGCATCGACCGGCCCTACATCGCCACCGAAAACGCCAACCACAAGACCGACCATGCCGTCGTCGGCGCGCTCGTCGTGCGCGTGTGGAACCTGCCGCCGGCGCTGATGGCGGCCATCCGCCTGCACCACGACTACTCGGCCCTGGGCCATGGCGACATCGAGCCCGAGATCCACACGCTGATCGCCGCCGGCCTCATCGCCGAACACCTGATGCGCAGCCACGAAGGCTTGCCCGAGGATGCCGACTGGGCCGCCCACCACGCCGCGGCCATGGACTGGCTGCACATCGGCTGGGACGAGCTGGCGCAATGGGAAGAGGCGGTGAACGCGCAGTTCGACGCCGACTGAGCGCATGCGACTGCCGCCCATGCGCCTTCGCCTGTGGATTGGGGCCGCGCTGCTGCTGGCCACGCTGCCGCCACTGGGCTGGTGGATGTTCGGCCCGCGCGGCTTCGCCGTGGAGCTGACGCAGCGCAGCTGGCGCATGGAGATCGAGGTCGAGCGGCTGCAGCTGGAGAGCGGCGCCGACTGGTGCGACGAGCTGCCCGAGGGCGCCTTCGACATCAGCCGCCAACTGCGCACCGACCCGACCGGCAAGCGCGCGGCGCCCAGCGAGCACTGCCGCTACAGCCTGCTCGCCTGGCGCCGGCAGTGGATTGCGCGCGCCGAGGGCGGGCCGACGGACCCCGTGCAATGGCCGCGCCCGCCGCTGCGCATTGCGCCTCCCGGCCAGCCGGGCAGCGAGCGCCTGGGCCGGCGCGAGGCCTTCTACGAGCTGCAGCTGCGCGACACGGCCGGCCATGTCTGGACCTGCCGCACGGAGCCCGAACGCTGGCAGCAGCAGCGCCCTGGCCAGCGCTTTCGGCTGCTGGTGGACCGCTGGGGCACCGCGGACTGCGCCGCCCTGGGCTGACCGAGGCATTGGCGCAGGGCTGAAGCGCGCCCGATGGATCAGGGCTTGACAAAGGCTGGACCGTCGCAAATACTAAACCACATGGTTAACAGTAAAGCTTCGCCCCTCGACCTCGTGTTCGCGGCCCTGTCCGACGCCACGCGCCGTGGCGTGCTGGTGCAGCTGGACGGCGGCGGCGCCACGGTCACCGAGCTGGCGCAGCCGCACGACATGTCTCTGCCCGGCTTCATGAAGCACCTGGCCGTTCTTGAGGCCGCGGGGCTCATCGCCCGCTCCAAGGAAGGACGCGTGGTGCGCTGTGAACTGGACGCCGCGCCGTTGCAGGAAGCAGCGCTGTGGATCTCGCGCTACGAGCGCTTCTGGACCGAGCAGCTCGACGCGCTCGGACGCTATCTCTACCACCAAGAGGAACTGACCCCATGCACGCCACCCAGCAGCAAGAGCCCACCCAGGTCGCCATCCGGCGCCGCTACCCCGTCGCGCCCGAAAAAGTCTGGCGCGCCTGGACGGACCCGCAAGCGCTGAGCCACTGGTTCGGTTCCGGCAGCCCCGGCTCGCCGTCTTCGGCCGACATCGACCTGCGCGTCGGCGGCGGCTACCGCGTCGCTTTCGTCTCGCCCAGCGGACAGTCGCAGGAGGTCTCCGGTGTCTACGAGGAGGTGCAGCCGCTGCGCCGGCTGGTCTTCACCTGGGCCTGGAAGAGCACGCCCGAGCGGGTGTCGCGGGTCAGCATCGAGCTGCACCCCGTGACCGATACCGAGGGCACGGGCACCGAGCTGAGCCTGGTGCACGACCGCTTCTTCGACGACCAGGCCCGCGCCAACCACGAGCGCGGCTGGCTGCCGATGTTCGACCTGCTCGGCCGCTTCCTGCAACCCAGCCCCCAGGAGGCCTGATGAAATACCTCGGAAGCTGCCACTGCGGCCGCGTGAAGTTCGAGGCCGAGGGCGAGATCGCCTCGGTCATGTCCTGCAACTGCTCGATCTGCCAGCGCAAGGGTGCGCTGATGTGGTTCCTGCCGCGCGACGCGGTGCGCCTGCTGACGCCCGACGAGGACGCGAGCACCTATCTGTTCAACCGGCACGCGATCCGCCATCGCTTTTGCGCGAACTGCGGCATCCACCCCTATGGCGAAGCCAAGGCACCGACGGGCGAGGACATGGTGGCCGTCAACGCGCGCTGCCTTGAAGGCATCGAGCTGTCGGCCATCCCGGTCACGCAGTTCGACGGTCGGGCGCTGTGACGGCCAGCCTTCAGTGAAACAGCTGCCAGGCGGCCACGACGACGTGGCCCCAGAGCGTGACGTTGAAGGCCAGCAGCGTGAACAGGCGCAGAAACCCCCACAGCTTGCGCGCCCGCTGCAGGGCCTCGTCCTCGCCGGTGAAGACGTAGATGCCCATGTAAAGGGCCGAAGGGCAGAAGGTGCCGACGATCAGCAGGCCCATGAGCCAGTAGAAAACAGTCATCGCCGCATTGTCGCGAGGCCCGGGGCAGCCCAGGCTCGGCGTTAGCCCGGAGCAGGCCGCCGGCTGCTCGCCTTCAGCCGCGTTCAGCGCATTCAGCCCGCCTTGGCCGCCTTCCAGCGCTGCAGGATCTCGGCCTCCTGCTCGGGTGTGAAGGCCATCTTCGTGCGGCCCTTCTCCTCCTTGAGCTGGCCCCGATACCAGGCCAGCGTGTCGACCGCCGTCTGCTCGACGGGCCGAAAGCGCAGGCCCGCCTGCACCGCGCGCCGGTTCTGCCAGGTGTGGAAACCTTTCGTGTCGCCCAGGTAGGGCGCCCAGATCGGGAAGTCGATGCCGTCCTGCTTGGCGACGAATTCGCCGGGCACCCAGGTGATGGTGCTGGGCGTGGCGGTGGCCTTCTGGCAGGCGGTAACGACACGGCCCCAGGTCATTGGCTTGTCGGGCCCGAGCGCGTTGAACTTGCCGACGGTGCCGTTCTCGACCAGCAGCACCAGCCACTCGGCCAGATCGCGCACGTCGATGAGCTGCAGCGGGTCGGTCGGCGCGCCCGGCACAGCCACCTCGCCGCCCTTGTCGAAGCGCGCCGGCCAGTAGGTGAAGCGGCCGCTCGGGTCGTCGGGGCCGACGATGAAGCCGGGGCGCACGACGGCCGTGCGGCCAGGCAGCGCGGCTTCGGCCGCGGCCTCGCAGGCAGCCTTCAGCCCGCCGTAGTTCTCGAAGTTCTTGCCCATCTCCTCGACTGCAGGGTCGGCCAGCGCGGCCAGCGGCGAGTCCTCATCGCCGTTGATCGGGCTGGGTTCCTTGTAGCAGCTGACGCTGGAGATGTAGATGTACTGCTTGACGCGCGGCGCCAGCAGTTGGGCGGACGCGCCAACCATGCGCGGGTAATAGCCCGAGTCGTCGATGACGGCATCCCATTCGCCGGTCTCCAGCGACTTGATGCCCTCGCCTTTCAGCGGGTCGCGATCGCCCTGGCGCTTCTCGATGTCGGGGAAGAGGCCGGGCCGCGTCTTGCCGCGGTTGAAGAGGGTCAGCGTGTGGCCGCGCGCCTGGGCCGCGGCCACGATGGCCGGGCCGAGGAAGCCCGTGCCGCCAAGGATGAGGATGCGCTTGGGCGCGGCAGGCGCTGCAAGCGTAGAAACCGGAAGCAAGCTGGTGCTCATCTGCAGGATCTGTCGACGTGAAAGGCTGATCTTCATGGAGACGTCTCCTTGTGGCTGAACTTGAGTGGCGGCGCCTCGGCCTGTCGCCCGGGGCGGCCGCGAACCAGGCGCCCAAGCCAGGCGGCAACGGCCACCCAGCCGCCGGCGCTGCCCAGCGCCGCGAGCGCGACCGGCACGGCCAGCGCGCTGAAGAAGCTCGGGGCCCAGACGCCGAGGAAGTCGCCGCCTCGGAACACGAAGGTGTCGATGAAGGCTTTGGACTTGTAGCGCTCCTCCGGCCCCAGCGGGATGTAGAGGATCTCGCGCGCGGGCCGGTCCACGGCGTAGTGCAGGCCACGGCGCAGCACCTGCACGAAGGCCAGCACGGCAAAGCCGGGCCACAGTGCCGGCGCGCCAAAGCCCATCGTCGTCAGCAACGGCAGCACCAGCAGCACGCCGGACACGCCGATGCCGCGCAGCAGCCGGCTCGTGAGCAGCAGCTGCACGGACAGCGTCAGCACATTGGTCCAGACATCCAGCCTGGCGAAGGCGGCCGTGCGCTCGGCGCCGCTGGCGAAGCTCCTGGCGACGATGTCGCCTTGCATCAGGTACAGGAAGGTCGACGTGATCGTGAACAGCAGCATGTAGGCGCAGATCAGCTGCAGGTAGCGCGAGCCGGCAATGGCGCTCAGGCCGGCCTTGAAGTCAGGCCCGGGTTCGCGCGCCTGCTGGCCCTCGCCCAATGACAGCTGAAAGTGCGCGGCCAGCCGCAGCATGCAGACGACGGCGAGCTCCAGGCCCAGCGCGGCCAGCAGCATCAAGCCGGCGGGCTCGACCTTGAAGCCCCAGCTGCCGCCGCTGACCCCTTCGGTCACGGCCGCACCGACGACCGCGCCGAGCGTGCCGCCCATGGAGATCATGCCGAACAGCCGCTTGCCCTGGTCCTCGCTGAACACGTCGGTCATCAGGCTCCAGAACACCGACACGACGAACAGGTTGAAGACGCTCAGCCACACGTAGAAGGCATAGCCCAGCAGGCTGCCGCCATGCTCGGGCAGGCCGTAGAACAGCGCGGCGAGCGCGAGCAGGTTGGCCGCAAAGAAATGCGAGACCAGCGGGATGAAGCGCCGCCGCGGCAGGCGCGACATGAGGGCGGCGTAGAGCGGGTTGGCCACGAGCATGACGAGCAGCGTCGTCGTCATCAGCCAGGGCAGCTTGTCCGCGCCACGCGCGATACCCATGGCCTCGCGCACGGGCCGCAGCAGGTACAGCGCCAGCAGCAGGAAGAAGAAGTAGCCGGCCGCCCACAGCAGCGCACACCCCTCGCCGGGGCGCAGCAGCACCAGCTTCTGGAGTCGCGGGATGGCTGCCCTAGTCATGCCGCAATTAACGCGCCGGTGTGGCGGGACTGCGGGTAGTCATGGCGGTAATCCCGACGCGACGCCGCCCTGCCCAGACTCATCGACCCAATTCGCCGCATTTGCTTACTCGCTTGCGGCGAACCGTCCGGACGCCCCAAGCAAGCTGACAAGGGTCAACCCGGTGGCGCATCGTGGCATTGAACAGGCTCCTCGGCTCTCTGTTGTTGCCATGTCGACCAAGACCACCCTCACCCCTTTGGCCACCGCACTCACGGTGGCCCTGCTCGCCGGTTGCGCGCAGCCCCGTCACGCGGATGTCCATGCCGAAGTCCGGCTGAGCGCTCCGGCGCAGGTATGGACGCCGCCGCCGCCAGCGGCCACGATCAGCGTCTACATCGATCCCCCCATGGCCCAACCCGAGCCCGTGCTGGTGGACGTGGCGCCGCCACCCATGCTCGTGGAGGCACCGCCCCCGCCGCCGATGGCCGAAGCCGTCTGGGTGGGCGGCTATTGGGGCTGGCAGGGCCGTTGGGTGTGGTGCGCCGGCCGCTGGCTGCCGCCGCCGCAACCGAGCTACCACTGGACCCAGCCCTATTACGAGCACCGCGGGGATGCGGTGGTCTACGTCGCAGGGCACTGGGCGCCGGCCGGTGTCAGCTTTGCGCCGCCGCCGCCCGACCTTCACCTGTCGCTGCAGATCTCCATCAGCGGTGGCGAGCGCCCCATCGGCCCGGCCGGCGTGTTCGTGCCGCCGCCGCCGGGCTCGCGCCCCGGCCTGGTCATCCCGGCGCCGATTGGCACGCCGCCCGCCGTGGTCATCAGCGCGCCGCCGGTGGTCAACGTGGGCATGCGCGTCACGAACAACATCAACCGCAACACGACGACGGTCAACAATATCAGCCACGTCACCAACATCACCAATGTGACCAACGTGACCGTGATGGCGCCGCCGACCGCGACGGCCAACGGCCAGGCCTTCCAGAACGCCGTGCCGGCCCAGGCCCACCTTGCCGCCGCCCTGCCCGCCGTGGTGCATGCCCAGGCCCCCCGCCCGGCCAGCGCAACGCCGGTGGCCAGCTTCAGCGCGGGTCACCCGCCGCCCACGCTGCCGCCGGCCCAGATGGTTCGCATGGAAGCGGCCGCGCCCCACGGCCCCGCCCGGGCGCCCGAGTTGCCGGCGGTATCGCCCCAACCCTCGCCGGCCCGGGCCGCTGATTCCGCCCAGCCCGCCGCCGAGGCCAGGCCGAGCGCGGCGCTTCCCACACCACTGGCGGCACCGGCCCGGCCGGCGGCCGAGATGCGGATGGCGGCGCCGGAAGTCGCGCACGAGAAGCCGCAGGATGAACGCACGGTGGAGCACCGCGCGCAGGTTAAGCCGGCACCTGCACCGCCACACCCTCAGGTTGCGCGCGACGCCCATCCAAATGAGATGGCGCATCCCCAGGCCGCACACCACGACTCGCCGGCGCCGGTCGATACCCGCCGGCCGCCTGCGCCGGCCAAGACCGCCACGCCGCCTGCGCATCGGCACGAGGATGCGAACGGCGAACGCAAACCGCCCCGCAAGGATGATGAGCACCGCGAGCACCAGGGGGACCACGCAGAGGAGGCCCGCTGAAATACAAAGGCCCCGTCCCGGGTGACCAGGACGGGGCCTTGTGCGAACCGGCTCAGGTCAGCGCGGCTTGCGCGCCGGCGGCACGTCCGTGCAGGAGCCGTGCGCCACCTCGGCGGCCATGCCCAGGCTCTCGCCCAGCGTGGGATGGGGGTGGATGGTCTTGCCGATATCCACCGCGTCCGCGCCCATCTCGATGGCCAGCGCGATCTCGCCGATCATGTCGCCGGCATGCGTGCCGACGATGCCGCCGCCGATGATGCGGTGGCTTTCCTCGTCGAACAGCAGCTTGGTGAAGCCCTCGTCGCGGCCGTTGGCGATGGCACGGCCCGAGGCCGTCCAGGGGAACAGGCCCTTGGTGACCTTGATGCCTTGGGCCTTGGCCTCGTCCTCGGTGATGCCCACCCAGGCCACCTCGGGGTCGGTGTAGGCCACGCTCGGGATCACGCGGGCGTCGAACTGGCTCTTCTTGAGCTTCTCGTCGCCCAGCAGTTCACCGGCGATGACTTCCGCCGCCACGTGGCCCTCGTGCACCGCCTTGTGGGCCAGCATGGGCTGGCCGACGATGTCGCCGATGGCGAATACGCTCGGCACGTTGGTGCGCATCTGCACGTCGACCGGGATGAAGCCGCGGTCGCCGACGATAACGCCCGCGTTCTCGGCGCCGATCTTCTTGCCATTGGGCGTGCGGCCCACGGCCTGCAGCACGAGGTCGTAGCGCTGCGGCTCCTTCGGCGCGCCCTCGCCTTCGAAGGTCACCCAGATGCCGTCTTCCTTGGCTTCAGCCCCCACCGTCTTCGTGTTCAACATGATGTTGTCGAAGCGGTGCTGGTTGAACTTCTGCCAGACCTTGACGAGGTCGCGGTCGGCGCCGGTCATCAGCGTGGGCAGCATCTCGACGACGTCCAGGCGCGTGCCGAGCGTGGAGTACACGGTGCCCATTTCCAGGCCGATGATGCCGCCGCCGACGATGAGCATCTTCACGGCCTCGACCTTCATCTCCAGCGCGCCGGTCGAGTCGACGATGCGTGGATCCTCGGGCAGGAAGGGCAGGCGCACGGCCTGCGAGCCGGCCGCGATGATGAGGCGCTTGAAGGCGACCGTTTGCGACGCACCGGTCTTCGCTTGCCCGACAGCGCCCTCGGTCGCTTCGACCTTGAGGTGCTGCGCATCCAGCAGCGAGCCGACGCCACGCAGCACGGTCACCTTGCGCATCTTGGCCATCGCCGCGAGGCCGCCGGTCAGCTTGCCGGTGACCTTGTTCTTGTGCACGCGCAGCTTGTCGAAGTCGACCTCCGGCTCGCCGAAGGCCACGCCCAGGTCAGCCATGTGGCTGACCTCATCCATGACGGCCGCCACGTGCAGCAGCGCCTTGGACGGGATGCAACCGACGTTCAGGCAGACGCCGCCGAGCGTCGCGTAGCGCTCGACAAGCGCGACCTTCAGGCCCAGGTCGGCCGCGCGGAAGGCGGCCGAGTAGCCGCCGGGGCCGCCGCCGAGGACGACGAGGTCGAAGGCCTGGTCGGCGCTGCCCGAGTAGGTCGCGGCGGCCGGAGCCGGTGCAGCCGCCACGGGAGCAGGCGCCGACGCGGCGGGGGCGGGAGCGGCGGAAGGCGCAGGCGCGGCCGCGTCACTGCTTTCCAGCGACAGGATGACCGAGCCCTTGGCGACCTTGTCGCCGACCTTGACCTTCAGCTCCTTGACGATGCCCGCAGCAGACGACGGAATCTCCATCGACGCCTTGTCGCTCTCGACGGTGATCAGGCTCTGCTCGACCTTGACCGTGTCGCCGGCCTTGACCAGCACCTCGATGACGCCGACTTCGTCGAAGTCGCCAATGTCCGGAACTTGAACTTCCACGATTGCCATCTGTTCAGCTCCCGACTTAGAGCGCGATCCGACGGAAGTCGGACAGCAGCGACGCGAAGTAGACGTTGAAGCGCGCGGCCGAGGCGCCGTCGATGACGCGGTGGTCCCACGACAGCGACAGCGGCAGGATCAGGCGCGGCTGGAAGGCCTTGCCGTCCCACACGGGCTCCATCGAGCTCTTGCAGACGCCCATGATGGCCACTTCCGGCGCGTTGATGATGGGTGTGAAGTACTTGCCGCCGATGCCGCCGAGCGACGAAATCGAGAAGCAGCCGCCGCTCATGTCGGCCGGGCCGAGCTTGCCGTCGCGCGCCTTCTTGGCCAGCTCGCCCATCTCGGCGCCGATCTGGAAGATGCCCTTCTTGTCAGCGTCCTTGATGACGGGCACAACGAGGCCGTTGGGCGTGTCCGCCGCGAAGCCGATGTGGAAGTAGTTCTTCAGCACCAGCGTGTCGCCATCGAGCGACGCGTTGAACTCGGGGAACTTCTTCAACGCCGCCACGGCCGCCTTGATCATGAACGCGAGCATCGTGACCTTGATGCCGGCCTTCTCGTTCTCCTTGTTCAGCTGCACGCGGAAGGCTTCGAGCTCGGTGATGTCGGCATCGTCATGGTTCGTGACGTGCGGGATGACGACCCAGTTGCGATGCAGGTTGGCACCCGAGATCTTCTTGATGCGCGACAGCTCCTTGCGCTCGACGGGGCCGAACTTTTCGAAGTCGACCTTGGGCCAGGCCAGCAGGTTCAGGCCCGTGCCGCCGCCGGCGGCAGCGGCCGGTGCGACAGCCTTCTGCGCCGCGGTCTGCACCGAGCCCGACATGACGGCCTTGACGAAGCCCTGCACGTCGCTCTCGACGATGCGGCCCTTGGCGCCACTGCCCTTCACTTCGGCCAGCGGCACGCCCAGCTCGCGGGCGAGCTTGCGGATGCTGGGCGAGGCGTGCGGCAGCTTGCCGCTAGGCGCCACCGGCTGGTGCGGCGGCAGCGCCGCCGTGGGGACGGTCTTGCCTTCGGCCGGAGCAGCAGCGGGTGCAGCAGCGGCCGGTGCGGGAGCCGCAGCGGCAGCTGCCGCCGCAAGCGCGGGCGCACCGCCCGTGGCAGCCACGCGCGCCAGTGCCGAACCCTTCTTGACCTTGTCGCCGACCTTGACCAGCAGTTCCTCGACGACGCCCGCGTGGGACGACGGGATCTCCATCGAAGCCTTATCGCTCTCGACGGTGACCAGGCTCTGCTCGACCTTGACGGTGTCGCCAACCTTCACCAGCACCTCGATGACGGCCACTTCGTCGAAGTCGCCGATGTCCGGTACTTCGATGGTGACCGGGCCGCTGCTCTGGGCCGGGGTGGGCGCAAGGGCAGCTTCGGCCGGAGCAGCAACCGGTGCCGCGGCGGCGGGCGCCGGAGCAGCGGCCGCCGGCGCGGATGCCACAGCGCCCTCGCCTTCGACGACCACCAGCACGCTGCCTTCCTTGACCTTGTCGCCCACGGCGACCTTGATCTCCTTGACCACGCCTGCCTGCGACGACGGAATCTCCATCGACGCCTTGTCGCTCTCCACTGTCACCAAGCTCTGCTCGACCTTGACGGTGTCGCCCACCTTGACGAGCACCTCGATGACGCCGACCTCATCGAAATCGCCGATGTCGGGAACCTTGACTTCAACCAATGCCATGTCTCGCTCCGCTTCTTCTTAGGCGTACAACGGGTTGATCTTGTTCGCGTCGATGCCGTACTTCGCGATGGCTTCGGCGACCTTTTCGACCGGGATCGCACCGTCCTCGGCCAGTGCCTTCAGCGCGGCCACGACGATGTAGTGGCGGTTGACCTCGAAGTGCTGGCGCAGCTTGGAGCGGAAGTCGCTGCGGCCGAAGCCGTCGGTGCCCAGCACCTTGTACGACCGGCCGCGCGGGATGAAGGCACGGATCTGCTCGGCGTAGTTCTTCATGTAGTCGGTGGACGCGATGACCGGGCCGCGCGTGTGGCCGAGCTGCTGTGTCACGAAGGGCACGCAGGCCAGCTCGGTGGGGTGCAGCAGGTTCCAGCGCTCGGCGTTCTGGCCGTCGCGGGCCAGCTCGTTGAAGCTCGGGCAGCTCCACACGTTGGCGCCCACGCCCCACTCCTCTTCGAGCAGCATCCGGGCGACCTGGCTTTCGCGCAGGATGGTGCCGGAGCCCAGCAGGTTGACGCTGACCGGCTTGCTCGCATCCGCCTCTTCCAGCAGGTACATGCCCTTGAGGATCTGCTCCTCGGTGCCGGCCTTCAGGCCCGGCATCGGGTAGTTCTCGTTCAGCAGGGTGATGTAGTAGAAGACGTTTTCCTGGTCTTCCACCATGCGCTTGAGGCCGCGCTGCATGATGACGGCGACTTCGTGGGCGAAGGTCGGGTCGTAGCTGACGCAGTTCGGGATGGTGCCGGCCAGGATGTGGCTATGGCCGTCCTCGTGCTGCAGGCCTTCGCCGTTCAGCGTCGTGCGGCCGGACGTGCCGCCCAGCAGGAAGCCGCGGGCCTGCATGTCGCCGGCCGCCCAGGCCAGATCGCCGATGCGCTGGAAGCCGAACATCGAGTAGTAGACGTAGAACGGGATCATGACCCGGTTGTTCGTCGAGTAGCTCGTGGCTGCGGCGATCCAGCTGGCCATGCCGCCCGCTTCGTTGATGCCTTCCTGCAGGATCTGGCCGGCCTTGTCCTCGCGGTAGTACATGACCTGGTCCTTGTCGACCGGCGTGTACAGCTGACCCTTGGGGTTGTAGATGCCGATCTGGCGGAACAGGCCTTCCATGCCGAAGGTGCGCGCCTCGTCGACGAGGATGGGCACCGTGCGCGGGCCGATTTCCTTGTCGCGCAGCAGCGTGGTCAGGAAGCGCACGTAGGCCTGGGTCGTCGAGATCTCGCGGCCCTCGGCGGTCGGATCCAGCACCGCCTGGAAGGTGGCCAGGTCGGGCACCTTCAGCGCCTCGTCGGTCTTGGGCCTGCGCTTGGGCAGGTAGCCGCCCAGGGCCTGGCGGCGCTCGTGCAGGTATTTCAGTTCCTGCGAGCCTTCCGGCGGCTGGTAGAAGGGCAGCTTGGGCAGGTCTTCATCCGACACCGGGATGTTGAAGCGGTCGCGCATCGAGCGGATGTCGTCTTCCTGCAGCTTCTTGGTCTGGTGGGCGGTGTTCTTGCCTTCGCCGATCTTGCCCATGCCGAAGCCCTTGACGGTCTTCACGAGCAGCACGCTGGGCTGACCGACGGTGTTGACGGCCTTGTGATAAGCCGCGTAGACCTTCTGCGGGTCGTGGCCGCCGCGCTGCAGGCGCCAGATGTCCTCGTCGCTCATCTTGGCCACCATCTCCAGCAGTTTGGGGTGCTTGCCAAAGAAGTTCTTGCGCACGAAGGCGCCGTCATTGGCCTTGAAGGCCTGGTAGTCACCGTCGACGGTGTCCATCATGACCTTGCGCAGCAGCTCGTCCTTGTCGCGCGCCAGCAGCGGGTCCCAGTAGCCGCCCCAGATCAGCTTGATGACGTTCCAGCCCGCGCCGCGGAACTCGCCTTCCAGTTCCTGAATGATCTTGCCGTTGCCGCGCACCGGGCCGTCCAGGCGCTGCAGGTTGCAGTTGACGACGAAGATCAGGTTGTCCAGCTTCTCGCGCGCGGCCAGGCCGATGGCGCCGAGCGATTCTGGCTCGTCCATCTCGCCGTCGCCCAGGAAGACCCAGACCTTGCGCTTGGACGTGTCGGCGATGCCGCGGGCGTGCAGGTACTTCAGGAAGCGCGCCTGGTAGATGGCCATCAGGGGGCCCAAACCCATCGACACCGTCGGGAACTGCCAGAAGGTCGGCATCAGCTTCGGATGCGGGTAGCTGGACAGGCCCTTGCCGTCGACTTCCTGGCGGAAGTTGACGAGCTGCTCCTCGGTGATGCGGCCTTCCATGAAGGCGCGGGCGTAGATGCCAGGCGCGCTGTGGCCCTGGATGTAGAGCAGGTCGCCGCCGTGCTCGCCGTCGTCGGCGTGCCAGAAGTGGTTGAAGCCGCAACCCAGCATGGTGGCCAGCGACGCGAAGGAGCTGATGTGGCCGCCCAGGTCGCCGCCGTCCTCGGGGTTGTGCTTGTTGGCACGCACCACCATCGCCATCGCGTTCCAGCGCATGTAGGCGCGCAGGCGCTCCTCGATCTCGATGTTGCCCGGGAAGCGCTCTTCCTGATCCGGCGGGATGGTGTTGACGTAGGCCGTCGTGGCCGAGAACGGCACGTCGATGCCGGCCTGGCGGGCATGGTCGATCAGGGTCTCGAG
The DNA here is from genome assembly GCA_019509985.1 of Burkholderiales bacterium. Lineage (GTDB taxonomy): Bacteria > Pseudomonadota > Gammaproteobacteria > Burkholderiales > Burkholderiaceae_C > Pelomonas. The sequence goes on along the minus strand of JAEKLF010000099.1, from coordinate 8,944 downwards.
CAGGAAGTGGGCGCGCTCATCACCCTCCTCGCCGATGACGGCCGAGAGGGCATCCAGCCACTCGCGGGTTTCCGTCGGATCGTTGTCGTTCGCGGCGGCGCCGAGAAATTCTTGCGGCTGGGCGGACATGGCCGGTCTCCTAAAGAACCGCCTCTGCGGGCGGGAATGGGGTGTTCTAACAGGGTCTGGCAGCGCGCGGCGCGTGCTCAGGCCCCAAGGCGGGCGGAGTGTCTCATAAGCGTTTGCATTTCCCAAATGGTGCGAGATGATTTCTTAATATGAAATATTCATCGCAATGCAACACGCCCGGATAATTTCCGGATGCCTGTTGACTTCCCAGCTCCCAAGATTCGCAGCCGCGGCCAACGCCTGCTCGCACCGCTGCGTCGCCTGGTCGCGACCTGGTGGTTCCGGCAGTCGCCGTCGCGCCAGGACCGCCTGGCGACGCTGGGCCCGCTGATCTCGGTGCTGCTCTTCCTGGCGGCCATCATTTCGGCCTTCTGGTACCTGCGCAACGAAGAGATCGAGCGCGAGACCGAGTCCGTCAAGCGCGACACCGAGATCGCCCAGCAGCAGATCCGCCTGCGCCTGATCGAGAACCAGGAGCAGCTGGTGCGCATCGCGCGCGAAGTCGTCACGCGCCAGATCGATGCCCATGAGTTCTCGGCCCAGGCCCAGGCCTTTGCGCGCGAGCGCCCCGAGCTGACGCACGTGACCTGGCTCAGCGCCAAGCGCGAGCGGCGCAGCAGTGTCGGCGCGGCCGGCTTCCAGGCCGACGGGCTGATGTCGGCGGACGGCGACGACCCGTCCATGCCCATGCCCAACCAGTCCAATGCGGCCGAGATCGCCTTCGAGGCGGCCAAGGAGCGCCGCCAGCCGGTCTATTCGCCGCCGTTCCCCGACGCCAACGGCACCACCGTCTTCCAGCTGCACATCCCGCTGATCGACCGCGGCGGCTTTGCCGGCGTGTTGATCGCCGAGTACACCGTCGAGTCGCTGCTGCGCTATTACGTGCCCAGCGAGGTCGCCACGCGCCACACCATCGCCGTGCTGGATGCGCGCGAGCAGGTGGTCAGCAGCACCGTCACGCCCATGCCCGGCCAGGTGCACCGGCGCGCGTCGCTGCTGCACGACGTGCCGCTGGCGCCGGCGCTCAACGGCCTGGTGCTGCGCGGCCAGGGCTGGCGCACGTCCATCGGCCTGATCAACAACGCACTGTTCTGGCTGGTGCTAGCGCTGGCCGGCATGACGGTGTGGATGCTGCTGGGCACCTGGCGCCACATGCGCCGGCGCACGCAGATCCAGAACGCGCTGACGCTGGAGACCAATTTCCGCCGGGCCATGGAGAACTCCATGCTGACCGGCATGCGCGCCATGGACATGGACACGCGCATCACCTACGTGAACCCGGCCTTCTGCGCGATGACAGGCTTCTCGGAAGCCGACCTCGTCGGCCGCACGCCGCCCTACCCCTTCTGGCCCGTGGATCGCCGCGAGGAGAACGCGCGCCTGCTGCAGCAGGAGCTGCAGGGCCGCAGCCCGTCGGGCGGCGTCGAGGTCAAGATCCAGCGCAAGGACGGCGGTCAGTTCGATGCCCGCGTCTACGTGTCGCCGCTGGTGGACACCAAGGGCAAGCAGACCGGCTGGATGACCTCGATGACCAACATCACCGAGGCCAAGCGCGTGCGCGACCAGCTGTCGGCCTCGCACGAGCGCTTCACGACGGTGCTGGAAGGCCTGGACGCAGCCGTGTCGGTACTGTCGGTCACGCCACCCGAGCTGCTGTTCGCCAACCGCAGCTACCGTCTGTGGTTCGGTGCCGACCCGGCCGGCCACGCGCTGCTGGCCGGCGGCCAGCTGCTCGGCACCACCAGCCGGCGCGGCGCGCTGGACGACGGTGCCGACGAGGTCGACGACTACTCCGGCCTGCCCGCCGAAGCGCTGACCGAGACCGGCTCCGACCCGCGCGAGGTCTACGTCGAATCCCTGGCCATGTGGTTCGACGTGCGCGCGCGCTACCTGCAATGGACCGACGGGCGCCTGGCGCAGATGCTGATCGCCACCGACATCACGATGCGCCGCCACGCCGAGGCCCAGGCCGCCCAGCAGGCCGAGAAGGCCCAGGTCACGAGCCGGCTGATGACCATGGGAGAGATGGCTTCCAGCGTCGCCCACGAGCTGAACCAGCCGCTGACGGCCATCACCAACTACTGCAACGGCATGGTCAGCCGCGTGCGCGCCGACTCCATCGACAAGGACGCGCTGATGGCGGCGCTCACCAAGACGGCCAAGCAGGCCGAGCGCGCCGGGCAGATCATTCACCGCATCCGCAACTTCGTGAAGCGCAGCGAGCCGCAGCGCCAGCCCTCGCACGCGGCCGACATCGTCGAGGACGCCGTGGAGCTGGCGGGCATCGAGCTGCGCCGGCGCAACGTGGCCATCCACACCTATGTCGCGCAGCGCCTGCCGCAGCTGATGGTGGACCCCATCCTCGTCGAGCAGGTGCTGATGAACCTGCTGAAGAACGCCGCCGAGGCCATCGACAACGCCTCCCTGCCGACCTCGCGCCGGCACATCGAACTGCGCGTCGTGCCCAAGCACAGTGCCGAGATGGGCGGGCAGATCGAATTCTCCGTGACCGACATGGGCCCGGGTTTGCCCGATGAAGTCATCGCCCGCATGTACGAGGCCTTCTTCTCGACGAAGGCGGACGGACTTGGCATCGGATTAGGGTTATGCCGGTCTATCGTCGAGTCCCACCAGGGCCGGATAAAAGCCGAGAACCTCTACAATGGTTCCTTGGTCGTCGGCTGCAGATTCGCCTTCACGATTCCAGTCACGATCACCTCAGAACACCTGCGCCCCGACCTTGGCAACGGAGCCGCCGGCACCGCTCAGAGAACCGAACCCACCACACCATGAGCTTGATCCCGAAGAAGGGCAACGTCTACGTTGTCGATGACGACGAAGCGGTCCGCGACTCCCTGCAATGGCTTCTCGAAGGCAAGGACTACCGGGTCAAGTGCTTTGACTCCGCCGAATCCTTCCTGGCCCGCTACGACCCCCGCGAAGTCGCCTGCCTGATTGCCGACATCCGCATGGACGGCATGACGGGCCTGGAACTGCAGGACCGCCTCATCGAGCGCAAGAGCCCGCTGCCCATCGTCTTCATCACCGGCCACGGCGACGTGCCGATGGCCGTGCAGACGATGAAGAAAGGCGCGATGGACTTCATCGAGAAGCCCTTCAAGGAAGAAGAGCTGCTGGCCCTGGTGGAGCGCATGCTCGACCAGGCCCGCGAGGCCTTCTCCAGCCACCAGGAAGCCGCCAGCCGCGACGCCCTGCTGGCGCGGCTCACGACCCGCGAAGCTCAGGTGCTGGAGCGCATCGTCGCCGGCCGCCTGAACAAGCAGATCGCAGACGACCTGGGCATCAGCATCAAAACGGTCGAGGCGCACCGCGCCAACATCATGGAAAAGCTCAACGCCAACACGGTGGCGGACCTGCTCAAGATTGCCTTGGGCGCGACCGCCAAGGCTTGAACCACTGAATCCCCCAAAGGCCGCTGCATCCCAGCGGCCTTTTTCTATTTCAGTTGAGGACAGAGCTACTCGCTTCGCTAGGGCGGTCTGTCCCGCAAATTCATAGGACGCTCCTCATGACCGCCCAACTCATCGACGGCCTCGCTCTCTCCAAACAGCTGCGCGCCGAAGCCGCCGCCCGCGCCGCGGCATTGACCGCTCAGGGCCACCGCCCCGGCCTGGCGGTCATCATCGTCGGCGACGACCCGGCCAGCCACGTCTACGTGCGCAACAAGGTCAAGGCCTGCGAGGAGGCCGGCCTTCACTCGTTGCTGGAGAGGTACGACGCCGCGCTGAGCGAAGCCGAGCTGCTGGCCCGCATCGACGCCCTCAACCGCAACCCCAGCATCCACGGCATCCTGGTGCAGATGCCCCTGCCCAAGCACATCGACCCGCACAAGGTCATCGAAGCCATCGCCACCAGCAAGGACGTGGACGGCTACTCCACGCTCAGCGCCGGCGAGCTGATGACTCAGCTGCCGGGCTTTCGCCCCTGCACGCCCTACGGCTGCATGAAGCTGATCGAAAGCACCGGCTTCGACCTGCGCGGCAAGCACGCCGTCGTCATCGGCCGCAGCAACACCGTCGGCAAGCCCATGGCCCTGCTGCTGTTGCAGGCCAATGCCACCGTCACCGTCTGTCACAGTGCCACGCCCGACATCGGCCACCACACCCGCCAGGCCGACGTCGTCGTGGCCGCAGTAGGCCGCCGCAACGTGCTGACCGCCGACATGGTGAAACCCGGCGCCGTGGTCATCGACGTGGGCATCAACCGCAATGACGCCGGCAAGCTCTGCGGCGACGTCGACTTCGACGGCGTCAAGGAAGTCGCCGGCTGGATCACCCCTGTCCCCGGTGGGGTCGGCCCCATGACGATTGCCATGTTGCTGGTCAACACGCTTGAATCGGCGGAACGCAGCCTCAAGTCCGCCTGATATGACGAACCCTCTGCTCTCCACCGCCGCCCTGCCCGACTTCGCGGCCATCCAGCCCGAGCATGTCGGCCCGGCCATCACCGAATTGCTCGCCGCCGCCCAGGCCGCGCTGGACGAAGCGACCAAGCCCGAAACGCCGGCCGACTACGACACGCTCTCGAGCATCCTCGACACCGCCACCGAGCGCATGGGCACGGCCTGGGGCGCCGTCGGCCATCTGAACGCCGTGGCCGACACGCCGGCGCTGCGGGAGGCCTACAACGCGATGCTGCCGGCCGTGACGGAGTTCAGCACCGCCATGGGTGCCAACGAGGCGCTGTTCGCCAAGTACAAGGCCGTCATGACCGCTCAAGGCGCGACCCTGAGCGCGCCTCGCCAGCAACTGTTGAAGCACGCCATCCGCGACTTCGTGCTGTCCGGCGCCGAACTGCAGGGCGCAGCCCGCGAGCGCTATGCCGCCATTCAGGAACGCAGCGCCGAGCTGCAGCAGCAGTTCAGCGAGCACGTGCTGGACGCGACGGACGGCTGGAGCCACGTCGCCACGACCGAAGAGCTGGCCGGCGTGCCGCAGGACGTGCTGGATGCGACGAGGCTCGACGACGGCGGCCACAAGTTGACGCTGCACTTCCCGGTCTACCTGCCGGTCATGCAGTACGCCGAGAGCCGCGATCTGCGCGAGAAGCTCTACCGCGCCTACGTGACCCGCGCCAGCGAATCGGGCAAGCCCGAGTGGGACAACACCGCGGCCATGCGCGAAATCGTCGCGCTGCGTCAGGAAGAGGCCCGGCTGCTCGGCTACACCAGCTTCGCCGAGGTGTCGCTGGCGCCCAAGATGGCTTCCACGCCCGCCGAGGTGACAACCTTCCTGCGTGACCTCGCCAGGCGCGCCCGGCCCTTCGCCGAGAAGGACCTCGCCGAGCTGCGCGAGTTCGCCAACGGCGCACCGCTGGAAGCCTGGGACGTGTCCTACTGGAGCGAAAAGCTCAAGGAAGCCCGCTACGCCTTCAGCGATCAGACGGTCAAGCAGTACTTCACGGCCACCAAGGTCGTGCCGGGCCTGTTCTCCATCATCGAGCGCCTGTTCGACGTCAGCATCAGCGAAGCGAAAGCCTCGATCTGGCACGAGACCGTCAAGTTCTACGAGATGCGTCGCGGCGGCCAGCTCATCGCGCAGTTCTACCTCGACCTGTATGCCCGCAACGGCAAGCGCCCCGGCGCCTGGATGGACGAGGTGCGCAGCCGCTGGCTCAAGCCCACGGGTGAGCAGCAGACGCCAGTGGCGCTGCTGACCTGCAACTTCGCCAGCCCCATCGGCGACAAGCCGGCGCTGCTGACGCATGACGACGTCATCACCCTCTTCCACGAGTTCGGCCACGGCCTGCACCACATGCTGACGCAGGTCAACGACCTGGGCGTGTCCGGCATCTCCGGTGTCGAGTGGGACGCCGTCGAGCTGCCCAGCCAGTTCATGGAGAACTTCTGCTGGGAGTGGGACGTGCTGCAGCAGCTCAGCGGCCATGTCGACAGCGGCGAGCCGCTGCCGCGCGAGCTGTTCGACAAGATGACCGCGGCCAAGAACTTCCAGAGCGGGCTGATGACGCTGCGCCAGATCGAGTTCGCGCTGTTCGACATGCGCCTGCATGGCGAGCCCGGCGCGGAGGCCGATGTGCAAGCGGTGCTGGACGATGTGCGCGCCGAAGTCGCCGTGCTGATCCCACCGGCCTTCAACCGCTTCCAGCACAGCTTCTCGCACATCTTCGCGGGCGGCTACGCGGCCGGGTACTACAGCTACAAGTGGGCCGAGCTGCTCAGCGCCGACGCCTGGAGTGCCTTCGAGGAAGAAGGCGTGTTCAACGCCGCCACCGGCAGGCGCTTCCTGAACGAGGTGCTGGAGCAAGGCGGCGCGCGCGACGCCATCGACAACTTCAAGGCCTTCCGCGGCCGCGAGCCCAGGATCGACGCACTGCTGCGCCACCAGGGCATGGCGTGACACGCTACGTCGCCCTCTGGCGCGGCATCAACGTCGGCAAGGCCAAGCGCCTGGCGATGGCCGACCTCAAGGCCTTGCTGACCGAACTCGGCGCGACCAATGTCAGCACCTTGCTGAACAGCGGCAATGCCGTCTTCGATGCGAAGAAGAAGCTCTCGGCGGACAAGATCCGCGCGGCCGTGGCCGAGAAGCTTGGCGTGGACGCCGCCGTCATCCTGAAGACGGCCGCCGACTGGGCGGCCGTCGCATCACCCCACGGCATTGCCGAGGCCGACGACCCGAGCCGCTTGCTCGTCGCCGTGACGGCCGACACCGCGTCGCTGCAGGCCGCCGCCGGCATCGCCACCCAGGGGGAGGAACGCTTTGTCGTTACCGAGCACGCGGCCTATCTGTGGTGCGCCCACGGCATCCTGCAGAGCAAGGCCGGCGTCGCGCTGTTGAAGAAGCTCGGCGAAGGCGGCACGACGCGCAACTGGGCAACGGTCGAGAAGCTCAACGCGCTGGCTCAAGCCTGAGCCACGGCTGCGGCCGCATCGGCCACACTCCAGAACTGCCTCTCCTCGCGGCCCAGGCCATGGGGGGCATTGGCGCGCAGCAGCGCCCGCAACGGCTCCTTCACGCGCGCCAGCAGCAGGCGCTGGCCGCGGGCGGCCAGGCGCAGGTCCAGCTCCAGCAGGCATTCGAAGGCAGTGCTGTCGACGTCGCTGCTCTCCTCCAGGCTCAACACCAGCGTGGCTGCGCCGCTCGCCGCCAGCCGCGCAGCGGCCTCGGCCATGACCCGCTCGGCACTCGCGAAGAACAGCGGCTCCTGAGGCCGCAGGATCAGCGCGCCGGGCACCGGCTCGGCCTCGGGATGATCGGGCAGTGCGACGAAATTTCGGGTGCCCGGCAAGGCCGCCAGCTCATGCAGCACCGGCTGGCTGAAGCGGCGTAGCGCCTCGACGATGGACAGCGCCACCGAAGCCAGCATGCCGTGCAGCAAGCCCAGCGCCAGCACGGCGATGACGGCGCCAACGACCAGCAGGCGATCACGGCCGAGATGCCAGGTCGCCAGCAGCGGCCGCGGCGACAAGGCGTGCCACAGCGCCGCGATGACGGCCACGGCCAGCACCGGCCGCGGCAGCCATTGCAGAGCCGGCAGCGCCAGAGCAATCGCCAGCGCGACCACGATGCAGGCGATGACACCCGCGCGGCGGCTCTGCGCGCCGGCGCCGTGATTGGCGACGCTGGCCGAGAAGCCCGCACCCACCGGCATGCCCTGCAACAGGCCACTGGCGAGGTTGGCCGCGCCAAGAGCCAGCAGCTCGCGGTTGGCGTCCAGCGTGTCGCCGCGCAGCAGGGCCAGCGAACGCATGCTGCCCCAGGATTCAGCGAACAGCAGCACGACCAGGCCCACGGCGAGTTCGGCCACGCGCAACCAGGCGTCGCGGTCCAGCGTCGGCAGATGCGGCGCAAAGGTGGGCGCCGCGACTGCGCCGACCACCTCGACACCACCGGCCTGCAGGCCAAGCAGACGCGTCGCGACGATGGCAGCGACCAATGCGATCAATGAGCCCGGCAGCGTCGGCCAGCGCCGCAGCAGCGCGATCAGCGCGCCGGTCGCCACGGCCACGAGCACACTCAGCGCATGGCCCTCGCTCAGGTGGCCCAGCAGCCAGACGAGCAGGCGTGGCGCATCCAGCCCCGGCGGCGGCCGCAGGCCAAGCACGTCCGGCAGCTGCTTGATGACGATGGTGATGGCCAGCGCGAATGCGAAGCCGCGCAGCACCGGCCGCGACACGAAGGCCGACAACTGGCCCTGGCGCGCGGCGGCCAGCAACAAGAGCACCACGCCGGCAGCAAAAGTCAGCGCGAGCAGGGCCTCGGCATGGGCGATGCCGGTCAGCCCTGCCGCGGCAGCGGCCGCGAGGCTGGCGCTGGACGACGTGGGCGCGACGATGGCGTCGCGGCTGCGGCCCAGCAGCGCGTAGACCGCCAGGCCGACGAGGGCGGCAATGAAGGCGTGCGCGACCGGCAGCTTCGCGAGGCCCGCGTAGGCCACGCCCTCGGGCAGCAGCAGGCCGGCCACGCACAGGCCCGCCGCCAGGTCGGCGCCAAGAACGGCACGCAGGCCGCGCGATTCAGCAGGGGAAGATGCCGGCGTCACAGGCCTGGTCGAAGAGGGCCGCGTCCTCGCGCACCTGGGCGGCCGCATCGCTGGAGGCCTGCACGAGGCGGTCGCGCCACTTGCCGGGGCCACGGCCACGGCAGCCGAAGTCGATGAACTCGTCGGCCGTGGCCGAGCCCTGGCGGCCGGCCGAGCGCAACTGGGCCCAGGCGACGAGGCGGCCCATGGTCACGAGGCTGTGGTGCAGGCCGCCACCGCGGTGGTGGGTCAGGGAGCCGAGGTCCAGCCTGTCCTCGCCGGGCTGCAGCGCGCGCAGCACGAAGGGCTTGCC